>JAJRUW010000076.1 GCA_024277615.1 Fidelibacterota bacterium | reverse complement strand
GAACAAAAACTAAACTGCTGGAAGTAACAAAGTCTCACATGGAGCTCATTGCAAGTTCACCAGACAGAGTTAAAGCATACTTCAGAGATCCGGTTGTCAACTATGCAGCATAATCATGAATAATTCGTTCCGGAGCAATAAACGGCATGAATTCAGCCATGATCTTAATGAGTACTACCAATATCCGGATTTGCCTGGTCTTAAACCGCAGGGATGTGAAAGATTGCATAGCCGGTTTCAATTTACCGGGCTCTATCTGCACTTACAACCCGACTATTAGAGGCTGATTGCCATCCTCAGGCCGTCGATAAATCTCAATTCACTTAGGCGGGCCCTGCCTTTCATGGGTCTCACGGCTGTATCTTTCATACTGTCTGCCGGTATATATATCGCCGGATTTCTGCGTCCTCCGGAAGCAGCACTTTACGACTACCGCTTTAAACTCAGGGGGCCTCTCGCCGGACCCGGCTCACGATCTGCAATGTCAAAAATACCCGAACCTTTCGCAGATGCCAATCATAACGGCACCTGGGATCCGGGGGAGAGCTTTACCGATCTCGGCAATCAATATCGCAATGACAACGAACCGTTTGAAGACTGTGGACGCGATAGACTATGTCCGGGTGATCCCGGGTATTTGGTACCCGACACCGGCGAAAATGACGGCATCTGGGAGGAGGGTGAAAGATTTACGGATCGGGGTAACGGACTTCGGGATGCAGGACAGGCGGTGGTTCTGGTCGAAATTGACGATGAATCCTACCGCCTTATCCCCGAACCATATCCGTATGGCAGAGGGACGGTCTGGAGTCGCGTGGTGCGAAATCTCACCGATGCAGGAGCTTCAGTAATCGCCTTTGATCTGTTGTTTGACAGCCCGGATCACCAAACCCTAAACCTTATTTCCAATTTGAAACATATTAAGAATGTCAAACTCTCGCCGGATGATATCATCGACGGCGACGAAGCTTTCTTCAGCGCCATGCAATATGCTGCAGACCACGGGACTGCCATCATTTTAGGCGCTAAACGGGGATATGAGACCAACCGCGTCCCCCAACCGGATTATTTGGTTTCGCCAACCTCAAATCTGCATTTCGGTGATTCGACGCTGACACTTCCATATTCCATCGGAATTGTAGATCACACCGATGACCCTGACGGTGTCAGCAGAAAATATCTGCTCTTTACCTCCTTCAGTAAGAATCCGGATAAATTATATTATTCCATGGGTCTGGAAGCGGTCCTGCAATACAGACACATAACAGATTCTGCAGGGTGGTATTTCGACCCGGGGACTAAAAAATTCAGTATCGGCAATGTCAGCACCACAACTATCCAAAATGAAAACGCCTTTTTGTTAAATTATTATGGTCCTCCTTCTGATGTTTACAAAACTTTTAACCGTTATCCGCTTTCCGATATTTTGGATACGGCTGATTACAATCTGGCCGCAGAAGACAGTGATATCATGGACCTGTACCTGAGCTACCCCGGCTACAAACCTTTCCGGAATAAAATTGTACTCATCGGTTCCGCCCTTCCTGAAGATCATGATTTCGTACGGTCCCCCTATTTTCGTTACCGGAATGTGAAACAGTTTACACCCGGAGTGGAAATGCATGCCAACGCCATTCAACAGATTTTGGATGGGAACGAGATTCGCCTGCCTGCCGGATCGCTGCATTTTTCAACCGGGTCGGCATTTTTGCAGTTGGGAATGATCCTGGGCCTCGTGGTTTTAACACTTACTCTGACAAGTATCTTCAGACCTGTTGCCGGCCTGATACCCATGCTGCTTCTCGTAATCGGGTGGTTGTCTTTTGCTATTGGCAGTTTTACTGCGGATTATTTGTGGCTATTCAAAACAGCTTTAAAAGTTGTATTACCGAACGGGTTTACGGGGCTGACCAGCCTTAATATTCCTGCGCCCGGCAGATCTATGATGCTGCCGGTAGTATTCCCTCTGGCTACAATCTGTATCTTGTATGGTGTGAATCTGGCCTACAAACTGTTCAGTGCTCATCGTGACAGACAATTTCTCAAAGATACTTTCGGAACTTATATCTCCCCACAGCTCATCGACCAGATGTACTCGGAACATCAGACACCCAGACTTGGAGGTGACGAAGGTTATCACACGGCTTTTTTCAGTGATATACAGGGTTTTTCTTCTTTCTCCGAATTGCTGTCCCCAACTGACCTGGTTGAATTGCTGAATGAATTTCTTTCGGAAATGACCGCAGTGTTACTGAAAAACAAAGGAACGCTTGATAAATATATCGGGGATGCCATCGTCGCTTTTTTCGGGGCCCCGGTAATGCTGCAAGATCATGAATATGCCGCCTGCCTCACTGCCCTGGAGATGCAGCGGAAGCTGGAATTACTCCGGGAGAAATGGCGCTCACAAGGAGACCGCTGGCCTGAAATCGTCTTGAATTTACAGAATCGTATCGGAATCAATTCCGGGAGGTTCGTCACGGGCAACATTGGATCCACGCAGCGGTTGAATTACACAATGATAGGCGATGCCGTAAATACTGCCTCAAGACTGGAGTCGTCTGCAAAACAGTATGGGATTTACATTCAGGTGGCCGACAAAACCTATGAAGCGGTTAAAGAGGATTTCACTTTTCGTGAATTGGACTATGTTATGGTGGTTGGCAGAAAGCAGCCGGTCAAGGTTTACGAACTGATCTCAAAAAAGTCGGATACGCCTGAACTTTACCGTGATCTGATCCCCAAATTTGAAGCGGGAGTTGCACTGTACAGAAAACAAAAATGGGATGCCGCAATTAGCGCTTTCACAATTACTGCTGAGCTTGAGGATATGTATCCCGGCAGACAAACGAATCCCAGCCGCCTGTATTTGGATCGCTGCAGCAAGTTTAAAATCGACCCACCGCCTGAAAACTGGGATGGTGTTTACAGATTGACCACTAAATAAATAATTCTGTCTCAGGGATTTCCCCTGACCCTGTAGTAATCCTGCACCGCTTCACGCCGTTTGGTATGACGTATTCGGTGCTTTAGCGGTTATAACGTGATTGACATGGTTTCCAGTGCCAGAAAGATGTTTGCATGGTGTTGCTGATATTTTTTTTCAAGTTCAAACAGGAATGCATCGCTGTGTTCGGGATCATGGTGAAATAAAGCCAACTGCCTGACACCCGCGCGGTCGGCAACTTCGATAGCCTGATCCCAGCTGCTGTGTCCCCAACCGACTTTAGATTTCAATTCTTCAGAGGTATATTGGGCATCGTGGATCAACAGATCCGCATCTTTCGAAAACCTGACAACATTCGGATCAATCCCGGCACCGTGTTCAATATCTGTACAATAAACCAAAATTTTCCCCTGCTCCTCAATCCGGTAGCTCCAGGCTCCGCCGGGATGACCATGTTCTGCAGCTGTGATAGCAGCCCCTGACTGCGTGTGCCAGACCTCTGTATCCGCTTCAAAGAACTCTATATTCGCCTGGAGGTTGTCAAATGAAACGGGGAAATAATCCCGCTGCATCTGTGCTGCAAAAATACTGCTTAAATCCCTGGCATGTTTTTGTCTGCCACAGAGTGAGATAATCAATTTTTGACCCGGATCGTAGGCCGGTTTAAAAAAAGGAAATCCCTGAATATGATCCCAGTGAGTATGCGAAAGACCGATGAAGATCTCACCCTTTGTTTTTTCCTTATCCTCCAGTAAGTCATGCCCGAGTTTTCTGATCCCCGTACCGGCATCGAGAATCGCAATTTCTCCCGAGTTGAAAATGACCAGTACACAGGATGTATTTCCTCCAACCTGAATGAAATCCCGGTCGGCAACGGGAATTGAACCGCGTGTACCGTAAAAGATTATTTTCATTTATTCCCTTCCAGTTTATTTTCCCGTTGGACAGATTGATTGTCAATGAGATATTTTCTGAACGATTTTATCTGCCCGGTGTCGCCAAGTACTACAAAAATATCGTCAAGAGAGAGTTCGGAGCCCGCGTCGGGATTGTAAATGTAATCTGCAGAACCGGACTTTTTCAATGCAATGATCTGGAGATTGTTATCCGGCAGTGAGCCGATTTCGGCGGGCGTTTTCCCCAAAGCATAGGAATCTGCGGTGACTTTGATTTCCTCAAGGCATAAATATTTGTTTTTCTGCCGTAACAGTTGATCTAAAAAGATTACTACATCCGGACGAACAAGCTCCGAAACCATGCGCATACCGCCAATAAAATTAGGAGAGACAACCGCATTGGCCCCTGCCTGCCTGAATTTATTCCCAATATGGACGAGGTCATTCCCCCGGGCGACAATCCGAATCCGGGGGTTTAGCCTGCGTGCAGTGAAAGTGATGAAGATATTTTCTTTATTGTCGTTGAGTGCCGGGAAAATCCCATACGCACTTTCAATCCCGGCCGCTTTAAGAACCTCATCATCAGAAGCATCACCGACGACATACTCAAAATGTTTATATTTTTCACGTGTTCTTTCAAGTATTTCTTCGTCCAGATCAACTACGATATAATCTTTCCCGACCGCGGAGACGGTGCCAACAGGATCCTCTCCGTCAACGCCCTTGAGCGTCTCCAATTCCTCTATGATACTCAATGAAGTACGATTAATACCGCAAATGATCAGATGATTTTTAAGTGCCGATCGCTGCATCAATTTTCGCTCCCGGCGCATTGTGACCGAAGTCTAGCGATGCTTTCAGTATCCCCGAGACAGATCAGAACATCGCCGGCGACAAGTTTGAGGTCATCGGCAGGACGCATTATGAATTCCCCTTTCCCTGCCCTGCGGACTGCGAGAATTGTTAATCCGGCTCCCTCTTTCTGTCTGACCCTGTTAAAAGTCAATCCGGCAAGCGCAGAGTGGAGTCCGATAGTGGCCTGGTCAAAGCGGTAAACGGAATCCGAAGCTTCCAGCATTTGACCCAGAAAACTCGTTACGGAGGGACGCATCATTTCTGCCAGCATGCGTTTGCCACTGATCTCATGGGGGGAAATAACAACATCTGCCCCGGCACTTTTCAGTTTCGGTCCCGTCCCCTGAAGATTGTTCACTTTTGCAACGATTCGGAAATTGGGGTCCTGCTGACGTTTTTCCCACATTTCAAGTACGATGTAGAGATTATCTTTTTCTTCCTGCAGTGCAGGAGCAATCCCTGCGGCATATTTTAATCCGGCGGTGCTCAGGACACTCTCCTCAGTAGCATCTCCGTCAATGCAGAGAATGTTTTTGTTGAATTGCTTCAATTTTTTAATGCGCTCAGGTGAATTCTCAATCACGACAAAAGGACGTCCTGTATTGATCAATTCGTTGATAATTACAAAACCGGTTCTGCCGGCACCGCAGATTATGTAATGCCCGCGCAGATCTGCAATGGCTTTCAGCATTTTCCGCCGTCGGTTGCGGCCTCCAAGTTCGCTGGAAACTATGTATTCGGTAACAATACCCAGTGTGTATAAAAACGCTCCCATTCCAAATAGAATCAGAAAAATTGTAAAACTCAACACAACAATGGGATTTCCATTGGCCGGTATTCTTGTGAGGGGAGTGATATCACCATAACCAACAGTTGTGAGGGTAGTCACTGTCAGGTACAGAGACTCTGACATGGTCAGATGGTCAAGCAGTAAATAAAAACCAAGGGTTCCAATTAAGAAAACCACAAGAATCAGGAGTAGGGCCTGGGGCAATTTTTGCTTAAGGGTATTCAAGCGATTCTGACCTTCAGGTCAAGGTTAAAGTCAAAACAAGGGCCAGTCCGCTTATGAAAAGCCCGCTGATAAAAGACAGATATGCCCAGCGAATAAAACGATATTTTTTACGTGCCAGAAAAGAACCCAGCGTATAGAGCTCCCTCACCATGACTTCGTAAACTGCCGAAGGACTGTTCATTACCTTTTCCATTTCAGCTTCGTATTCTTCGAGGCTTAAGCGGATAAAATCACCGAAGAACAGCAAATTAAAATCGGGATCTTGCACATCAGGAGAACTGTGCTGGCGCAGATGCTTCGAATATTTAGGCATGACGGCGTAGGTGGTCAAAACTATAGTTAACAGACAAAAGCCAATCAGCAACACAGCCGGCAGCATGAATTGTGGTTCTACAAGACGAGGAACAGACAAGGTTATGACTACCGAGGCAATTGTCAGCAGCATATTCGCTTTCCTGTCTGCCATTTCACTCAGCTGCACATGGTGCGCACGGGACTGACGCATCATCTGGTCAAGATGATTGCCGGATTGTTTAATTTTCATATGCTTTTCCAGATTAGATCGAGATATTTACTATAATCATCAGGCCGTTCGACTACCCGAATAAATTTATGGGGTTAAGGATGGACGAAAAAAGATATAAATAAACGGATATTCCCATCCGCTGTGAATCGGAGACCCGTGAAATAAAGGGGCCGTGCACTCAGAATCTCAACGGGGAAGGGATTAAAAAAAAGGGCCCGAAGGCCCTTTTTATCCCTACCAAATTCAAAAGACTTATGAGTTCGTGAAGGTCACGTTGATCTCGGGGAGGATTGCCGAGTTGACGTCTGTTCCCTCTGTCTCGCTGCCATTGACTTCAGCAGTTTGTGGTGTCACAGTTAATTTGACATTAATGTCCGGCAACACATAATACCAGCCTTTTGCCGAATCAAAATTCCACTCACTGATCATTTCCGTTTTGCTCTCAACCAACACGCCATCTTTAAAAGACCTTGTCGTCCGGTTGTAAACATCATGATTGGGTAAAATACCCAAAACCACTGTGGTTACGAAAGTTAAAATTGCTAACATGCTGTCTCCTTATCCTTCAATTTTCCCTGTTAAAATTTTTGCCCGTTTCAAATACGGTTACTATACTTGCAAAGGGTATGCCGATAATTTGGATTCTTTATATCTCCTTGTATATATGGATTATATCTTATTTACAATTACACTTTGACTATATCATAATGATATTTTTCAAAACTATTGATATGTACTTTTGATATTCCCGATTCGCACTCAGGGTATTACCTGCCGATAATTGGATTATCACCGCAGCTGATTTGAAATTCCGGAGGCCCGAGAAAAACCGATGTGATCAGGAACGGACTGCCCGGCAGATTCTCCTTTGCGTTTTCTACACTTATTTCAGCCTAAATTACAGGAGCTAAATTCACCACAATTACATGGAATTAAATTCAGGTAAAAATTAATTCCGAAATATTTTCATAAATTAAATTGGAGTGCTACTTTGACTGATAAAAGATGGGACGATATTCTCGTCGCCGAACATGAGATGATTGAACGGGCAATGGCTGTTTTGAAAACCGAACTGGAAAAATTAATCGAACTGGAGCATGACGGGGTTACCTTGCACAGAGCACTGGACTTTCTTTTGGAATTCGGGGACAAAATCCACAATACAAAGGAAGAAAGATTTCTGTTCCCCCTGCTGATCGAAAGGGGTATTCCAGAAGGCGGCCCCATCCAGGTTATGCTCATGGAGCATCAGGCAGAGCGGCAGATACTCGGTATTATGACTGATAAATTGGAAAAATTGATGGAGATGACACCTGCTGACCGTGAAGAATTCTCCAGACAGGGAGCCGAATATCTGACGATCCGGGCTAATCATATCTGGAAATAGAATGATATATTATATATGATGGGCAGACGAGTACTCACGGCGGAGGACAATATTTTTTTACTGAACGGATTTGGGAGCATTAATCTGGAATCTTATGGTGCCGAGGACACGAGTAATTTCATCCAAATGCTGGCTGAACTGGAGGGCCCGGGCACGAAACGCCGCAGACTGATACAGAACCTTTCTTACGAACAGATTGATGCAATCATGGAGTCTCTGCCCATTGAGGTGACATTTGTGGATGCCAATGATACCGTTCAGTACTTTAACCGTCTTGACCGTGAGAAAATATTTGTCCGAACACGCTCGGTCATTGGCCGTAAAGTAGCTAAATGTCATCCGGCAGAAAGCGTTAGCAAGGTTCTGGAGATTGTCGAGGGATTCAAAAACGGCAGCTTGGGAAATGCCGATTTTTGGATTAATTTCAGAGGAGAAAAGATCATGATCCGTTATTTTCCCGTATATAACAGGGAAGGGAAATATCTTGGTGTGCTGGAAACGAGCCAGGAAATTAGCTCCATCCAGGCGCTGAAAGGCGAAAAACGACTGCTTGACCCTTCCTGACTGTTTTCATCGGATGAACGGCCCAGCAGACAAACTCTGATTCCTGCGGAAATTCCAAAAAATAAGCCCGGCAGCTGCCGGGCTTATTTTTAGTCAGAAAAAGGAGGACTTAAGTTTATTTCATCAGCATCATTTTTTTACTGTAGGATACATCCCCGGCGGTGAGCGTGTAAATATAAAGTCCCGAAGGTACGGCATTGCCCTTTTCATCGAGACCATTCCATTCAACCGTATGAAAACCCGACTTCATCGGTCCCCGAACTAATTCTGTAATCTGTCTGCCAAGGATGTCGAATACTGCCAGGCGCACATCGTCATCTCTGGGTGTATCAAAGCTGATCATTGTTACGGGATTGAACGGGTTAGGATAATTTTGATAGAGTGAGAAGGTTTCGGGAATCAAATCAACGGCAGAATCGATCCCATTTCCGGCTTCATTAACTACGATTACCGAGCTGATCTCTAAATTATCACCGGCTACTTCAAAAAGTCTGGTTTCTCCGGCGGGAATAACATTGCCGCTAAGACTGTACAACAGCATCTGACCATTATTGTCACTGACAGCCCACTGCATATTTTCAGGTGTCACCAGATTCAAACTGGTCGAATTGACCATCAACTGCAACCCGGCTACTGGAACGCTGGATTGAAGACTGACACTATTGCCATCAATGAGAACCCTGGCAGAAGCGCTTTCATCAACAAAGCTGATGTCCCTGCCGACTATGAAATTGATCATCCCGATGATATCAAGAATATTAATGATGCCATCCTGATTTGTATCAGCGGAGCAGAGCTCAAGTTCAGACGGGGGTGTTCCGGCGTTTAAAATGATATTCACGGCCCGAATCACATCCAGAACATTGATTTCCCAATCGGCATTCACATCACCCGTTACACAATAAGCATTTACTGTGATGGAAAATCCGCCGTACCATGTGTCGGTCTCACCTGTGAAGGTTACGTCAAATATTACAGTATAGCCGTCTGGTGTTGTATTACTGATATCGAAAGCTGCAGTATCCAGACTGAGTTCTGAAGAACCGGTAGGTATATCGTTAAATGTTACCGTATCATCGGTAATGGTAACATAGGGATCATCCGAACTGATCATAGCGGTTACGCCCACGGCCGGATCAACGCCCACATTTTCAGCTAAGAGACCCACTTCCACAGATTCTCCGTAGTCAATGTCACCATTGCCATTGGAATCATTTTCAACCACATAGCTATCCATGACAACAAAAGGTCCTTCAGGCACGATTGCGAATAAATCTGCTTCATAAGTTTCAACATTATAACCTGTTACCACCAGGTGCAGTTCACCGGGAGTCAGGATAGGCTCGGACAATACGATATTTGCGAGTCCGCTGTCGTCGGCATAGGCATACCCCAGAAGTTCTCCACCGCCGGAGAGGGCCGCCAGTGCATTTGCAACTCCTGTATTCACCGGAAATTCGGAAGCACCAACAACTATCACGGCATCATGCGTAACGGTCAGCGGGGCCGGCGTATCAGTTCTTAAAACGATGGAAGGATCTCCGAAAAGCGTCCAATAATCCGACTCACTTTCACCGCTGCTGCCGTACTCATCATTCATAGACATGCAACCATTGGCAGAGATGCCCCCGAAACATCTTTTAATATTGGCATCCCCATACTGTTCCGTGAGGATCGCATTAAACTCATCCTGGCCCTGCATGGGGGGAGCCCATGATTGATTTACCGTTGACATGAGAGTCGCAATCGCACCCGTAGGCTCGCCGTTATGTGTTGCTCTGAGCCAGGCCTCTGCAAAGCAGGTCCCGGATTGGAATTCCCCGTTGACACAGGCAACGGACCAGATGAACGGCAGCATATTATCATTTTGAAGATTATTAACGTCAGTGACATTAAAACCGGTAGTACCCCAGGAGGTTGAAGATCCGTGCCCGGTGTAATTGATGATGCTGCGCCCTTCATTCAGGGAGTTGGTCACATCGGTATCCGTACCGCCATTAGTGTCATAAATCTGATCAATTGACGAATAGTTGTAGCCTAACAGCTGATCACGGATATTGTCCTCATGGTCGTAATCCGCTTCTCCATCATCGCCGATTCCATCCCCTTGTGCAGAAGCGATACCGATTCCCATGTGATACCAGTCGTTACCGCTCATGGGATAACGCTCATAATTTACAGATCGTTCAACCTGCGTATTGACATGATCGGCATTTTCGGCAGAAAACCGGCCAACCATGATCTCTGCATACGAATCATTACCTTCGATAAATCCATACGAAGGATCCGACGCACTGCCTCCGGTCATGATCGAAGGAACCTGAGCAATATCTCCAACCAGCAGCACAAACGCCAGGCCTTCGTTGTAATACATATCCTCAATAAATTGACCGATATTGTCGGCACTGCCGCCGGCTTCACTCACACTGACCATCTGGGTCGGCAGTCCTTTAATATTTTTCCACTCAACAAAGGGCGCCATCTCATCCAGGAAGGCATCATAACAGACCACCAGCATATTCCCCTGTTCAGACAGGATATCATAACGGGAAGTATTAAAATTGTCAAAATGTTCTGCATATATCTGTTTAAAATTAAGTTCAATTGCTTCCAGCGGATGTCTTCTGATCTTCGGATTAACGGCTTCACCTTCAACCGCGTTCACTTCAACAGTGATCTCGGTGTAAACGCGCAGGATTTGGGTAACGGGGTTATACTGGAAGGGATAAACATGCACAGCCACACCTCTGTAATCACGAGCAATGTAAGGTGTGCCGAGGCGCGCAAGAGTACCGGGGAAAAAAGTGTTCGTATGATATGAGTCTCCGAATGTCCAGGGAACATCATCAGGGGAAATATCTCTCGTGAAATTCCCTTTTGAGGGTGCCATAGCAGGCAGAGAATATTCCGTATATTCTGAAGAAATCACGTTTACTGCCATTCTCGACTGATCAGGGATGATAATTGAAGCAGTGAGTTTCTCAACATCCGGTGACCCGGTTTCCAAAAGGGGAGTCCCGCCTTCAATTGTAACTTTGGCATATTCCTCTCCATGAATCATAACTGAGCTCTGCCGGAAGCCCTCAAGCGTAAACCTGATTGAGGTTGTTTCATCGTTAGAAAAAAGTACCGTTTTCTCAAATCCCTGCGGTGTGTCGGATGTGATACCCACCCAATCTGATCCGAATGCAACAGAGGCACAAATCAAAAATGTGGCAGCAAATATTTTTCTCATGAGATTTTCCCTTTCTTAAGAATTCAACTACTTATAAATTTTAAAGGATAAAGGAGCTGTGTAAAAAACCGCATAAACTTACAATAATTTTTCTTTTCTCTCCAATTGCAGATAATTTCATAACATCCTGTTACACTGTCCGTAGTATGATAACGGCAATGCTAAAAAGAATCCGCGCCGACGATGAAATCAGCTAATCTGCCCGGCCGTTCAAATCACAAAAAAAGCCCGATATTCGGGCTTGATTGCAGCAAGCTGTTGAAAAACAATTTTGCTTATGAATCCAGGGACCCGATCAGACCTATTACATCAGCAACCCGGTTGGAGTAACCCCATTCGTTATCATACCAATTCAAAGTTTTGACGATGCGTTTATCAAGGACTTTGGTGTAGGGGGCATCGTAGATTGAAGAATAGGGGTTCCCGATAATGTCTGAAGATACGATGGGCTTTTCCGAGTATAGTAATACCTTTTTCAGCCGTTCGGTATTTGCAGCCGTCCTGACCGCCTGATGCAGATCCTCAAAGGTCACATCGGTCTCAAGTTCACAGACCAGGTCCACCACTGAACCATCGGGAACGGGTACTCTGCAGGCGATACCATCGAGTTTGCCGTCAAGCTCCGGCAATACTTTTCCAACGGCTTTGGCTGCTCCTGTACTGGTGGGAATGATGTTTTCTGCAGCCGTCCTGCCTCTTCGCCAGTCTTTGTGGGGGACATCAGCCAGTCTCTGATCATTCGTGTATGCATGAACCGTATTTATGATACCTTCCCTGATGCCAAAGTTTTCGTTGAGTACTTTCGCCATGGGCGCCAGACAGTTGGTTGTACAGCTCGCATTTGAAATTATTCGGTGTGAGGGGGAAAGTTTATCTTCATTCACTCCCAGGACGACAGTGAAGTCAATTTCATCCTTTGCAGGGACGGTCAGGATAACTCTTTTAGCTCCTGCATTGATGTGCTCGAGTATCTGATCTCTGAACCGGAACACACCCGTTGACTCCACTACTACATCAACGCCGAGTTGACCCCATGGCAGTTGTTTTGGATCACGGATGCTTGTGAGTTTGACCTGTTCGTTGGGTGTGATCAACATTTCATCTTCCAATTTGATATCCTGTCCGAAACGCCCCATTACTGTATCATATTTCAGGAGATAGACCAGAGCTTCGTGGTCAAACAAATCATTTACGGCAACCACACTGATATCTTTTCTCCTGCTTAATATTCTGAAAACCGAGCGGCCTATGCGACCGAAACCATTAATCGCAACTTTCATTATGCGACTCCTTCCAGATCAAGCCTGCTGTAGGCTTCAACAATTTTTAAGATATGGCTTGCCTGACCAAGCCCGTTATCATACCAACTGATGACCTTCACTATCCTGGATTTGGATTTCATGGTTGCCCGGGTGTCAAAGATCAGACAATGGTCATTTCCGATGACATCGCTTGACACGATTGGATCAGCCGTCGTTTCTACCAGACCAGGCAGTTTTTTTGAAGCTTCCCACATTGTATTGTTGATCTCATCAATCGTAAAATCACTTTCCTTTAAAAACATGGTAATATCAAGGCATGATCCACGGGGGACGGGAACATTCAGGGCAATTCCCTCAATCTTGGCTTTGAAATCAGGAAGTATCTCACTAATCCATTTAGGGGCCGGCGTTACGTTGGGAATAATATTCCCTGCTGCAGACCGGCTGCGCCTGAAATCTTTACCGACGGTATCCTGCAGGGGTTGATCACTTGTGTAAGCATGAATAGTAGTAAACATTGCCTGTTCAATAATAAATTTCTCACTTAAAATCTTCAGTAATAAGGCAATTGCGTTGGTTGTGGAGGATCCGGCTGAAACCAGTTTGTCCCCGGAGGTCATGGTTGCTTCGTTGACACCCATGACGATTACTTTGTCGATGGGATCACGGGGCAGAGCCGATATGATCACCCGCTTTGCCCCTGCATCCAGATATTTCCTCATCTGGGAGCTTGAACAGTATTTATGGGTAGCATCGATTACCATATCTACCTCGAACATATCCCAGGGGACATCTCCCGGTCTGACACCGTGGACTATCCTGGTTCTTGATTTTTCAGAGACCAGATAATTGCCTTCGAGCTCAACCGGGATCTTTGTTCCGTCAACAGCCAGTAAATAGTGCAGGATTTCTGCCTGACCGATATCGCTGACGGCTACCACTTCAATGGTATCACTCTCTAAAGCCAACCGATAGAAATCTCTGCCGATGCGGCCAAAACCCATGATTCCGATTTTAGTACGACGCTTTTTCATGTTCACTTAACACTTCCAAAAATTGATAAAATTTTACCATCCACCCATTTTAAATTACAATTTTATTCCAATTAGTAACTATGGAAATAGTTACTAATTTAACTTCGTTGTAATCATCCCGTAATATTCAGTTATCTGCTTATTTATATTGCAGGACTTGTTTTCTGTAGAACTTATCAGGAGGCGGAAGAGTGAGCTCTGCTGCGTCTTGCTTTGCGATATTTGTGACGCATCGACCTGGCTTTTGTTTTCAGATAGGTACTGACAACATCTTTTGAAAATTCTGAGTATGCAAGAATATAAATATGGATCAGGGATAGCAACAGCCACAGCAAGGCCCAGTTAAACCGTTGTTTGTACCAAAAAAATAAGGTCGAAAACACGATTAGCCAGTCAAAAAATATCATAAGCCGAACTAAAAATTTCATACTTTTTCTATCTCCGGATAAGTAGAGTTGTCAAAATGATTTCTTATTTTAAAGCAGTGTAAATTACGATATTAGTGTCATTTATTAAAATAGTAATCTTTCATCTGCCGGAATTATATAGCAGGTTCAACTTTCGGGATTGTGATTTTGATAGTACTCCAGGGCCTCAGGCAGGATTTCCTGAATAGACTTTATTCTGTTTTCATCCGCCGGATGCGTACTCAGAATTTCGGGTGGCGCAGCCCCCTGATTCAGTTTATTCATTCGCTGCCAAAACGAGACGGCCTCGCGGGGGTCGTATCCTGCCATCGCCATAAAGATCAATCCAAGATGATCTGCCTCACTTTCATGCAATCTGCTAAAAGGCAGCAGAACGCCCACATTTGCACCTATTCCGAAAGCCTGCATCCACAATTGCTGAGTTTCGGCGGACTTATTCTCCAAGGCTGTCTGCAGGGCCATACCACCCATATTTGCCAGCAGTCCCTGACTCATCCGCTCGTTCCCGTGGCCGGCCACAGCATGGGCAATCTCGTGACCTAAGATTACAGCGAGACCGTTCTCATCCTTAGCTGCGGCAAGAATGCCCGTGTAAACCACGACTTTCCCGCCCGGCATGCACCAGGCATTCAGCTGGTCATTTTCTACCAGTTTAAACTCCCACTGATAATTTGTTAGTTGCCCTGACAAGTTGTGATCGGCGAAATAAGTCTCAACGGCTGTCTGTATCCTGCGTCCAACATTTTGCACCATTGCAGCCTTTTTGCCCTTTTTAATAACTTTATTTTCTTTGATGAAGCTATCGTACTGCTGAAAACTTGTAGCCAGCATCTGGTCGGACGGGATCATCCTCAGTTGCCTGCGGCCTGTGATAGGAACTGTACTGCAACTGATCAGGAATATCCCCATGAACAGCCAGGAAAACCGCTTGGTTATTTTTCTTTTCATTTGAGAGCCTCCTGCATTCGGTATAGATCTTTGTTTGTAATCCTAACAGAAATTTAGGCAAATTTCGGCATTCCGGTGAACCAAATCGTTGTTAAAAAGGGCTGACCTTACGGCCAGCCCTTAGATTAACATGTCAGATTGATACTGCCATGTATATTTTCGTTCCAAAGGTTTCTTATAGGAAAAGAATTAGTTTCTTATCCCCTAAAGTAATCTTTGAAAACCAGTTTTTTTCTATCAATACATTACCTCCTTTCCCTTAAACCCTGTGAAGTTCATAAAAGGGTTCAACCTTGAATTGTTCCCCGTGAATTACAATTTCTAACAGTTAGTGTGCATCAATCCCAGCCAACCCTGAACCGTAAGACCATCTCTCACCGGAATGACTTAACCAGTTCTCCCGGCAGACAGTTAATATTTCTCGTCAGGCGATCGTCGGTAATTCCTCCAGAGAGGCGAGATTTCTTTTCAAATCGTTTTCGTTGAGTTCACTACTCATCAGGTCCGAATTCAGAAAAGCATCGTAGGCCGACATATCAAAATGACCGTGTCCGCTTAAATTAAAGAGTATGACTTTTTCCTGACCCTTTGCATCTGCCTGAAGAGCTTCGTCAATTGTCGCCCTGATGGCATGTGAAGATTCCGGGGCCGGTATAATCCCTTCCGAGCGGGCAAACAACAAAGCCGACTCAAAGCAGGTTTCCTGATCGTATGCTTTTGGCAGGATCATTCTGTTTTTCACCAAAGCACTTACCAGCGGAGACATTCCGTGATACCTGAGCCCCCCGGCATGAATTTTTGCCGGCATGAAATCATGCCCCAGGGAGAACATGGGGAGCAGAGGTGTCAGCCGGGCGGTATCTCCGAAGTCATAATTAAATGAACCTCTCGTGAGTGTGGGGCAGGCAGCCGGCTCAGCTGCGACAAATTTAATATCTCTTCCACCCAGTTTCTCACGAATAAACGGAAAGGCCAGCCCGGCAAAGTTGCTGCCACCGCCCACACAGCCAATTACTACATCGGGATAATCTTCGGCTATTCTCATTTGCCTGATGGCCTCCTCGCCGATTACGGTCTGATGCAACAAAACATGATTTAAGACAGATCCGAGGGAATATTTGGTTTTTTCATCTTTAGCGGCCAATTCCACGGCTTCACTGATGGCAATTCCGAGACTGCCGGGTGACCCGGGGTCCTGCACCAGGATTTTCCGTCCGGACTCTGTTTCGTTACTGGGGCTTGCGGTGATATCCGCCCCCCATAGATTGATCATTGATTTGCGGTACGGTTTGCTCTCATAACTGACCCTGACCATGAAAACTTTACAATCAATACCGAAGAAGTTGCAGGCGAAACTCAGGGCAGACCCCCATTGACCTGCTCCGGTCTCGGTAGTGATGGTTCTGATGCCTTCTCTGTGGTTATAATAGGCCTGAGCAACAGCAGTATTTGGTTTGTGACTCCCCGGGGGACTCACGGACTCATTTTTAAAATAGATACGGCAACGGGTCCCAATGGCTTTTTCAAATTTTTCGGCTCTGACCAGGGGTGTCGGCCTCCAGAGTGAAAGAATGTCCATCACTTCATCGGGGATTGGTATAAAGCGTTCACGGCTCACCTCCTGCAGGATCAGTTCCATGGGAAATAAAGGGGACAGATCGTCGGGACCGATCGGCTGCAGCGTTCCCGGATGTAGCGGAGGCTGTAATTCAAATGGCAGATCCGCAGCCAGATTATACCAACGATTTGGCATTTCAGTCTCGTTCATTACGATTTTTTTTGATTTCATTTTGGGGTTACTTTCTTTTTCTTTAGCATTTTGAACAAAAAAAACCCGCTGCGATGAGCGGGTCCTAATTTTGCATAGCTTATTATATGTTAATAATCTATTCTATAGTATCCACCCATTTGAGGCTTAGAGCCCACCACCACGATGTGTTGGTCTTGACGGCAAAATTGCTCTTATAGGTGAATCTAATCATGATTTAATTTAGACCCCCCGCAGGATGGCAGCCAAATTTTATTTTAATATATCAAATTTGAAAGATTGTTTGCCTCGATTCACCGTCATCCCTGTAATTTCCGCATAAACAATTTATAAGGAATCACTATGAAAAGTTTGTTAATTATCGTCCTGATATCTTTCTGTCTGCCGGGGTCACCGGATTTCACACTGTTACCGCGGATAACGCCTGCGACGGCTTCATTCTTTGAAAAATACCCGCAATTCGACGGAAGCGGGATTACAATTTTCATCATGGATACGGGAGTTGAGCCCACCGTGGCGGGACTTGCTAAAAACCCGGACGGTTCCGACAAACTCATAGATGTGTTTGATGCCTCCCGAACCGGCGATACTCCCTACAGGAAATTAAAAGTAACGCAGCTGGATAGTGTAACCTATCTTACTGACGGTGAAAACCTTTTTCTTAAGGATTTTGAAAATATTGATTTGCCCCTGAGGCGCGTCTTTGGAGGAATATTCAAAGAAGAACGTTTCAAAAACAGCGAACCAAAGGATATCAATGATAATGGTTCGAACAATGACCAATGGTCTTTTATTATTTACCCCGATGAGAACGAAAACTGGCATTTGATCATGGATACGGACCTTGACGGAAGCCTTGCCGGTGAAAAGGTTATCACCGACTATTTTGTAAACCATGATCTAATCCGTTTCGAAATATCTAATCCGTTACGGCAGCACAAATGGTTTTCGTTGGCTGTCAATATTTATCCTGCAAGGAAAGTGGTCAGTTTTTATTATGAAGACGGCGGACACGGTACTCACGTCGCCGGTATTGCCGCCGGCTATCAAATTAACGGTTCTGCCTCAATGAACGGCCTTGCGCCGGGCGCTAATCTGGTCAGTATTAAAATCGGTGCGGGCAGCATGGCCGGGTCTGCAACCACTGCCGGTGCCAAAAAACGCGGATTTGATTTTATCGAAAAATACATGCGGGCTCATCCCGGGCAGGCGGTCATCAACATGAGTTACGGTATTGTCTCGTCAAGCGAGGGGTTCTCGGATATTGACACGGTAGTGGATGAATTCTGCAAAAATACCCCCCGTGTGGTATTTTGCTGTTCAGCGGGAAACGAAGGCCCCGGACTATCCAGTGTGGGGACACCGGCCGCCGCTCAATTCGCCGTTGTATCCGGAGCGCTCATGGCTCCGGCAACCGGACGTGATAAATACGGCTACCGTTCTGAAGAACCAAAGTTGATCCATTTCAGCTCAAGAGGCGGAGAGACGGTCAAACCCGACCTCGTGTCGCCCGGAGCTATGCTGTCCACTGTGACAAAATGGGATCAGGGCAATTTTAAATGGGGTACCAGCATGGCCTCCCCCTATACGGCAGGTGCCCTGGCTGCAGTTTTATCGGGACTGATTTCAGAATACCCCGGAGAGCTCATCTCTTCGGCGCTGATACTTGAAGGAATTCGTCAAACGGCGCACCCGCTTCCCGATCTCACGGTGCTGGAACAGGGAGCCGGAATGCTGGACCTCCTCGGACTCTATGAATGGTTGGAGGACGCACTGAAAAAGCCGGCACAGCCCCTGTACCAGATCCGAACCGAAACTTTCAACCCGATGTTGCCTGAGCAAAAAGCCAACTCAGTTTTCTGGAGACTCCGGGATACGAGTGACATTCCCGAAGATAACTACATCCGGCTGCTCCCGGAATTCTCCCGGCAGACAACACGTGCTGTCATCGACGGTTTTACTTTGAACTATCGAGTCAAAAGTAATGCTAAATGGGCTGTCCCGGCCGAGAAAAATATCAACATCAGCAGAGACAATCCTGCAGACCTTGCAATTCGCATCGATGCTTCAAAACTACCTCTAAATTCAGTGCAGACGGCTATTATCTCACTCGTTCCGAAGGGGAGTAAATGGCAGCCTGTGGGCCAGCGCTTCTATGCGACCGTTATCAAGCCCCTGCACTTCACAGAAGAAAACCAATTTCACTTCTCCGCAGAACATGAAACCGTTGAAACAGGAAACACAAAGCGCTATTTCGTAGCCGTTCCCACCGGTGCCACTGGCCTGCATATCACCGTGACGGCAGACCGGGATGAATATGCAGCCGTCCGAACCTATGTATTCGACCAAAACGGATTACAAAGAGCCCGTTTAAATAATCTGGATACAGGGGAGGATGTACTAAAAGCCGAAAAGTGGCTGACCCGCAATTTGACTCAGGGAATCTGGGAGATCGACATATACGGTGATCTGAAAGGCAAGGCTCAAAGCCGTTACAACCTGAGCATATCTTTTGCCGGCATTAGTGTGGATGATGAACCGGTGAAAAATTTAAAATTCCAGGCCGGTGAACCACCAACTTTCAGCGGCACGCTCGTCCCGGTGCTGGATACGTACCGCAACGTTAGTATCAAAGCATCTCTGGAGGGTTACGGGAAAAGTCATACCATAAAAATGGGTGCATCGGATACTGTTAAAGTTTCATTTACGAAAGAAAAAGGGGATGCTAAAATAGTCTTCACTGCAGACATTCCGGCTGATAAATATATCTACTTCACCGATCTGGCAACCATGATTAAAAATAGTGAGGGCGTTTATGTAACCAACACCGGACTGGATTACCCTGTTACTGATATTACGCTGAATGCCGGGAATCCTCCAGGCGATTATGAGCTGATGTTTATCTTCGCCTACACTTACCCCGATGATGAAACCGTTTTTAACTTCCCTCTGGAAGAAACCCACTATTTCCCGACGGTAATTTCCGGCGCTTATAAATTACCCCAGGGTACGCTTTATGAGGGCATACCGGTTGATTATAAGGTCAGTTTTTCTGATATTCCGAGGTTGCTGCCGGAAGGGTACGCTTACAAAGGCAGGTTAACGGTATCAACAAAACGGGGAGATATTTTGTTGGAGAAAAAGCTCATACTTGAACCCTGAGGGGTTGAAACTTCTAATATCCCAGCTTTTCCCGATCGGCCTTTTTAAGACCTTTTACCACCAGACGAAAGGAATCTTCAATGAGCTTATCCAGAACCTCCTCGGGTACTGAACCATCGAGGATAATTGTATTCCAGTGTTCCTTATTCATGTGATATCCGGGAATTATTGAAGGATAAATATTTCTAAGTACCTGGGCATCATCCGGGTCACACTTTAAGTTGATCTGTAAAGGCATTTGATCTACGGCGACCAGGGCGAACATTTTATTCATGACCTTGACCACCAAAGTAACTTCGTCAAAGGGATAGGTTTCGACGGCTCTTTTTTTCGACAGCAGTTTTGTCTTCAGTCTCTCGATTGTCATTCAGCAATTTTCCCGGGTTTCCACTATCAGCTGATCCACTACGGCCATCAGATCGCCCGTCTCTTCAAATTTAGTCAATTGACGGTCGGCACTGGTCCCGTTTTTCAGGATATTCCGGATGTTCTCCACGGCCTCCCGGGAACCCAGTTCATCCAGCACATCATCCACCAATTCCAGGGCTTCCTCCATCAAATCTGCCACCGGAATTTCCTCCTCTTTCCCAAAATCTATGAGCTTACCGTTGATGCCGTCTTTGATAGCACGCCATTTGTTTTCGGCAATGAGGGACCCTCTGTAAATTCTCCAGCTTTGATTTTGCTGGCGAAACCGGATCAGTTTTGCAACCAGAGCCTGGATGAAAGCTGCAATTGTGACGACCTCATCCACGCGGGTAGTACAATCACAGATTCTGAATTCAAGCGTGGGAAAAACGGGATGCGGACGGACATCCCACCAGATCTTGGAGGGTTCGTCAATGCTTCCGCATTTCACTAAAGTATTGACATAGCTGTGATAGTCCTCTGCCGAATCGAATCTTTCAGGAATACCGGTCCTGGGGAGGTCTTCAAAGACTATATTGCGGTAGGATTTCAAGCCCGTATTTTCACCGCGCCAGAAAGGTGAGGATGTTGAAAGAGTGAGGATATGAGGCAGAAAGTAGCGCATCTGATTCATAATATCGACTCTAAGATCATCACCGGGGATACCGATATGGATGTGCATGCCAAATATTAGCAGCCGTTTTGCTACATATTGCATGGCATTGAACAAACCCTGATAGCGTTCCTCATCCGTAATGATCTGGTCTTTCCAGTGAGAAAAGGGATGAGTCCCGGCAGCGATGATCTCGCAATTATTTTTATTGGCAATTTCGCCAACTACGTTGCGCAGTCTTACGACCTCCTGTCGTAATTGCCTGATGTTGTGACAGACATGACTACCTACTTCGATTTGTGACTGGAGAAATTCCGGTTTTACCTGATCCCTGAAAAGCACGGCACCCTGCTCGAGGAAATCCCGCACATAGCTGGTCAGTTCTCTGGTTTTCGGATCGATGATCTGATATTCTTCTTCCAGACCTATTGTAAGGACATCCGGTAATTTCAAGCTCATTGATCAGGCTTAATAATGTCTGCGTTTGCGGGCCAGGCATAACCAGCCCAGGGGGAACGGCGTCGTGACAATTTCAAACTGCACGGCTTTGATATATTGAATCTCAAACTTGGGTTCGAGGGCTTCGGCTATATCCCTTGCCGAAAGTCTGGGGGGGCCTGCCGTTCTGGGCGGTCCGTCGGTGCTGCCGATTATACTGAACCAGAGTCCGTTTTGTGTAAGTACTTCGTGGACTTTTCCGGCAAACTGACTACGTTCAGCGGGTGTTTCAAAGCTGTGAAAGCAGCCCCGGTCAAACACAACGTCGAAGGGTTCTCCTGTATTTTGATACTTAAGAATATCCCCGCTGTTAAAGACAACCTTTACAGCCGCCTTTGCCGCTTTGTCCCTGGCAAGCTGGATGGCAACAGGGGATAAATCCAAACCCTCAACTGCAAATCCGAGTTTGGCCAGCCAGATAGCATTTGTACCTGTCCCTGTGCCGATATCCAGTATGTGACCGGCGGTTATTTTTTCTTCCGAAAAAAACTGCTGTAAATGAGAATTGGGTTTTCCCGTATCCCACGGGATGTCACCCGTGCGGTAGCGTTCGTCTAATTTTTCTGCTGATTTCATAGTGAAAATTTAGCCTCTCCGACATTATCTTTCTGTGGGAAAAATATACCTGAAAGTATGGCCGATTACAAAAGAACCTCTGTCAAACCGGCGCCGGGATGGTTAAGCAGCATCTTTCGCCATACAAAGTTGAAACAGGAATCTCCTGTTCGTCATTTTCCCTGCTAATACACATTTTTCAGGATACACAACCGTCATTGATCTCAACCCAATACGGCTGTTACCAACCGGCTGTTGGTCATTGTGCAATTTTCGAAGGGCGAGGCTAGGTTTCATTGATAGATATCGTACATGAGATGAGCATCAATTAGGGTTCGAACTTCTCCGTTGCCTATAGTCGATACAGCTTTAAAACTCTTTATTCCAACGTGGTAAATGTCCGTAAAATTCAAAAAATCGCTGCATTATCGTCGCTTCAACAAAAACAGGAATATCCATAATTTCATCATTTATTGTGTTATACCAATAAATATCCAAGGCTTCAATTTCTTCGTCAATCAATTTTTGTTACCATGATTTTTTCTTGGGATTTTTCCAAATTGATGTTAATTTACAATTCTGTCATAAAGTCCACCATTTCGAAGCTTTACGGTTCCGTCGGTCATGACTTTCCCTGAAGAGCCGATATAAACCAATTCGTTTGTCCATTTTTTAGTTCATATAAAAGATAAACTCCGCTTCGGCCTTGAGGGGCATTGCATACATTTTCAAGTTTTTCTTTTGCTGTGAAAAAGAAATGATTATTGTTCCTGTATTTCATATTAAACCCATCGATTTGAATAGCCGGCGTTGGGCATTTAGAAGCACTTTATTTTCAGTTTACCGTAAATTTTATTTTCTACCATCAATTTCATTTTAACTACCTATTGCCCAATGATTTATAGCCTTTGTTAGCTGCCGGGCTTTCTTCATTCATTGCTTTATTAAATGTTTGCCAATGCCTTTTTTCTGCGTTGGCAAAAAAAGCTCTTTTGGTTTTTCTGGGTTTGCCAGTGTGTCGGCAAAAGTTCAGCTTTAGCTGAATGTGCCTGAACACCCCGATAAACTCT
>JAJRUW010000075.1 GCA_024277615.1 Fidelibacterota bacterium | reverse complement strand
CTTAACGGCAAAAGGACCGTCCGCATTACAGTAAACAATACAAAAACCGAAGACCTCATCACGGTTTCCAACCTGGTGGGTGAATACATGGAAAAGTTCAACGCTGAGCATGAAAATATTAGACTGACACTGGTACGGGACGGTGCCAAAATTCTGAAACAGCGGATCGGATTACTGGTCAAGAATGGCAGTTACGGGGCTGTTTTCGTGGTTTTTTTCTTAGCTCTGTTTCTCAATCCGCGCCTGGGGTTCTGGGTAGCCCTGGGGTTGCCGGTTGCTTTTATGGGTATGTTTCTGGTTGGCAGTCTGGCCGGGATTACCATTAATATGATGTCGCTCTTCGGGATGATCCTGGTCGTCGGGATGTTGGTGGATGACGGCATTGTGATTGGCGAAAGTATCTATCAGGAACATGAAAAAGGTGTGCCCACTGTAAAAGCCGCTCTGGAAGGAAGCATAAAAGTTCTGCCTGCAGTGGTCTCCGGAGTGCTCACTACCGTCGTTGCCTTCTCGGTATTTTTTTTCCTGGATGGCCGCATGGGAGAATTCATGAGCGACATGGCCTTTGTCGTCATCGCCACATTACTGTTTTCTCTCATGGAAGGAGCTTTCATTTTGCCGGCTCACATCGCACATTCCCGAGCCATGCGTAAGGATGCAAAAAAATCATTCTTCGAAAACAAAATGAACGGATTCATGTTTTGGATGCGTGATAAACTTTACCGGCCGGTCCTTAAAACAGCGCTGACCCATAAAACCATCGTATTTTCTGTTGCCGTAAGCTTGCTGATACTTGCATTTGGAGCTATCCGGGGTGGCATTTTAAAAACGACCTTTTTCCCGTATATTGACCGCGATGACATTACCATAACTGTTGAAATGGGCAGCGGAACTCCGGCTGCCGTGACCGAGAGTGTCCTCGACAGGCTCGAAGATGCCGCACTTGCCGTCAACCTGGACCTGATTGAGAACAGAACCGACGGGGAAAACGTGATCCAAAATATCATGAAACAGGTAGGCCCCCAAACTAACCAGGGCAAATTAAGCCTTGCTCTGCTCCCCGGGGATAAGCGAGGCATTGAAAGCTTTCAGCTGAATAATATGATCAGAGAAAAAAGCGGTAAAATACCCGGTGTGGTCAATCTCAGTTTTGGTCTTGGGGGGCATTTTGGTAAGGCTGTCTCTCTTTCTCTGCAGGGCGATGATTTCGATCAACTCTATGCTGCCAAAGATGAAGTGAGAGAGGCTCTCGAAGATCTTACTTCACTTAAAAATGTGGCCGATACGAATCTGCCCGGACTCAAAGAAATTAATATCACTCTAAAGGATAAATCATATTTATTGGGTATCACTTTGGAGGATGTCATCGCCGGGATCCGCCAGGGTTTCTTCGGCACGGAAGTACAGCGACTGCAGCGTGGTCTGGATGAAGTCAAAGTCTGGGTGCGATATGCCGAACAGGAACGTACGAACCTTGGAAACCTGGAAAATATGCGCATCCGTCTGAAAGATGGCAGAGAGTTCGATTTGAAGGATATTGCCAATTTTGAGATTGAGCGGGGGACTTTGAATATTGACCATCTGGATGGCAAACGGCAGATCCTCATCACCGCCGATATGAATAATCCCAAGGAATCCCTTACTGATGTATTAGCCGGAATTCGAACTGAAATTCTGCCACCAATTGAGCAAAAATACCCCGATATTGAAATAGGATTTGAAGGACAAAGCCATGATACGGCCAAAACGGCGGCCTCGGCAAAGATCGTTATTCCGATTATCCTGATTATCATGTTCATCATCATCGTGCTGACCTTCCGGGCTTTTACACAGGCCATCGTCGTTTTCAGCATGGTCCCCTTCGGGTTCATCGGCGTAGCTATTGGACACATGCTGCACGGTATTCCTATTTCCATTATGTCCATGTTCGGTATCATCGCATTATTGGGTATCATGGTAAATGATTCGCTGGTGCTGATCACATCCATGAATCAACTGCTGAAAGCCGGCGTATCTTTCAGGGAAGCAGTGGTCAGAGCCGGAATGTCACGTTTCAGGCCCATCATTCTCACTTCGGTTACCACAGTGGCGGGACTGGCGCCATTGATCTTTGAAACCAGCTTGCAGGCGCAATTCCTGATCCCCATGGCAATCACCGTAGCCTATGGACTGCTGGTCTCAACAGCGGTGACCCTGATTGTATTGCCTGTTTCACTAATTCTTCTGAATGATATCAAATATTACGTACCGAGGATATTCGGATATAAAAAATTAAGTCGCGAAACCGTTGAACCTGCGGTTAGAGAGTGGAGATTCGAAAATGAATAGGATTACCTCATTAGTAAAAAATGTCTTGCTGCTGAGTATCTTTACGGGCCTGGTGCTGATGCAGGATGAAATGTCTTTGGAAACTGCGATTTCCTTCGCACTGGAGAATAATCATGATATCAAAATTGCTTTGAACAATAATGTGATTGCAGAGAACAATGCTTCACCGGGAAATGCGGGTCTGCTGCCCCAATTACAGCTTACAGCCGGCAAAAGCTATTCTGTGACGGACAATACGCTGACCTTTGAATACTCGCCGGTTCCTATTAAGACGACCGGAGCCGTTTCGCAGAATAATTCCGCAGCATTGGGGATCAGCGGGGTTTTATTCAACGGGGGTAAAAACTATTATACCTACCGGTCGCTGCTAAAATCCAAAGATCTGACAACCTTACAAACCCGTGAACTGATCGAAAGTAAGTTGGCTTCCGTAATCCGCAATTATTACAATGTGGCTTTGCTGGAAGAAAATGTGCAAATCGCTAAAAGCACATTGGCAATTTCACGTCAGAGGGTGGCTAGAGTTGAAGACAGCGTTGCTTACGGCGGCTCACTCTCACTGGAATTGTTGAATGCCAAAGTCGATATGCAAACTGACAGCATCAACCTGTTAAATGTAAATCTGCAACTGGAAAATGCCCGCAGGGAGCTCAACCTGATCCTGGGCAGGGAAGTGGATGCGGCTATCAGAGTCTCACCGCTGGTTTCCTTCGGACCCACGGAAGATATTGAATTCTGGCTCGGGAAGGCCGAAGCGAATAGTTCGCTGATCCTAAGCTCAAATTCGAGGGTCGAACAGTCTCTATTAGAACTGAAAGCGGCACGCTCCGGGTTTTATCCCTCGCTTACGGGAAGTCTTTCTTATGAGCTCTCGCGGATTAATTCCGACAGCGGGACCTTACGGAAAGGGGAAAGTGCGGGGATCACTGCCGGACTGAATCTGTCATTGGATCTCTTCTCCGGCTTTCGAACTCTGCATAATGTTCGCAACGCAAGAATAACCATGAAATCCTCTGAAGAGGAACTGCAGCTGACGAAGCTGACACTGCGCAAACAGCTTCTGAATGCCTACTCGACCTATAGAAATGCGCTGCAGACCGTTGAAGTAGAAAAACAAAGCCTGGAGACACTAAAACTAAATTTTGAGCGGACTACCGAGCTTTATCAACTCGGTCAGGTGACTACCACACAGTTCAGAGAGTCCCAATTGAACTGGATATCAGGTCAGAGCCGGCTCATAAACGAAAAATATACGGCCAAATTTGCGGAAATCGAACTCTATCGTCTCAGCGGTTTGCTCATGGATTACCTCGGTGTTGTGAAGGCAGACGAATAAGTTTGCATATTGGGAACCGGCGCGCAAAATGCTGAAATAAGCCCAAAATTCTTTGATGTAATTATTTCTTTAAAAAATGTTTTAATTTTCCTTAACTTTTAAGGGAGGTTGTATGTTGAATACTGCTCTTAGGTTAAAGATTTCAGTTATAACAATTGTAATTATACAATATTTGCTGTAAATGAATTGCTTTAATAGAAGTGAAATACATTTTATGTTTATATGAAGGAGTTATATTAAAATGGCAGATCGGGCTACAGGCACTGTAAAGTGGTTCAACAATGTAAAGGGATTTGGGTTTATTACCAGCGAAGACGGTTCTGATGTTTTCGTACACTATTCTACAATAAACGGTGACGGCTATAAAAAACTGCGGGAAGGTCAGAAAGTCGAGTTTTCCATCCGCACTGACGAAAAGGGCCCTGCAGCAGAAGATGTCACTGTGCTGGATTAAAACAATCGGAAATACCCAAAGCAACTGAAAAAGCTCCAGAGATGGGGCTTTTTTATTTTTTGAAAATCGATGCAAATTAGGAGTCTGATTTGAAAAATACGAATGCCAGAGGCAAATTCATTCCCTTACCCACCTATCAGAAACTCGATGAGGCAGAAATGCTGACCGTCAGCAGGGAGTTTTATGCTTTTCTGGCCGGACGCAGGAGTGTACGTGATTTCTCATCAAAAGGGGTTCCGGAAGAAATTATCAGAAACTGTCTGTCTG
Organism: Fidelibacterota bacterium; assembly: GCA_024277615.1. Classification (GTDB taxonomy): domain Bacteria; phylum Fidelibacterota; class Marinisomatia; order SCGC-AAA003-L08; family JACNLC01; genus JAADGM01. Next base: position 81,980 of record JAJRUW010000075.1, on the reverse strand, counting down.
CTGCGGGTACTGCACCCAGCGGTGCTAATCTGCAGCCCTGGCATTTTGTTGCCATATCTGATCCGAAGATCAAACGCAGAATCCGCATAGCCGCCGAGAAAGAGGAAAGGGAGTTTTACAGAGGCAGGGCTCCAGGTGAATGGCTCGACGCCCTGGAACCTCTCGGTACCAATGAACAAAAACCCTTTCTGGAAAAAGCTCCCTGGCTGATTGCGGTTTTTGCAGTGAAAAATGAAATCACGGAAGAAGGGCGTATCCGCAAACATTACTACGTGACCGAATCCGTAGGGATTGCTGCGGGAATGCTCCTAACAGCTTTGCACAGCGTGGGACTGGGGACGCTGACACACACCCCCAGCCCCATGAAATTCCTGAACGAAATATTGGAACGGCCCGAAAATGAAAAACCCTTTCTGCTGATAGTGACCGGGTATCCGGCTGAAAATACTGTTGTGCCCGACATCAGCCGGAAAGGGCTCGCTGAGATTTCCACTTTTCTTTAGTCACTAATCAGGACCGAATTGTTTGAAACGGGAGCGTGAAACAGTATTTGAAAATGAACTGCGAATATCAGATGTTTCTGCAGACCTTCTTCACCTTCGGTATGCCGGCGGATTGGATGGAACAGCTCAAACCCGCAGATCCCCAAGAGCACATTCGCCCGGTCACAAGGATCACTTTTTTACCGGCAGAACAACTCAAAGACAGGCATACAAGTCAATAAGCAAAGAAAATGAAAATATCCGTACCTAAAATACTCATCAGCCGCTGCCTGGGTTTTTCCTGGTGCCGCTATGACGGAGAAATAATCCAGGACGATTTTGTGCAACGCCTCGGTAATTATGTCGAATTCATCACCGTCTGCCCGGAAGTGGGCATCGGACTGGGAATCCCGCGGGACCCCATTTTATTGGTGCAAAATGCCGGGCCCATTGAGGTGCACCAGCCGGCAACCGGGCTGGTAGTGACCCGGGAATTGGAGATCTTTTCGGAAAAATTCATCAGCTGTCTGCCGCTGCTGGCAGGTGCCCTACTGAAAAGCCGTTCACCCTCCTGCGGTGTGGGGGATACTAAGCTGTTTGCGGCTCCCACAGAGGCTGCAGACCGGGGACTCACCTCGGGTCTGTTCGCCGCCGCTGTGCGGAGGTTACGCCCGGAGCTGCCCCTCGAAACCGAAGCTGGACTCTGGGATCCGGTACGACGAAAAACCTGGCTGGAAGCGGTATTTGATGAGAGTCCACCGGCAGAGCTGACCGGCTGATTCGTGATTTAAGGAGGAACATCGCTTGAAGCTATCAAAAACAAAAGAAATAGTTCAGAAAATACTCGATCCTGCAGATGTCCAAATTAACGGGAGCAGACCCTGGGATATCCAAATACATAACCCCAATTTTTATAAACGGGTTTTATCCGGAGGTAGTCTTGCTCTGGGAGAAAGCTATATGGATGGTTGGTGGGATTGTGTAGCTCTTGATCAGTTCTTTGAAAGAATATTAGAAAATCGGCTGGATCGTAAAGCGCGAACCTTCCCCAAACTATCTCAATGGCTTATGTTCATAACCAAAATAATAAATATTCAAAATAGATCAAGAGCATTCGTCATCAGTAAGCGGCATTATGACCTGGGGAACGATCTTTTCTCATTGATGCTGGACAAAGGGCTAAACTATTCCTGTGCTTATTGGGAAAAAGCGAAAACTCTCGATGGTGCACAGAAAGACAAATTGGACTTAATTTGCCGAAAAATGGGATTGAAGCCGGGTATGAAGGTCCTGGATGTAGGCTGTGGCTGGGGTGGTTTTGCAAAATTTGCAGCTGAAAATTTTAGTGTGCAAGTACTGGGTATAACCGTGTCCCGGGAGCAGATGAAATTTGCAAAAAATATCTGCCGGGGGCTTGATGTTGAAATACAACTGAAAGATTATCGCGAAATTAATGGAAAATTCGATCGCATCGTTTCGATTGGCATGTTCGAACACGTAGGGTACAAAAACTACAGAACTTTTATGAAAGTCATCCATCGCTGCCTAAAAACAGACGGTCTCTTTTTATTGCATACAATAGCCGGAAACACATCTGTAAGGTCAACAGATCAGTGGATTAACAAATATATTTTCCCCAATTCAATGCTGCCCTCCGCAAAACAGATCACATCGGCAGCCGAAGGATTGTTTGTACTGGAACATTGGCACAGCTTTGGACAATATTATGCCAAAACATTAATGGCCTGGTACGACAATTTTACAAAAAATTGGACTCGCCTCAAAGATAGTTATGATGAGAGATTTCAGCGGATGTGGAATTATTATCTGCTTTCCAGCGTGGGCAGTTTCAGGTCAAGAAGGAATCAATTGTGGCAGATCGTGTTTTCTAAAAAAGGGCTAAAAGGGGGCTATCCGTTCGGCGGTTTATTTTTCGTCTGATAAATTCGTCTGTTAATATTCAAACCCCGATGTCGGTTTAATCCGCTCTAACAAAGTTGTATAAATAGGCTGATTGCCAAGCTGTGCCGTGACCAAAACCGCAGTTACGGAAGTGAGTATGAGGGGCAATATCAATTCAAAATTGGATGTCATCTCAACTGTCAGCACCAGACCGGTCAAAGGAGCCCTGACTGTTGAGGCAAAAATACCGGGCTGTAAAATGAGCTCCGGGAAATACGGTTGCATCACATTGCCGAATGCCATGCCAAAAATGACACCTAATGCCAGCAGCGGTGCAAATATTCCACCCGGTAAACCAGTGCTATACAAAATAAAAAAACTTGTAAAATGTCATAACCAGCGGGCAGCCGGAAACGGTTTAGAAACCGGTTGCTGTAAAATTGTAAATTCCCCTATTATTCACTCTGTTTAGAGTTACTAATTTGTTCAATTTGAGCAGTGACTCTCAGCAGGGAGCGGCTGAACCCAATAACGGAATTTCGGATATTCCCATTTTTCGCTTTTTGGACTCCGATAAATGTTAACCCATAAGCTGGACCATCAAACCCCGAGAGCATTTAATGGACTCACAATTAATTGAAATACTGCATCATTTTGGCCTCACAAAAAACGAATCAAAAACATACATTGCCCTATTAAAACAATTTCCTGCTACCGGATATGAGATCAGTCAGCGCTCAGGGGTTCCCCGCAGTGCAATCTACGATGTCTTAAAAAAACTGGAGTTGCAGGGGATTGTCAGCAGCAATGGCTCCAAACCTGTTACTTACCATCCCATCAAACCCCAGCAGTTCACTTCTCAGCTGACATCTCGTTTTGAACACAATATTCACGATTTGAAAAAGATGCTCAATGATCTCAAAAAGGAGCGTGAAACCGAAAATACCTGGAATCTCAAGGGCTACCACGCCCTCATCGACCAGGCCAGAAGTATGGTGGATCTCGCCCGTGAATCAGTATTTGCATCCATCTGGGATCGGGAATACGGAGCCCTGCAGGATCAGCTCACAAGAGCCGACGAGCGGCGTGTGGAGGTCGCCTGTTTTTCATTTTGCAGGATTTCCGCACCGGTTGGTGCGGTCTATTCCTATGAGATTGAAGAAAATAAACTCCGGGAGATCTGGCATCGGCAAATCGTTTTGATTATTGATAAAAAAATGGTGCTGCTGGGGAGTGCCGATAAAACACCTGACAATTTGTCCATCTGCACGGACAATAAAGCCATTTTAAATATTGCTCTCAATTACCTCACACTTGATCTGACCCTGCTCGCGCAGCGTAAGGGTATGAATTTGGATAATGTAACCGCTAAATTAATGATCAAACAATCTGAAGGGTTGGAAAACCTCCTGAATCTATGAATACACTAAAGGCCTGCTTAATGACACTGTTACTTTCACACCTGCTGTCCGCTGCGGATGGGGTATCCGGCGGAGTCACCGTTGTCGGAAATAAAACGCACTTCGAGCTGAAGGCCCCCACGGCACAAACCGTTGAGCTCATAATCTTCGAAAATTATGCTGACACGGCCGGTGAAGTGCTGCTGATGTCACCTGACGGGCAGGGGATATATCGTTTTACTTATCCTGCTGATCTGTCAGGGAAATACTACGCCTACAGGCTGCAAAGCAGCGACCCCGCCTCACAGGAATTCCCCCCCGAAACACTCATTGCCGATCCCTATTCAATCGCTGTTGCAACCCGGAACGTCTATGATCCTGTAGCCAAAACGCTGATCCTGGATACAAAATTTGACTGGGGAAATGATCAGCCTGTAAAAATTGACCCGCGGGACCTGATCATCTACGAAGCCCATCTGAAAGATATGACCGCTGATCCCACTTCAATGGCCGAAGGGGAGGGATATTATCAAAAATTTATTGACCGGCAACAACGCGGGGGACTGGCACATCTGATCGATATGGGCTATAATGCAATAGAATTTCTGCCCCTGTTCGAGTTTGCAAATGTTGAGGTACCTTTCAAAGATAAGGAAGCTCCGGTGTACAATACCTGGAATCCCTACGAGGCAAATCACTGGGGATATATGCCTACTTTCTTCTTTGCACCTGAATCGCAATATGCTTCAGATGGCTCTGCCATGCGCGGTGCCTGGACGGGTACCCGGGGACTGCAGGTATCTGAATTCAAATCGCTGGTCAAAGCCCTGCATGCAAGAGGAATCGCCGTCATCATGGATGTTGTTTACAATCATGTCTCACAGTACGACTTTAATCCACTCAAGCAGCTTGGCAAGCAGGCGTACTTCCGGCATGATCCGGATGGTGCGTATGCTTCTCTGAGCGGCTGCGGCAATGATCTGAAAACTGAGAATCCCGAGATGCGGAAAATGATCACCGAGAGCATACTATACTGGATGCAGGAGTATCATATCGACGGTTTCCGCTTCGACCTCGGGCTCCTGCTCGACTGGGATACAATCGATGCGGTCCGCGAGCAGGCGGTTGCATTGAATCCCGGTGTTTTCCTCACCTGTGAACCGTGGGGCGGCGGATATGATCCGAACGGGTTTTCGGACCACGGCTGGTCCTCGTGGAATGATCAAATCAGAAACGGAATAAAAGGTCAAAATCCCCGTGACGGTCTGGGATTCATTTTCGGGAGCTGGCAGGGCAATCTAAAGCATGATACCTTCAAACGCTTTTTTGCAGGCTCGCCAAGGACAATGGGAGGACAATATATCAATCCCGGCCAGTCCGTGAATTATCTCGAATCCCACGATGATAACACATTGGGTGATTTTATTCGCCTCGGAATTGGAAAGGTTACCGAAGAAACGGTGATCACAAACCGGACCGAGAATGCAAAACTGGGGTCAACAGAGCTGGCATTACATAAACTGGCAGCCCTTTCTCTGCTGGTATCCCAGGGGCCGATAATGATCGCTGAAGGTCAGGAATGGGGGCGCAGCAAGGTCATCGCCAAAACTGCCGTGCCGGATCCCGATATCGGGAAAATCGACCATAACAGTTACAATAAGGACAACGAAACCAACTGGCTGAACTGGGACGATAAAAAAATAAATGCGTCTCTTGTGGAGTATTATAAAGGTCTGATATCACTGCGGAAAAAATATGCAGCCTTGCGCCGCAGTAACCCCGAAGATATCAGATTTCTCGAAACCGACGGTGAATTTCTCTTCGCTTTCGTACTTCAACCACCTGATGCCGAGACATTGGCAGTGCTTTTGAACGGTGACCCCAAAAAATCTTTTGAAGTCCTACTGCCACCGGGCACATGGCAGGTTCTGGCGGATAGAAAAACTGCAAATATCCTCGATGGACGGAAACTGAAAGGCTCGATGCAAATCGGCCCCACAACGGGCCTCATTTTAAGGGAACTCCCATGAAGCTGAAATTACTTCTCGCACTGACACTGGCGGCAACGACAATTAATGCCCGGGAATTACTGTTCCCCGTCCCTACCATTGCTCTTGAGGTGGGCAAGCCGGTTGGCGTTGACCTGGGGAATTATAGGGATGGAGCTGGCGGAAACTTTACTCTGCAGGATGTTCCCGGTCTGGATATTAGCTTGAGGGGCGACAGCCTGTTCATTGAAGCTCAAGCTGGAGCCGGGGGCTATCTGCCAATCAATATGACAATTGGCGGTGACGGACTCACGCTCATGGCAAAGGTGCGCCCTACCGAGAGCATCGATTTCTCATACCCAGCTAAAAATGAACTTAAACACGTATATTTAATGGGTAGCTTTAATGATTGGAATCGTACTTCGCTGCCCTGTGAACCAGCCGATGACGGATACTGGAATCTTAAATTATATCTTCGCCCCGGGCGCTATGAGTACAAATTTGTGGCTGATGGAGCCGAAATACTTGATCCGACAAACCCCGATTCTGTCGCAAATGGACTTGGAGGCTTCAATTCTCTGCTTTCCGTGGGAGAACAAAATAAGCCATTGCCGGGACTCTTTATTAAAACCAGTTTCACTAAGTCGCCCGGCGAGGCCACCATCTATTATAAATTCAATCCTTCCGTGCAGGGTGAAAGCGGCTCTGCAGCTAAGGTGTGGGTGCTTTTCAACAATGAGCTCATTCCAGGGAGTTCATGGGAGCTTTCAGGGGATGATTTAATTGTACAACTGCCCGACTCTTTTACCGATGGTCTTTTGAGAATTTGTGGAGTAGATGCGTCGGGAGAACTTTTGCGGGAAAATCATCTGCTGTTACAGGATGGTGTCCCGCTCATGCCTGACACTCAGCCTGATGACTGGCATTTTGCAGTTATCTATTCCCTTATCGTTGACCGTTTTTTTGATGGCGATACAGCTAATAATCATCCCGTCAGCGATGCCGACCTGGACCCCATGGCAAACTTTCAGGGTGGAGATATCAGCGGCATTCTGAAGAAGCTTGACGAGGGCTATTTTACAGACTTGGGGGTCTCAGCGCTGTGGATATCACCGATTATAGAAAATCCCCAAAAGGCCTACCGGGAGTACATCCCTCCGCAACGAAAATATACCGGTTATCACGGCTACTGGCCCGTCAAACCCCGCTCCGTCGATGCCCGTTTCGGGACAGCCTCCGAACTAAAACAACTTACCAAAAGTGCCCATGAGCGGCAGATCTCTATGCTGCTGGATTTTGTGGCAAATCATGTTCACGAAGAGCATCCCTATTACAAAGAACATCGTGATTGGTTCGGGAAACTGGAAATGCCGGACGGAACTTTAAACCTGCGCAACTGGTCGGGAGAGACCATGCTCACAACCTGGTTCGATAAATTCCTGCCATCTTTCGACTATTCCAATTCAGCGGCTGTACAGACCGTAACTGATGACGCCGTATTATGGCTGCGGGAATATGACTTTGACGGCTTTCGACAGGATGCAACAAAACACATTCCCCATGAATTTTGGAAAACCTTAAGACACAAACTACTATCGGAGTTACCGGACAGAACTTATTTTCAGATTGGAGAATCCTACGGCAGCAATGCCCTCATCAATGCCTATGTAAATCCGGGAGAACTTGACAGTCAATTCAATTTTGAGATTTATTTTGCAGGTCGCCGGGAATTTGCCGGAGACGATCAGGACTTCAGAGATTTTGATCGTACAGTAGTAGGAAATCTTGATTATTTCCAGCCCGTGAATTTAATGGGAACGCTCACCAGCAGTCATGATCAGGTGCGGTTTATGGGTTTTGCCGATGGTCAGATGGCCTTCGATGAAAACGGCACCGAAAGAGCTTTTTCCAGTCCCCCCGAGGTAGTATTGCATCCCGAGAGTTATGACAAACTCTTCATGTTTACTGCTGTGAATCTCTCACTTCCCGGAGTGCCCGTCATTTACTATGGTGAAGAGTTTGGGCAGATCGGTGCCAATGATCCTGATAACCGCCGCATGATGCGCTTTGATGCTGCGCTCACAGTGGAAGAACAGGCGCTTAAATTGAAAATGAGCACACTGCTTCATCTGCGCCGGCAGCAGCCTGCACTGGCACTGGGTGACCTCAGGGTTTTATATCACGATGAGCAGGGGGCCGTATGGCTTAAACAATACTTTGACGAACGGTTGATCCTGCTTTTTAATAACTCTGCAAGGCTAAAATCTTTCACGGTGCCCCTGGATGACTATTTCACTTTCACACAGGGAAAATCCCTGCTGGACCGAGGCATGATCATTCCGGTTGGTAATCGCCTGACGGTAACACTGCAAGCTTACGAAACCAGGATTTACAGTATTCAGTGAAGTCCGTCTTTATCGGCACCGATATTGGAGGGACGACCTTCTCCAGTTCATTGTTTGATGCGAATTTGAATTTACTGCGTTCGTCACCTAAGGGCCTCATCAATGACTTTAACAGCGGAGATGAGCTCATACTAGGGATCGGGAACCAGATCAATACACTCGCCGGTAAAGATTTGATTACGCTCGGAGGAGTAGGGCTTGCCTGTCCCGGGCCGCTGGATGCAAAAGCCGGGACAATACTAGAGACTCCCAATTTGAAATTGTTTCAAAATTACCCCGTAGCACAACGCCTTAAAGAATACCTTGAAGTCCCGGTTATGATAGAAAATGATGCCAATCTGTTCGCTATGGGAGAGTTCCTTCAGTTGGGTTCGAATCAGGGGATTCTGGTGGGTATTACCTTAGGTACCGGTACCGGTCTGGGGGTTGTTATGGATGGTGCCTGCTACACAGGCGCACATGGTATGGCTGCCGAGTATGGCATCTCACCTGTAAATTGGGGGCGCTGGGAAGAAGGGATTTCCATCCGTTTTCTTGAAGAGCAGAGTTACCTGAAATTTGGCCACAGGCTGTCTCCTGCAGAACTCTGCACCCTCGCGGCCGACGGAAATGCGGCAGCTCTGGCGATCTGGGAAATCTACGGGAGCAGAGTTGGTCTGTTTATTTCGCATATTGTCAATATCTTTGATCCTCACAGGGTAGTTATTGGCGGCGGGATTTCAGCTGCATACGGCTTTTTCGTAGAGGCTCTTAAAGAAGAGCTCAAAGCACATTCACCGGCTTATGCCCACTTTTCGACTCCGATTTCCGAGAGCCGGAAAAAAGAGTTGTCCGCAAAACTCGGAGCAGCGGATCTGGCAAAAAAAGGGGTTGGTAACTCATAACAGAGTTACTAATTTTAACACCATGCTAAACAGCCAAATTAAACATTTTAACAAAACCGGTTTTTTATTACTGGTGCTGCTTCTGGCGGGCTGTTTCCTCCAACATGCTAAAAATAAAAAAACCACTGCCGGGCCGGTATGGGCCGGGGACGCTGTGTGGTATCAGATATTCCCTGAACGCTTCAGGAATGGCGATACCACCAACGATCCCACCATTGAAACCCTGGCAGGAACCTGGCCTTATGATGTTCAAACCTATTGGCAGATCACTCCCTGGACTGATGACTGGTATAAGCTGCAGCCCTGGGAGGCTGCAAATGGCCAAGGCTTTTACTATAATGCCCAGTTAAGGCGGTATGGGGGGGATCTGCAGGGCATCATTGATGAACTGGATTATCTGGTGTCACTTGGTATCAACGCTATTTACCTGAACCCTGTTTTTGAATCGCCTTCATCTCACAAATACGGTGCTGTATATTATCATCACATCGACAATAATTTTGGCCCTGATCCGGCCGGTGATGCCGCCCTCTGGAAAACTGAAAACCCCGGCGACCCCGACACCTGGACCTGGACATCGGCCGATAAACTCTTTTTAAAACTGGTCAGGGAAGTCCATAAGCGGGATATGCACATCATCATCGACGGTGTTTTTAACCATGTGGGTATTCCGTTCTGGGCCCTGGAGGATGTACGCAAAAATGGTCCTGAAAGTCTCTACAAAGACTGGTTTACGATTACCAGCTGGGATGATCCGGAGACGGCCGAAAACGAGTTTTCCTATGAAGGCTGGTTCGGTATTAAGGACCTCGCCGAACTGAAGGAAGATAAGGCGGGACTGATACCACCAATCGAAGAGCATATTCATGCCGTGGTCAGACGCTGGATGGATCCAAACGGGGATGGCGATCCTTCTGATGGTATCGATGGCTGGCGCCTGGATGTAGCCGATATGGTACCCCTGAATTTCTGGCGGAAGTTCCGTAGCTGGACCACTGCGATCAACCCCGACAGTTACCTCACCGGAGAAGTATGGTGGAAAGATTACGAGCACAATATTATGTTCAATGCAGCACCGTGGCTGCAGGGCGATGCCTTCGATGCGGTGATGAATTATCGTTTTGGTGATGCAATCTACAAGTTTTTTCTCTTTGAGCAAAAACAGATCAACGCCACAGCTTTCGGCAGTCTCCTGGATGGAATAATTTCAGATTACGGTTATCCCACAATGCTTCAAATTCAAAATCTGATCGGCAGTCACGACAATGAACGTTTTGCCTCAGCCTGCGTGAATCCCGACAGGTGGATCGACCATGCCAATAATGTGCAATATGAAAAAGATTACCTGGTACGCAAACCCAATGCAGACGAGAGACGCAAACAGAAAATTGGTCTGGCTTTTCAGTTTACATTCCCCGGAGCGCCCTATATTTATTACGGTGACGAGGTCGGTATGTGGGGCGCGGACGATCCTGATGAACGCAAACCCATGGTATGGGCGGATTTGACTTATGAAGATGAGACGCACCATCCTTTCGGTTTGCCAAGACCCCGGGACTCCGTTAATGTGGATAATGATCTGCTATCCTTTTACCGGCAGATGATCCGCTTACGCAGAGAACATGAGTCCCTGCGTCGTGGCAGCTATGAGGTTTTACTGGCAGATGATCGACGCCTGATATTCGCCTTCAAAAGGGAATTGCCTGACGAAGCCCTCATCTGCGTTTTTAATGCCTCGAAAACGGCTGAACCCTTTGAAATTTCGCAGCTGCTGGAAAATACCCGGAATGCAAAACAGAGCTGGCAGCGTATTCTCGCAAATCCTGCCGTTAACGAGAACGAATCTATCATACCGGCTAAAGGAATTATTATCTATGCGCAGCAGTAAAACCGGTATGGCAGGAATGGCTTTGGCCCTCTTGTTAGGCTGTTCACATCTGCCTGACCAACAACAGGATTACCTCGCTCGTGTGGGAGACCAGACGCTTGACCTTGAAAGTTTTAAAACCGATTACAGCGATTTTTTGACTTTTACACATGTTGAGGATAATCTCATGAGCAGGAATGTTTTTGTGAAAAACGAGATTGAGAAAATGATTCTCACAACTTATGCAGATACTTCCGGATTTTCGGAATTACCGGAAATCAAAGAATCTGTCTCCGCTGCCACCGGCCAAATCATTCTGAATCAGTTCTACCAAAAGGAATTAGCTGATCCTTATAAAGTTGCTGATGCGGATATTCGGGAAGCCTTTCGTCGATCGAAAATAAAAATCCATGCCAGGCACCTGTACGCCCGTTCCATGGAAGAAGCCCGGACCTTGAGGAACCGTCTGAAAAAGGGGGAAACATTTGAAGCTCTTGCCAGGGAAACCTTTCAGGATTCAGCCCTGGCGAATTCAGGTGGTGATCTAGGCTATTTTACTTATGATGAGATGGATCCGGCTTTTGAAGATGCGGCCTATTCTCTGGATGACGGACAAATATCAGATCCCGTTAAAACTGCCTGGGGATACAGCATCCTGCAGGTGATTGACCGTGAATATGAGCCCTTTATCACCGAACAGGATTATCAGCTTCATAAAACCGATTTCGAGACGAAAGTAAAAAACCGAAAGTTGCAGAAGCTGGTGAAAGCCTACACTGACGAAGTGGCCGGCACACTTGACCTGCAGATCAGTGATAAGGACTTGCAGCTTTTGTTTGAGAACCTGGAGGCCATATTTGCAAAGCGCAACCTGTCGGTTTTCAGAGATCGGAATTTGCGTAACGTCCATTTGAAAACAAAATATTTTGATTGGGATTTTGCCAAACTCGCTGAAAAACTGCGCCTCACACGGGATACACAGCGCCGTCAAATTAAGACTCCGGATGATCTTCACGAAATGCTCGTCGGGCTTTCAGTCAGAGAGGAAATATTCAATCGCATTGAAGCATCGCAATGGTTGAAGACTCCTGATTTTGTGGCAAATCTTCAGGAGCGTAAATCACGGCGTATACTGAGTCTGCTGGTCTCCCGCATCCAGGCGGCACAGGGAGATACGGCCAGTGAAGTGGTGAAAAGAAAATTATACATCGATTTCATTAACAATTTGAAGGACCACACGGCAATAGAGGTCAATAAAGAATTATTAGCATCATTCATAATGTAGAATCAGACTGCCTGACAAAACCAGGCGGCCACAATAAGTTGGAAATCTAAATATGGGAATTATAAGAATTATTAAGCTGGCTATAGGAGTCATAATCTTTAATCTGCTCATCGGGGGGACAACCGGAAAGCTGGTAGGAAAGGTTACCGACGGCAGGACCGGCGAGGCACTGGTGGGCTGCAATATTATGGTCGAAGACAGCGATATCGGCACAGCTACTGATGCTCAGGGTGAATATTTAATAATGAATCTGCCTCCGGGTTCCTATCGCATCAGGGCTATGATGATCGGTTATCAGATTGCAACCGTTACGGATGTGGTCATTAATATTGACAAGACCACCCACCAGAATTTTAAATTAAATGTCCAGGCGCTGGAAGGCGCCGAGGTAACAGTCAATGCAGCTGCAAAAGTAATTCAGTTTGATGTGACGAATTCAGAGTCCCGAATTTCTTCCAAACAGCTGGATGTCATGCCCATTACGGATGTGGGGGACGTGATTAAACTCCAGGGCGGCGTAACCCAGGATGCCGGAGGCGGCATACATATCCGGGGAGGACGTACCAGCGAGGTTGTTTACATGGTTGACGGTGTCTCTATGACGGATGTCTTTAACGGCGGGCTCTCGGTCAATATTGAAAATAACAATATTCAGGAACTCCAGGTCATCAGCGGAACCTTCAATGCCGAATACGGAAAGGCCATGTCCGGAATTATCAATATGGTCACTAAAGACGGTGGAAATCGCTTCGACGGCGGCCTGAGCTACTACTCCGGAGATCATTTTTCTTTTGATCCCATTTACCGGGATTTAAATTCCTATGATCCGGTCAATGACATTGATTTTGAGGGCAGTCTATCAGGTCCACTCTGGAAAAACAAAATCACTTTTTACAGTTCAGGACGCTATTTCAGGTCTGACGGCTGGCTGAATGGTCTTAACACTTTCACCATGTACGGAGACACCCTGTTTACGGATAAAAATGGCAATCGATTCCGCGATTTTGCCGAGAACTATTTTGATGAACAGAACCAGAAATGGGTGATAAACGGTCAGTTTCTCGACAGGGGGAATGGTCGCTGGGATGAAGGAGATCCTTATGAAGACCAAAACGCCAACGGAATCTGGGATCAGGGTGAGCCCTTCACCGATATAGTCGGAAATCGTAAATGGGACAGTGGTGAAAAGTTCGTCTGGGATGAAAGCATAACAAAGCCAAATTGGGATGCAGGAGAAACTTTCGCTGACCGGGGGAACGGCATCTGGGACGAGGGTGAAAGTTTTGAAGATCAAAACGAAAACGGTGTCTATGACCGGGGTGAACCTTTTAACGATACTGGTAACGGACAGTGGGACCCGGCAGAGCCTTTGAGAACGCCCTACTACAAGGGTATGAACTGGCTGGAAAAGTGGTCAACTCAGAACAAGCTCACTTTGAAGTTCTCACCCAAAACTAAATTAAAATTTAATTTTATCTATTCTTTCCAGCGGAAACAGAATTACGATCATGCACGCCAAATGGCTCAGGACGGCCGGAAAACCGATTATGATATCGGCGACTTTAAAGGTTTGAATCTCTCCCACTCATTTTCCTCAAGGACTTTTATAGAAGTGAATCTATCGCAGTTTAAAAAAGTTTTTAAATCCTATCTATATGAAGATCCTTATGATCCGCGCTATGTCACCCCGGACAGCCTGTTCTGGGCACATTCCGACGAAGAAGTTCCCAATTATATCAGGGCCGAATACGGAGAAAATTACGCCCGTTATAATCCCAATTACTCCTTCGGTCGCTGGGGGGTGGACGGTAATCATTTTCGCAGAGAGACAAATACAATCCAGTTCAAGATAGATCTGACCAGCCAGATGAATAAATACAATCAGGTCAAATTGGGACTTGACTTTAAGCAGCACAAACTTCAGATGGAGGATGCTACGCCCATCGACCTGACCAATGATCAGCTCTATGACCCGCTCGTACCTGAACTCATTGATGTCTCAAATCTGCTGGTTCAGGGTGGTCTTGATCCGCTTTCCGGGAATATTCCCTCATGGGTGGCCAAATTGCATTTTGCCGGCCCCTTCGTTCTTTTCGGTCATTATTATGTCAATGAACCCCGGGAGTTTTCAGCCTACATGCAGGATAAAATCGAATACGGTGATATGATCGTCAATCTGGGAGTCCGGTACGACTATTTCGACCCCAACAGTTTCATGCCGGTAAATATTCACGATCCGTTTTTTTATAACCCCATGGACCCCCGTCTGGATTCACTGCTGGTCGAAGGAAGATTAAACGATTTGTTGAATATCGATTGGGGAGATACATCGTACTATGTTACCAGCATTGACGGTCTGGATACAACCTGGTATATGTACGGGGATTTCGGTGATTATCCAAATAAAGAGACTCTGAAAACTAAACGGGGCTGGTGGCGCAAGACAAAAACCACTTCGCAAATCAGTCCCCGGCTGGGTATCGCTTATCCAATATCGGAGACAGGTGTCATTCATTTCAGTTACGGTTACTTTTTCCAGATACCTCAGTTTGAGCTGCTTTATAAAAACCCCGGCTATGTTATTAATGAAACAGCCTCAATCTCGGGAATTTTCGGTAATCCGGAATTGAAACCTCAACGTACCCAGAGCTACGAACTGGGTTTACAGCAGGAACTTACCAATTCTCTTAAGCTGGAAGTGACTGGATACTATCGTGATGTAAGGGACTGGGTATCTACCGGAGTACCCATTGATCTGGGTATCAGCGGACAGACTTACTATACTTATGTAAATAAAGATTATTCAAATGTGAGGGGTATCATCGCTGCTGTGGACAAACGCTTCAGTGATCATTACAGCTGGCATCTGGATTACACTTTTCAGGTAGCGGAAGGTTCTAATTCCGATCCCGGGCAGGAATATGCTTCTCTCACAGGCGGGGAAGGCGTTCCCGAACCGACGAGGTTTATCCTGCCTCTGGACTGGGATCAGCGGCATACACTAAACGGCGAATTATACTTCAGCCAGGGCGGATTTGGAGCGGATCTCCTGATGCAGTTTGGCAGCGGTTATCCATACACACCGACGATTGTCACTTACTCAAACTCAGGCCAGAACATTGTCAACGATCTGCCTAACAATAGCCGGCGTAAACAGCCCACACTGAATTTCGACCTTAAACTGATCCAGCAGATCAGGGTCGGTAATTTCGCCGGTGGCCGGGTCTATTTGAATATTCGCAACCTCTTCGACAAAAGAAATGAAATCAATATCTGGACGGACACAGGCAGGGCTAACAGGACCATCGAGGAGGCCTCCGCCTTGTCTTTGGAAGCTGCTGCACCTCAACCTTTAAGACCAAATACAATCGAAGATTATTTTAATCACCCGGAGTGGTATTCACCGCCGCGTGAAATACAAATCGGACTGGAATTATCATGGTAGGAAAGACAATGAAAAAAGCTTTTGCAATTCTTTTTACAGGAGCGTCGCTCGTTTTTGCTCAGTACGAAGCCGGCGAACATGTTCCATCAGATGAGCGGGGAGATCCTAATTACAGGCGCACCACAAATGAGGATGTCAATAAAGTCAGAACCTCAGTTTTCAATTTTGGTATAACCGGCAGAACCGGCGCCAATGTAGGCGAAATCCCCTACGAATGGCCGGTTAACTCAGGCCGTATGTATGTTGCCATGACGGCTCTGAGCGTTGGCGGAGAAGTTCTCATGGAAGAGGGCGTTTATAAACCACTGGTCACAATTACCTTTAGGGAAGACCAAAGCGGCAGTTCAAAATCCTGGGAGCCGGTACCGGGCTATCTGAATCCAAATTCAGATAAAATTGCTATTAGTGACGATCTTGACAGCTGGCCTGAAACCTGGCCTGATAAAATGGAAGATTCCAGTGATCCCGGCTGGTCAGGATCGTGGAACGGTTATTTCGGAAAGAATCAATTCAGTGCTGAGCAGGAGATTTATTATAAGGTGTCCGATGACCGCAACTTTCGCGACGGATACACCTATATCCCCGATACGACCGACTATTCCCGCCAGGGTGCCGGTTTTCTCACCGGCGTCAGGGTAATGGAGTGGAAACAGATCCTCATCGAAGATGTGGTTTTCATTCTTCACGATATTAAAAATGATGGTACAAAAGATATCGATAAAGTCTCCTTTTCTCTTTGGCTGGCAGATATGGTTGGAGGTGACGGAGATACAATGGATGACACACCGGATTTTGATCTGATGAATGATGTAGCCTGGTCCATGGACAACTGCATACCCGGAGACTGTACCGGTAACAGCGCTTTCAATGGAGAGCCAACCGGTGTGGCAGCAACCTCCTTTATCGAAACTCCCGGCAATAACGTTGACCGCATTGATAATGATGGTGACGGAGAAGAAGCCGGCCCCTTTGTCAGTCGCGAGCTGGCCTGCGGTGAAGACCTAATCTGCCCCGGCGACCTGGATTATATTGTTGCAGACCCCGGCGAAGAAGACCTCGCCAATAGTATCGATGACAATCGGAACGGGCTAATCGATGAAAACCTGACGCATATACCTTTCGGGAATCAATTGGGAGTCTCCTTTGCGGACAAAATTGACAACGATAACTCCAGCCCCGAAGCCGCAGATCCGGGCTGTGCAGTCATTACCGAGCAGATCATTGCCGATGCAGCCAGCGACTTCATCAATCTTGACGGGGTTCTTTTCCACTGGTTTCGCTGGCCGCCCGTACCTGAAACTGACGAGCTTCAGGACAGCACTATTCATCTCATTATGGTTGGTGACGAAGATCTGGGATTGGCCTTTGCAGATAATATCGACAACAATGCGGATCCCGAAGCACCCTATGCTCTGGAGTATCCCTTTGGCACAGGAGCCGATGTAGGCGGACCGGTAGTTACACAGGAAATGATCGATGAGGCCGCAACAGATCCCTATCTGCGCTACAAGGTGCCCGGTACAAATATTATTCTCTATCAACTGGAGGAAAATGACCTTGGGAAACCTTATGCAGACGGCATAGACAATGACCTGGATGGGGCAATCGACGAAGGTATCGACGAGGGCATTGATGAAATGATCGATGAATCCCGCGACGATTTTATCGATAATGACGGGGACTGGACTACTGAAGACGATGTGGGGCTCTTTGGCGACGGATCCGGCGGACCGAGCGAAGGTACCGGTGATCTGAAACCGACTTCGGGCTCCGGAACCGGATTTCAGGGAGAGCCTGACATAGATAAAACCGATGTTTCAGAATCCGACCAAATGGGTTTGACGGCCGTAGGCTATGACCCGGCAGGCTCTATTCCCACCGGCAGTGACCAGTCCCTGTGGAATTTCTACATGACGCCGGGATATTTCTGGCAGCCACCTCCCGGAGGCCAGCCGCCCGGCGATTATGATCTTTTTGTCACCTCGGGTTTCTTCCCCCTGAAAGCCGGCCAGACGGAAAGAATTGCCATGGCAGTCTGCCTCGGTAATGACCAGGCAGATGCAATCCGCAATAAAGCTGTGGCACAGACGACTTATGACTTCGACTATCAATTTGCAAAATCACCCGTTCCACCACATGTGACGGCCGTGCCCGGTGACGGCAAGGTTACACTTTACTGGGACACCGTCTCGGAAAACTCAGAGGATAATTATATGAAGAAGATTACCGACGGAGCAGTTTTTCGGGACTTTGAGGGCTATAAAATCTACCGGGCTACGGATTTTGAATTTAAAGATGCTCTCAAAATTACGGATGGTGAGGGCAATCCGACTTTTTTCGCCCCCTATTCCCAGGGCGGTGTCGATGCCCAGTGGGATCTTGTTGACGGCATCACCGGCTTCCATGAGGTCGCTCTGAACGGAGTCCAGTTTCAGCTGGGGAGTGACACGGGCCTGCAGCATTCTTATGTTGACGAAAATGTAGTAAACGGTCAAACTTACTATTATGCAGTGGTGGCCTATGACTACGGAGGAGATCTTTCAAATGAGATCATACCCAGCGATTCACCCATGCGCCTTAGGGTGAACTCCATCAACGGCGTACTGGAACTGGGACCCAATGTTGTCGAAGTTGTCCCAACGCCTCCTTCGGCAGGATATATCGAGGCCGATTCGGGGATTGAGATTGAGCATGTCCAGGGGACATCCAGTGGTGAGGTCTATTATTCCATCATCGATCCGATGAGAATCCAACCCTATCACCGCTATCAGATCAGCTTTACGGATACGATCTTCGAAAATCATCAGGGCTCGGTCGGATATGACACACTCACAACCAAATACTGGTTTTTGACTGATTTGACAACGGGTGATACGCTGGTAAAACCCGAATGGGAATATTTCGATACCGATTCAGTGATCTACGATCAGGGACAGCCAATCACCATCACCTTGCGGGATTCAGTCTATGCCAATCCGCTGCCCCAGGGTGATGATTTTGATGTCATCGACGGCTTCCGTCTGAAATTCACCAATGTCGAAGCTCTTTACTTTAATGAAGATCGTTCTTATTGGTCTAACGACAGTCTGGTTCCTTTCGATCTTCGTAAATACGATCTGGATATTCCCTATGTTATCGGCACGCCTTTGCCTGCGGACTATCGGGTTATATTCTCTGATAGCAACGAGTTTGAATCCGACTGTTTCTGCGCAAATCCCATCTTTTCAGATCCCTGCGGGCCGGGCGGTTCATCAATTTATTGTGCCTCGAGGTTTTACGAGAATCAGGCTGTTAATTTTAAAGTACAGAAGCAGGTTAGCTCAACGGGCGATGATGCAGCGGACTGGATTGATATACCGTTTCTATTCGGTGATTTTACGCCTTCAGGTGGTGATGGAATTTTCGGTAACACAGAGACGGATTATGATGCCATCGTCTTTATGGATCACAGCGATGCGGACGGCAATCCCGCACCCAGCTGGACTTTCAGAATGGTCAATCCGCCTGCAGGAGATCTGCAGCATGTTATCCGCTTTCCACAGCCCGGAGATACAGCGTATGTGTTCGTGGAAAAACCATTTCTAAGCCGCGATATTTTTGAATTCACAACGCAGCCTTCCAGTATCGACGAAGATGCCGCAAAACGGGACTTAAAATAGATCTATGTTGTGCCGAATCCCTATTATGCCGCCGTGCCCTGGGAGAAACAGAATACATTTTCCACCGGCAGAGGTCCCCGTGAAATTCAATTTAGAAAATTACCGGACGACTGTACAATCCGCATTTTTACGATCAATGGCGAACTGGTGAAGAAAATTGATCATCATACAACGATCGACAATGGCTCCGAGTCCTGGGACCTGCTGACAAAAGATAATTTATCGGCTTCCTACGGAGTGTACATTTATCATGTGGAAGCGCCGGGAGTCGGTGAACATGTTGGCAAATTTGCCATCGTCAAATAATGAGGTACAGTATGGAAGGATTGATGGAAAACTTAAAAACATATATCAGACCGGCATTCCTAACGCTGGCAATACTCGGTACCGGTTTTGCTGTTACAAAAACCGGCACCACCGCGGCAAAATTCCTCTCCATCGGAGCCGGCTCCAAAGCCATCAGTATGGGCGGAGCCTTTACGGCTGTTGCAGATGATGCCTCGGCGATGTATTGGAATCCGGCCGGTATCTCACGCATCAAATCTCCGGAATTTCTGGTGAATCATACCAAATGGGTGGCCGATATATCTTTCAACTATATTGGCTATGTACAACCCCTGCAGAACGGTGCCGCTTTCGGTCTGAATGTAACTGCCGTCACCATGAATGAAATGGATGTAACTGCTTATGGTTCGGATGAATTCACCGGAGAAACGTTCGGAGCCGGTCAGTATGCTCTTGGGATCTCCTACGGAATGCAACTGACGGACCGCTTTTCGATTGGTGCCAACGGCAAATACATCAATGAACACATCTCGAATGAAAAGGCCTCCAGCCTGGCCATTGATATCGGAACACTCTTCGATACACCTTACGGATTTCGTCTGGGAACTTCAATATCCAATTTCGGGCCCAAAATGAAAATGACAGGGAAGGACCTGTTAGTACGTGTTGATGTGGCACAGAATATGGCTGGGGACAACCAAAGCATCAACGGTCTGATTGACACTGATTACTTCGACCTGCCGCTGCTGCTCAGGGTTGGCATATCAGGCGATTTCGCAGTGCACGAAATTGCTGCCGTTACCTGGGCTGTGGACGCTCTGCATCCCAATGACAACTCGGAATATCTCAATGCAGGCGCGCAAATTGGCTTTTTCGGTAATCAACTGGTTTTTCGCGGCGGCTCAAAGGCCATTTTTATGAATGACAGAGAAGAACGCTTTACGCTCGGTGCAGGAATCAATTACCCTATTAAAAACGGCGGAATATTTTATTTTGATTATGCCTATGAACTGATGACGCATTTGGGAGATCTGCACAAATTTACACTGCGGATGACTTTTTAATGAGCGGAAGACCAACTCAAATATCCGAAGCCGAATTTGACACCGGCTGCATTATTTTCTTAATATTGTCGTTGAAAGATCCGCTGAAATGAAATTTATTTTCGGAATTCATAATCACCAACCGGTCGGGAATTTTGACCACATCTTTGAAGAAGCTTATCAGAAATCCTATTTGCCCTTTCTGGATTTGATCACGAAATACAGTGCGATCAATTTCAGCCTGCATGTGAGCGGACCTCTCATCGAATGGCTGGAAAAACATCATCCCGATTACATTGACCGGGTCGGGACGCTGGTTACTGATGCTCGCTGCGAAATCCTTTCTTCAGGCTTTTATGAACCCATCCTCATTTCAATTTCCGACAGGGACAAAGTGGGTCAGATAGAGATGATGAATGCGTATATAAAAAAACGCTTCGGCAGAGCTCCGGAAGGACTCTGGCTTACGGAACGGGTCTGGGAGCCGGGACTCGTCAAACCGCTCGTCCGGGCCGGAATAAAATACATTGCCGTTGATGACCAGCACTTTTCCGCCTCTCGCGGGCAGCTGGATGAACTTGACGGTTATTACCTGACAGAAGACCAGGGATATGTTTTGGGCGTCTTTCCCATTTCACAAAAATTGAGGTACGCCATTCCATTTGACGAGCCGGACCGGACTCTTGAATTTTTACGTCAAAGCGCCCGGGATTCGGCTTCTGTCAAAGTGATGGCCGATGATGGGGAAAAATTCGGCGTATGGCCCGGAACCCGTGAGCATTGTTTTGGTGAAGACGACTGGCTGAATTCGTTTTTTAAACATCTGTCGGATGCAGGGGACTGGTTGGAAGTAATGACCTTTTCACAATATTTCAACGCCCACAAGCCACGGGGGAGGGTCTATTTACCCACGTCATCTTATTTTGAGATGGGTGAATGGACACTGCCGATATCACATGGTAAAAAGTACAATCATCTCATAGATTCTTTAAAACAACAAGGCTCTTTTGATGAGATCAGGCCTTACCTGAGAGGCGGAACTTGGCGGGATTTCCTGACAAAATATGAGGAATCCAATTGGATGATGAAAAGAGCCAATTATGTTTCCACACTCCTGAACGGTCAGGAAAACGAAGCCGCCCGCAAGGCCATCTGGCGCAGCCAATGCAATTGCGGTTTCTGGCACGGAGTATTCGGTGGTTTGTATTTACCGCATTTACGAAATGCAATCTTTGAGAATATCATTGAAGCTGAAAATCTGTTGTCCGCTGCCGGCCCCAGGCAGGTTGATATTGACAAAGACGGTTCTAAGGAGATCATCCTGTCGAGTCCGGATTTGCGGGTCATCTTCACGCCTCACGGCGGAGCCATCCGCGAACTTGATATAAAAAAGAAAAAATTCAATCTGGTCAATACTTTCGCCCGCCATGAAGAAAGTTATCATGAAAAATTGTATGCTCTGGAAACGGGCGAAGCGGGTACCGCTTCAATCCACGACCGCATAACTGCCAAAGAGGACCATCTCGAAAACTATTTGTTTTATGACGCACACCCCCGCTGGATGCTAATTGACCACTTTTTTTCATCTATGGTTAAAGCCGATCAACTGCGAAAAAATAATTACACTGAATGCGGAAATTTTTTGACCGCAGAATACAAAGCCAATCTAAACGGCGATGCTATCGTCCTGATCGGATCAGGGCAGGTAAATTCACAGTTTGTCGAAATAAAAAAAATGGTACGGCTCAAAGATTCAAGGCTCCGGTTTAAAATTCATTTGCGCAATTTGAGTGATGACCGGCTCGAATGCTATTATGCCCCTGAATTTAATTTTTCTATGCTGGGCGGACATTCACCTGATCGTTACTACAGCATCGATGATAAAAACCTGCAAAATCCTTTTTTAGACTCCACAGGTATGACCGTAGCCACCATATTTTCATTAATCACGGAGTGGGAGGGAATTGAATGCCGGCTTAAATTTGAAGGGAAAACAAAGCTATTGCGCTATCCGGTGGAGACGGTTTCTATGTCTGAAAGCGGTTTTGAGAGAATATATCAGAGCTCTGCCGTATTGCCCGTTTGGCCTGTGAATCTCGAACCCCAGGAGGGTATCCATCTGAATTTTGAACTGCATCTAATTGTGACTGAGGGGAACAATGGCAACACTTGAAAAGAAAGTAAAAATAGCCTATTTTTCATTGGAAATAGGATTTTCCGCAAATATCCCTTCTTATTCCGGTGGACTGGGAATACTGGCAGGAGATCATATCAAATCTTCGGCTGATCTGGGGATTCCCCTGGCAGGTTTCACACTGCTTTACCGGGAAGGTTACATGAAACAGCGCCTGGATGACCGGGGCAATCAAACAGCAGAATATCCTCGCTTTAACCCGGCTTCGCTGTTGGAAAAATTACCCCTGCTGCTGGAGATTGAACTGCTCGGCGAATTGATCCGGGTAGCCGTCTGGCGATACATTCATGTGGGCAATTCCGGCCATAAGGTTCCAATCTACTTTCTTGATACCGATATCCCGGAAAACAGTACAATGGCGCAGGAGATAACCCGCAGACTCTATCACGGCGATAACAAACACCGCATTTTGCAGGAAGCAGTGCTGGGCTTCGGCGGCTATGAATTATTAAGATCCCTGGAAGATATCGGTCAGCTGGAAATAGAAACTTACCACATGAACGAAGGGCATGCAGCCTTTTTGCCGCTGGCACTGAAAGCTAAAACGGGGTTGAGTGTCGAAAGAATTCGTAAGCATTTTGTGTTCACCATTCATACACCGGTCCCTGCCGGGCATGATGTATTTGATGCTCAGCAGGTCCGGGAAGTACTGGGAGATCTTCTGCCTTCCGACCTGGCCAATACGGTATTGAATGCTAAATTGAACATGACCAAACTCGCTTTGTATTTTTCAGGAAAAGCCAACGGTGTTTCGAAGCTGAACGGGGAAGTCGTGCGGAAAATGTTCCCCCGCTCTGCAAAAAAGATCACTCATATAACCAATGGTGTGCATCATCTGACCTGGGTCATGCCGCCTACAGTTGACTTGTTTGAAAAATATTTACCCGGCTGGCGGGAGGACCCCGTCAGGATGCTGAAAGAAGCTTCCGGAATTCCCTCATTTGCTGTTTGGCGGGCACATCTCGAAAACAAGCGCCGTTTACTGGAGTATGCCAATGCCCATAAACAGGTGGGTTATGATCCGGACATGCTGACCATCGTTTTTGCCCGCAGAGCTGCGGCCTACAAAAGGGCCAACCTCATCTTTCATGATCTTGAACGTCTCACGGAACTTGCAAAAGGTAAACTTCAGATCATATTTGCGGGAAAAGCTCATCCCAATGACGAAAGAGGGCAGGCTGTAATCAAATCGATTGTCGAAAAATCCCGGGAACTTACGGATAAAGTGCTTATCTCGTACCTTTCAAATTATAATATGTGGCTGGGAAAGCTGCTATGCGGAGGTGCTGATATCTGGCTCAATACACCTTTGAGGCCAAACGAAGCTTCCGGGACCAGCGGTATGAAAGCAGCTCTTAACGGTGTGGTCAATCTCTCTATTCTCGATGGCTGGTGGGCGGAAGGCTGCCACGACGGTGTCAACGGATGGGCAATTGGTGATGCTACCGATTCTACAGATGAGAAAGATGCCGCTCTGCTCTATGATCTCCTCGAAACGAAAGTCATACCCTTATTTTATGGAGACCGTGAGGCCTGGATCAAAATGATGAAAGCATCTATTGTAACAGCAGCGGATTTCACTTCCCAGCGAATGGTCAAAGATTACCATGACAATTATTATCACACTTCAAAATTTGCAAAAATCAAATATAATGAGAGCAGTCTTTATACACTTCCTTAACATAAACCGGAATACGACAGCTTTATTACGGCGGCTCTTTGTACAGGCCGGGGCTGTTTGATTTTATGAAATCAGGCCTTCGAATCTTATTTGCCTGCTTTCTGGTAATTGCTGCCCTCACTGCTGTTGCCGATGCAAAAACCCGCATCCATATCTGGCATCAAATGCTCTATGAAAACCGTAAAGCATTACGGGAGATGTGTGATCGTTATGAAGCCAGGCATCCCGACATCGAGATCTCCCTGCTTTACAGAGAAACCGAAGAACTGCGATCGAATTATCAATCTGCGGCCATGGGGGGCAGCGGCCCCGAGCTAATTTACGGACCTTCCGACCAGGTGGGTCCTTTTTCCACCATGGGCATCATCAAACCCCTTGATGACATTTTTAAGCCTGAGTTTTTCGCAAGGTTTGTCGATAATGCAGTGGTCAGGTACAAAGGCCGGATCTGGATGATCGGAGATGTTATGGGAAATCATCTAATGCTGCTTTATAATCGGAATCTCGTCAAATCTCCGCCCGAAAATACGGACGAGATGATCCGTATCGGACAAGAACTGACCAGAGACCTTAACGGTGATGGTAAGATTGACCAGTACGGGCTGGTATGGAACTTCACTGAACCTTTCTTTTTTGCACCCTGGGTCGGGGGCTTCGGGAGCTGGCTAATTACTGACGACGGACAGCCCAATTTGGACACTGAAGCCATGGTGAGTGCTTTTACCTTCATCAAATCTCTGCGGGATAAATATAAGATCATTCCCAAAGAATCCGATTACGAGATCGCAAACGCCATGTTCAAAACCGGGGCTGCCGCCATGATCATCAATGGCGACTGGAGTCTCGGTGACTATGAAGGTGTAGTCGATTTCGGGATTACCAGGATCCCTAAAGTCTCGGCTACCGGTCTCTGGCCCACACCGATGGTCAGCACAAAGGGTTATTCAATCAATGTAAATGTTACGGGTGATCTGCTTGATAAATGTGCGGATGTAATTCGGTACCTTACCAGTGATGAAGTTCAATATTATTACGCCAGCAAGCTGAATATGCAGCCCTCGAGTATTGCCGCACTTAAAAGTTCGGCAGTCACTGAAAACGAGGAGTTACGGGAATCAGCGAAGAGTATAGAAGTAGGGCGGCCGATGCCCGTGCAACCGGAGATGCGGGCTATCTGGGATGCCCTGAGGACGCAGTACCAGGCTGTTCTCGGCGGTGAAAAGAGCCCTGAAGAAGCCGCCAGGCTTTCCCAGCTAAATGCGGAAAAGCAAATCCGGGACATGAATGATATTCTGGACCCGGGACCTTCCGTGATCCTCATAAAATGGATTTTACCGCTGCTGTTAATAATTCTTACAGCTTTCTATCGTAAACAGATCGTTTTATTTTTCAGAGAGTTTCATCAACAAAAATTCGCCTATTATATGTTGCTGCCGGCCGTTATCGGTATATTTTCCGTAGTCATATTTCCCTTTTTATTCAATATCATGTTGTCCCTTTCCAACTTCTCGCTGCGTACTTTTCAAAACTGGCAGCTCGTAGGATTCCAACATTACCGGGAAGTCCTCACGGAAGCACGATTTTACGGAATTCTCCTCAAAACAATAATCTGGACGGTGGTAAATATTGTTTTTCATGTGACCCTCGGGGTTTTCCTGGCCGTTCTCATCAACAGAACACTTCCGGCCAAAAAAACCCTGCGAACCCTGATGATCATCCCCTGGGCTTTGCCACAGTATATCACAGCCCTGACCTGGCGGGGTATGTTCAATCAGGAATATGGTTCCATAAATTTAATTTTGGGCAGGTTATTTCATCTTTCACCTATTCAGTGGCTCAGCCAGCCCTTTGAAGCATTTTCAGCTTGTATCATCACTAACATCTGGCTGGGGTTTCCTTTCATGATGGTGATCGCGCTGGGTGGTTTGCAGTCCATACCCCGGGAGTTGTACGAAGCAGCCCGTGTTGACGGCGCCAGCAGGTTTCAGCAATTCAGGAAAATTACAGTGCCCATGCTCAAACCAGTTATGATCCCGGCAATAGTTCTTGGAATCGTATGGACTTTCAACAATATTAATGTGGTCTGGCTGGTAAGTAATGCAGGCGAACCCTCGGATCAGACCCATATTCTCGTAAGCTATGTTTACAAGGCGGCTTTTAACCTGTACCGTTATGGTTATGGAGCAGCGCTTTCGATGGTCATTTTCTTAATTCTGTTGATCTTCGGTATATTCTTTATGAAAAAAACAAAAGCCACCGGGACGGTACTGTGAACAAGCATAAAATTGAAACCTGGTCGATATTTCTCTTCCTGACGTTTTTCACGTTGCTGACGATTTATCCTGCTATTCGGATTATCAGTATCTCACTCCGGACGGACAATGCCTTCCAAACAAAATCTCTGGCCTTTATCGAAAGAAGTGAAAGCTTCAGAGATGAAAACGGGAACGGTGTGTGGGACAAAGGAGAGCCCTTTGATGATGATAATCACAACGGGCGCAGGGATGCCGGATCGGGATTTAAAGCTTATTTTGAGCTTTTCACTAAAACCGACTTTCCGAGATGGGCCTGGAATTCATTTTTTGTGACCCTCATGGTAACCCTAACGGGGGTCTTACTGGCTTCAACCAGCGGTTATGCTCTCTCCAGATTTCAGTTCAGAGGTAAACAGTTTACGATGTTGTCATTATTGACTACACAGATGTTTCCGGCCACTATGCTTCTGCTGCCGTTTTTTATTCTGCTCAGTAAGTTGGGTCTTATCAATTCGTATCTCGGACTTATCATCATATATTCTTCAACAGCCCTGCCCTTCTGCATCTGGCAGATGAAAGGGTACTACGATACGATACCGGTGTCTTTGGAAGAGTCTGCCAGGCTGGATGGCTGCAGCCGCTTTACGGCCTTTTATAGGATCATTCTGCCTCTTTCATCACCGGCTCTGGTTATCACGGCCCTGTTCAGTTTTATGGCCAGTTGGAACGAGTATGTGGTTGCCAACATCATTTTGCAGGATCCGGATCTGTACACACTGCCACTTGGATTGAAATCTTTTCAGGCCAGTCTTTCAACCCAGTGGGGACTCTATTCGGCAGGAGCCGTAGTCGTCAGTATTCCGGTGACAATCCTGTTCATTTCACTTGCCAAATACCTCGTATCAGGTTTGACGATGGGCAGCGTTAAAGGTTAGATAAATGGTACATACCTACAAAATACAGGAGTAACTCATGAATAAAGCAAACAGACAACTGTTAGGACTTTTAGGATTTCTGCTGTTAGGCGTGAACTTATTGACTGCCGGTGTATCCTGACGCAGACCAATTCTTCCGGGTGGAAGTATTATGAAGCGCAACAGCACCGAAGCGGGAGCCCTGCTGACAGGTATCGGTTACGAATATGAATACCTCGAAGATGCTCAGTTCGGCGATCATTCAGCACCAAATCCAAAATATGAAAAAACTTCAAATTCTACTGCATTTCTCTACTTAAATTATGGTGTCACAGCTAAATTATCAGTCGAAGCAATTCTGCCCTGGCGTTCGGTTGTAAATAATAAAATTCTCTATGACAATCCAAGCTTCATACGCCGTACATCCGGGTTAGGTGACCTCATCCTTCTCGGGCGATATTCTTATTCATTTTTTGATGAGGCTCTACAGGTAAATATCGGGATAGGCGCCAAACTTGCAACCGGCCGTCTGGATAAGCCGGATCCGTCCGGCAAACGCATCAGCGACAATTTGCAGATTGGCTCCGGTACCATTGATCCTGTATTCTCCATTTTTGCTTCAACCAGCAGTCTCAATTCAAAATGGCTGGTTACCGGTAATTTCATCTCAAAAATCTCATCCGGCCCCAACATTTACGGCTATGAATACGGGGATGAATATCATTACAGTCTGGGTTTGAATTACGACCGCTCCGATATTCTCTTCCTGCAGGCAAAACTGGATTATATTTACACTTTCAGGGATACGGATGAATATGGCATGCGCATAAAACGGGAACGAGGAGGCCGCTGGCTGTATGCCGTACCGGGATTCGGTTTGCGCCTGCGTCCTGATTTATTACTGGATGTTGAATTCCCACTCAGTGTATATCAGTATGTTAATGAAAGCCAGCTCGTTTCACCCGGGTATCTGCGTATGAATCTGACATTTACTCCGGAGATTTGAAATGCTGAAAAAAATTATCCTGTCCATTTTACTTTTTATGATCAGTTGTACAGAGAAATCACCCACTTATTACTACACCATCGAAAATTTTGAGCTCCTGCGGATTGGCTCTAATCTGGTTGACCTGGTGATTACTCCCGACGGGAAAATGCTCATAGCGGCCGATTCGGGGAACAACCGGGTTATTTTCATCGATATCTCGGGTGAAACGATGGTCAGAACTGCAAATATTTCGGTAGGTTCCATGCCGACTTCCTTGTGTCTGTCTGCTGACGGAACCACGCTTTATGCAGGACTTGCCGGCAGTTCACAGATTGCAATAGTGGATGTGGCGACTCAGGCGGTGACACATTTTCAACTGGATGAAGATGCACCCATGGATGTTGAAGTATTTGGTGACAAACTGATCACTACATTCATCTCGGATCAATCCATTTATCATAAAACAAAAATGTACGACCTGCAGTCCGGAGAATTACTTGCATCCAAATCAAAGGCCGGTAAACTTGCCCTTGACTCCGTTGAAGGGGCCGTGTATGTTTTGGACGACTCTTTTGAAAGGGTTAATCTGTACAAATTCCTAATCACGGAAAATGACCTGACCGGAAATACACAGTCATCGGATATCGCCCTGCATCCGGTTGAACTGAACGATCTCGAATTCGTCCCCGGAACAGGTATTATAGCTGCGCTCTCGGGCACCGACTTCGCAGGTCACGAATTAAAACACGCCTTCTTATTTGATCCGGTGGAATTGAATTTATTGGCTCAATTCGATGTCAAATCGGCGCCGCTGGCCGTTGCGGCAACCCCGGATGGTACAAGCCTCTTTTTCTCACCCTCCAAAGCCGACGGTGCAGGAACCTTTGTGATTGAATTTGACAACGAGACTTTTCTTCAGCGCAATTATTATCTCACAGCCGGGAAGTTAAGCACGGGGGCAATTACAATTAATCCGTCAGGGAATTTCATTCTTGTTGCCGTTGATGATCTGGCGGATAATTCCAATGATGAACCCTACTCCGGGAATTCGTTCGACATTCAGCGCATAAAAATTGAACCCATAGGAACCTATCCCATAAATGATTTTTAGAGTTCCATTCTGTCTTTTATTTGCCGTGTCAATGGCCTTTTCCGAAATCCTCTTTAGCGAGATATCTGAAGTGTCTGGGCTGGCAGCGCCCGTTCAGGGGAAAGGGGTCTGTGTCTTTGACTATGATCAGGACGGACTGGATGATATTTTTGTGGCAAATCATTCCGGCGATGATCGGCTTTTTCGAAATGCCGGGGAACTCTTTTTTACAGAGGTCTCCGGACAGGCCGGTGTCGCCTCTGCCGGAGCCTCTCAAATAGGTCTGGCTGCTGATTATGATGCCGACGGGGATCCGGATCTGTTCGTAGGCGTCACGAACGCTCAATGCAGGTTATACCGCAATGAGGGTAACGGCACGTTCACTGAAGTCAGCACTGAAGCGGGATTGATCCATGAGGGCAATGTACTGGGAGGCAGTTGGGGAGATTATAACGGGGACGGCTGGCCCGATCTGTACATTGTGGATTTCGGGGGTCAGAACTACCTTTACGAAAATACGGGAGGGAACTTTTTGGATGTTACAGGAGAGACCGGCGCCCAGGGACCGATGAATGATCTTTGCATGATGGCTGTATTTTTTGATTTTGACAACGACGGTGACTTCGAAATTCTGGGAACACAGGACGGTTACCGGGGCAACTATCTGCTGGAAATGCAAGTCTATGGACTGTATGCAAACCTGGCCGCCGAAACGGGAATTCTGGCTATGGAGTCCCTTCAGGGTATGGGTCTTACAGTGGCTGATTATAACCGTGATGGCTGGTTCGATGTTTATTTTTCAAATCTCCACCAGAACATGCTTTTCAGAAACAACGGTGACCGGACTTTCAGCGATGTTTCGGCCGAATCTAACACACAAG
This sequence comes from Fidelibacterota bacterium, assembly GCA_024277615.1. GTDB lineage: Bacteria > Fidelibacterota > Marinisomatia > SCGC-AAA003-L08 > JACNLC01 > JAADGM01. Next base: position 51,332 of record JAJRUW010000075.1, on the reverse strand, counting down.
ACCCTTTTTTCAGCATGACCTGGGGTACGGTATTTTTTGATGCCGATAACGACGGCTGGCAGGATATTTATAATAATAACGAGTCCGGATTTGGCAGTATCAGCAATACTTTTTTTCATAATCTCGGTGACGGCACTTTTCAGGAAATGGCAGAAGCCACAGGTTTGGATTCTTTCAACAGCGGCTACGGAACCGCTTGTGCAGATTTCGATGGTGACGGCGATCAGGATATTATCGCTGTTGGTTATGATGATGAAAACGGGATTGAGTTCTATCGTAATGATACATCACCGGCAGGGAACTGGCTTGAGGTCAGTCTGACCGGAAATGCACCTAATCGTCTGGCTCTGGGCGTCAGACTCGCACTCTGGTCCGGCGGCGATCAGCAAGCTGCCTTCATCCAAAGTGGAAACGGATTTTTATCGCAGAACTCATATACAAAGCACTTCGGACTCGGCGAAAATTCGGATGTGGACTCGTTAATTGTATATTGGCCGAGTGGTTCAACTTGTTATGAAGGATTGCCGGTTAACCGGAGTATTACACTTATGGAAGGACTGGCCTGTTATCCCGACGGAGATCTAAACGATGATGCGGCCCTGGATATCCTCGATGTTGTAATACTGGTTTCCGCTCTCATCGGGGATTCACAGTTAAATACGGAACAGGAGTGTCTGGCGGATGCCAACCAGGATTTTGCCGTGGACATTCTGGACATTGTGACTTTTATCGGAGAAATTCTTGGAAGGTCCGAAGGATCTGATTTTAGGAAAAACAGAGAAATGGGGAATACAAAATGCAATTGAAAAATATTTTAGTCTCCGCGTTATTTATATGCGCTATCCTGCCTGCTCAGGCAGTTTACTGGGAACCTGAGATCCCCGTACCGGGAGGGAATATTACTATTTATTATAATACGCTGGAGGGTACTTTGCCGGACAATACTTCTCCAGTTTATATTCACCTTGGATATAACGGCTGGCAGGAGACTGACGATTATGCTATGACTTTTGAGCCGGCACTTGGGAACGGCTGGTGGAGTTACAATTATACGGTTCCTGAAATCGCCGAAACCGTGGATTTTGTTTTCACGGATCTCGACGGTAACTGGGATAACAACGGCGGCATCGGCGTTGACTGGCATATCAGTCTGAATTATTACTGGACACCTTTCAACCCGGGGGCGAATGATATCGCTACCATCGTTCTGAACAATGTTCAGCAGGGGGGACATATTGCCTGGAAAGTTGATGCAGGAGCGGGATATCTTCTGCCCATTGAAAGTTACCGGCCTGCAGGCTCTTTTGAAGAAGATGGCTGGCTGATGTCACCGCTGCAGTTGAACCGGGATACTTATCAGCTGCAGCTTGGCCCCTTCAATCTTGGAGAACAGGTGGTGCAATCAATCAAGTTCAGAATTAAATGGGATGACGGTAACTGGGATACCGGTGATAACGGACAGATCATCAATTACGATATTTATTTTGACTACACACCCCAGGACGGAGACCCCTATGTTTTTTATATTTCTCCCGCAGAGGGGGCCGAAATATCCGGTGATGTCGAATTATCCGTCGTCGGTGATGCCGTAGAAGTGGCCTATTATGTCCAGGGAGATTTTGCAGGTGATGCTTTTTCTTCACCATTCTCGGTTACCTGGACACCACCTGAGACATTGTTCGGAGATGTGACCATTGTCGCCCGGGCTTTGGGCAGTAATGATCGCGTGACTTTCCTGTTCCGCCATATTTATCTCTCTTTCTCAATCATTCACGAACCTGTTCCCGAAGGTACTGATGATGGCTTAACGGTTACCGGTAACGACATCCTGATCACACTTTATGCGCCGGCGAAAGATTATGTCACGGTACTGGGCAGTTGGAACCAAAATAACCCTGCCGGTGAGCTTATGAAACTCTCAGGGGATACGCTCTGGTGGTATCAAACCACGCTGCCGGACGGTAATTATACCTACCAATTCAATGTAGAGGGTCTGAGGAGAATTGCAGATCCCTGGTCAAAAGATGTGCAATGGACCGACCCCGCCGGCGGCTGGGAGAGCGGATACTACGAAGATGCTCTCACAAACTTTGCCGTGGGTGCCGGGGAATACAATTGGAATGACGCTCAATTTACCCGCCCGGAACAAAGGGATGTTGTGGTTTACGAAACTCATGTTGGTGATTTCAAGGGAGTTCCCGGCGAAATAGGGAATTACCAGGATATTATCGATAAACTGGATGAAGGCTACTTTGACGATCTCGGCATTACGGCTTTGGAACTCATGCCCGTAAATGAATTTGAAGGCGCCAATTCGTGGGGCTACAATCCCTCTTTTTACATGGCTCCGGAGTCCGCCTACGGCACACCGGATGAATTGCGGCAGCTCGTCGATACGGCTCATCAGCATCAAATTGCAGTGCTGCTGGATGTTGTCTTCAACCACATGTGGGGATCGGCGCCATTATTTTTACTGTATCAACCGGTTGGCAGCTGGGACTATCAGGACCATGATTATATTAATGATCCCTATTTTCACGACCAGGAATCGCCCTGGGGGTACAAACTCCAGCATTGGAGCCCGAGAACCCGGAAATATTGTGATGACGCTCTGATGACCTGGGTTCAGGAATACCATTTTGACGGTTTCCGCTTCGACCACACGGCAGGAATAGGCTGGGATTCGGAAGGGAACTGGGGCGCCACTCACTACGGTAATATGCTGAATGCCTATGATTCCACGCTCATCATCATTGCAGAAGAGGACAATTCCTGGCAGATAAATCATACTGACTTCGATGCCGGTTGGGATTATAGTTATTTCCACATGCTGAATTCCAACTTACTGGAGATAAATGACAGCGGGCATTCCTGGGGAGACATGTACGATCTGGGCAACCACCTTTCGGCATCTTCGCAAGGATACTGGGACTATACTGGTCCGCTGAATTATTTTGAGAGTCACGATGAAGGCAGGATCATTTATGAGGCGACCCATTATCAGGGCATGACCCTTGAGACGGCCCTGGCAAAATCAGAACTTGGAGCAAAAATATTATTTACATCGCAAGGTACGCCCATGTTGTACCATGGACAGGAGTTCGGTCAAAACGGAACCAGCCATTCAGGCGGCAATATTATCCCCCAGCCCTTGCAATGGTATCTGCTGAATAATCAGTCCGGCGCCGAACTGTTTGATGTTTACGCAAGGCTGATAGCGCTGCGCAGGAATTATGAGGTCTTGAGAAGCTCGGCGCTGGAAATAAAGTCTCAGAGTTCAACCAATAAAACTATCGTGTATTGGCGCATGAGCAGTCCCGAAGAAGTAATTGTGGCAGCTAATTTCGGAGACAGCAGTAATAACGTTGATATCGAATTTCCGCATCCCGGAACATGGTACGACTATTTAAATGGGGGAGAGCATCTTGTCGAAGGGAACTGGCTATACAATTTTGATATTCCCCCGGGCAGCGCCTTCATCTTTCTGAATGAAATTCCGGATTTTTCAAATATAACACCCGGTGATGTCAATCTTGACGGCCTCGTTGACATATTGGATATAGTGACCATAGTGGACTTCATCATCAACGGACCCATGCCCAGCGGGGATATTTTTAGCGCAGCCGATCTGAACGGCGATAATGCCATCGATATTATCGATATTGTGATGCTGGTTGCACAGATAATAGGATAGCACATGAGTTTAGTTTCTCTGAAATCCATACACAAATCATTTGGCAGCACTGCCGTACTATCAGATATCAACCTCCAGATTGAAGACGGAGAATTCCTCGTACTCGTCGGTCCTTCCGGTTGTGGCAAGTCCACTACTTTAAGGCTCGTTGCAGGTCTGGAAGCACCGACTTCCGGAGAGATTTATATCGGAGATACAAAAGTCACTGATGTGGACCCGAAAGATCGGGATATTGCGATGGTTTTCCAAAATTACGCACTGTATCCTCACATGAATGTCTATGAAAATATGGCCTTCGGTCTGAAGATCCGGAAACAGAATCCGGACTTAATCAGGAAGCGGGTTGAAGAGGCGGCTGATATTCTGCAAATCGCAGACCTGTTGGAGCGAAAACCCCGGGAACTCTCGGGAGGACAGCGCCAGCGGGTTGCCCTGGGGCGGGCGCTTGTACGAAAACCAAAAGTATTTTTATTCGATGAACCTCTTTCGAATCTCGATGCTAAATTACGCTCTGAGATGCGCATTGAGATTAAACGCCTGCATAAGTTGTTGACTACAACCATGATCTATGTTACCCATGACCAGGTGGAGGCCATGACGATGGGCGACCGTATTGCCGTGATGAACCGCGGCAATATCGAACAACTGGACACACCAAAAGCCACCTATGACAGGCCGAAAAACAAATTTGTTGCCGGGTTCATCGGTACACCCCAGATGAATTTTATCGAAGGAAGCATCATTCCCGGAAATGTAAGCGGTCATATTTTCAGAGTCAGAGATTTCCAAATTAATCTCGGGCAGCATACTTTACCGGCGAGCAGTGAACGCAGGGTCGTCCTGGGAATCCGGCCTGAAGATATCATTCCTGTTTTGAAGCAGGGTTCCGCTGAAGAGTCAGGACTGACTTTCAGGGCAGAGGTAGAGATAACCGAACCTCTGGGGTCGAGCCTGCTGGCGCATCTGATTGTAAGCGGGCTTCACCTCACAGCGAATTTTGATGGCAATCTGCAAATAAAAACGGGGGAGAAGATCAACGTAAAAATTGATCAGGCAAAGATTCATCTTTTCGATGCTGAAACGGATGAAAAATTAAATGACCATTGAATCTGTAAATATTGAGAAACAGGAAACAATCAACTTAAGCAGTTTAATAGAAAAAGGAGGTGATGCTGATAGAATTAACGAGTTAACAAAACAGTTAGGTCGCAAATAGTTCTCGTGGAGAATAAATCAATTAATGAATTTGTGACTATAGCTGTTGTAAATTACTGTATTCGGTAACTATCCCCATAGTTACGATACCAAAAATATGATAAAGTATATATTCAAATAACAAGGAGGAATTCTTTTATGAAAAAGATGCTAAAATTGACATTTATGCTTTTAGGCATCATGTCAATGCTATCTGCCCAAGGTTTGTTCTTTTCCGAATATATTGAAGGCAGCAGCAATAACAAAGCACTGGAAATCTATAACCCGACCGACGCTCCCATTGATCTCTCAGGTTATGCATTTCCTAATGTTTCAAATGCTCCGACTGTACCAGGCGAGTACGAATATTGGAACACCTTTGACGATGGTGCAATGGTTGCTCCCGGTGGTGTATTCGTCGTTTGTCACGGTAGTGCGGGACCGGAAATTCTTTCGGCTTGTGACCAGACCTTCAATTATCTCAGCAACGGAGATGACGGATTTGCCCTGGTTCAGGGTACCGAGGCTGATTTTGTTGTCCTCGACTGGATCGGCAACTGGGATGGTGACCCGGGCGCAGGGTGGGATGTTGCAGGTGTTACAGAAGCAACTAAAAACCACACCCTGGTTCGTAAAGATGCCATCACGAGCGGAAATACGGACTGGTACGCATCCGCAGGAACAAATGCAGACGATTCTGAATGGATAGTTTACGATCAGGATACCTTTGATTACATCGGCTGGCACATAACACCACCGAGTGATATCCCCGGCTGTACTGATCCCTTAGCGGCCAATTATAACCCGGATGCAACCGTTGATGACGGTTCCTGTGCTTATGCCTCAGCTGTCACTATTTATGACATCCAGGGGCAGGTCGATGCATCACCCTGGGAGGGTGAATGGGTCGAAACAACCGGCGTGGTTACTGCAGTATATCCCGGAACCGGCTACTGGTTACAGGATGGCTCAGGGGCCTGGAATGGTGTTTACGTTTACGACAGTGCAAATACCGTTGCCGAAGGCAACAATATCACCATAGTTGGTAGTGTCTCGGAATATTATGGTCTCACAGAGATCAGTAATATCACCGGATTTACGCTTAACTCAGCCCGTGATGTTCTACCGGACCCCGCAGCAATTTCAACAGGTGACTTCCTGGAAGCCTATGAAGGTGTGTTGGTCTCGTTTACAAACTCAAATTGTGACAACGCCGACCTGGGATACGGTGAATGGTCCGTTGATGACGGTTCCGGTCCCGCCGTAGTGGATGATAAACTGTTTGCATTCTTGCCTGAACTCGGGACTTCCTATGACGTTACCGGCGTGGGAGACTACAGCTACGGTGCTTATAAATTACAGCCCAGATCAGAAGCTGATATTGCTGTTTCAGGTGGTACCACCACTGTTGAAATAACCTTCCAGGTGGATATGGCTCTGGAAACTGTGTCAGGCGATGGAGTACATGTCGCCGGTGGTTTCCCCGACCCGTACCCCTTCTGGGATCCTGCAGGAATCGAATTGACTCTCGTTACTGATGCCGTCTATGCTGTAACACTGAGCCTGAATCCGGGCGAAACTGTTGAGTATAAATTTATCAACGGCAATGCCTGGGGTGCGGACGAGTCCTCTAACAGATCATTGCTCGTACCCGACGTGGACACTGTCCTGCCGGTAGTCTGCTTTAATTTGGCTGATGCCTGTCCGGCTGACACTAACCCGAGTCTGGTGACCTTCCATCTCAATACTTCAACCGCACCGGGATTCACTGACAGTACCAATACAATCGTGATCCGCGGCAGCATGAATGGCTGGTCGGGTGTCGATTGGGAAATTACAAATGATGGCGGCGACTATTGGTCATTTACCACAGCAGATCCTCTCGCAGTTGGTAATTATGAGTATAAATATGTAAACGTAACGCCGGGAGGCGACCAATGGGAATCAACCAGTAACCGCAGTTTTGCCGTCTCCGGAGATGGCCTGCCAATCGATCTTCCCATCGATTACTGGGAAGCCGGAAACACACCACCCTATGATGTCACAGACGATATTGATATTTACTTCCGCGTCAGTACTGCCGGAATTCCTCAGTATGATGGTACTACCATGTATATTGCCGGAACAATGAACGGCTGGTCTGCTGAACCACTAACGGATGAAGGTACGGGTGAATTCTGGGGTGGAACATATCATTTTGTTCCCGGACGCGTGGCCATTGAATATAAATTCCTCGCCGGTCCTGATGGCTGGGAATCTTCAATCGGCAATCGTACGGCAGATGTGACCGAAGACGGCACATTGGCCTTTGTTTACTGGAATGATCAGCCACCTATCGAAGATGAAATCGTTACCAAGACGGTTATCTTTTCAGTGGATATGAGTGAATGGCTTGATGAAGCCGGCGCAACCGGTATGCCGCTGTTCAGTCTTGCCCGGAACGATGAAGTCCAGGTTCGCGGTGGATTTAACGGCTGGAATGCAGATCCCCCGGAAGAAAGCGTAATGGTCCGTCAGCCCGGTACGAATATTTTCACCCTGCCATTGACCATCACTAATTATTCTTCCACTCAGATGGAATATAAATTCTTCCTGAATCAGAGTGAAGAATCCATAGCCTATCTCGAGGCAATTTATGGTCCGTTTTACAACGGCGACATGGGTTGGGAAGACTCACCGCAGTTTGGCGGCGGAAACAGAACCTTTAACCTCGGACCATCCGCCGATGGTGATATCCTGCAGCTGCCACTGGCCGGTTATTATGACCTGCCGGCGGGTGCAGTATTGCCTGAAGGACAATCACTCACGATGACCTTCAATCTCGACATGAGCGGTAATGAATTTTATACTCCGGGAGATGAAGTCTATGTGATCCTGAAAGACAAATGGTTTAATTATGTTCAGGGATTCGGCTATGGCAATGGCGACGGCTCACGCTGGCTGGCCACTGACAATGGCGATGGTACATTTACCGCAACCGTCACGATCAACGGACCGGCACCCTGGCATCAGATCTATGTCTGGGAATATGTTGACGCCGACGGCACCGGTGTACAGGAAGGTGGTGGTTTTGCCTTCGGACGTTTCCGCGCCAGATATATGTGCCCGGTTGACGGCGTCTTCGGTGACTATACTTTCCCAACCGATGTGTGGACCTTAGATCCACCTCTGGAAGTCGAAGATTACAATACAGCTCTTTCCTGTCTCGGTGTATGTGTAGGAAACGGAGATGTTAACGGTGATGGTAATATCGATGTCCTCGATATTGTTGCCGTAGTAGGCTATATTCTGGGTACTATTGACGACAGTCAATATACTTTCTGTCACTCGGATATGGATAATAATGGTAATATCGATATTCTCGATATCGTCATCATGATCGACTTCGTCCTGAATCAGGGAGGGAGAACGACACCTGCTACTTCTGCTAGCATCATCAACAATAACGGCAGCGTTTCTATCCAAGGGAATGGTGATATTGGCGGAGTTTATATGAAGCTCAGTCATGGAGATGACTTTGCCATTGAGATGGCAGATGATGCATATCTCGCCGACTATAATACTCAGGATGGCGTCACGACCTTAGTCGTACTGGCACCGCAGAGTGAACTTTTCACTGCCACGGGCGATTTCAGCATTGATGAAGTCACCGCAGCTTCAGGTGCAAACTATCTCGAACTGACTATAGCAGATGAGTATGCATTACTGTCAAACTATCCTAATCCGTTTAACCCCGAAACAAACATCAGTTTTACACTTCCGCAGGACGGACTGGTTAATATTTCGGTGTATAATATGTTAGGACAGAATGTTTCCACATTGGTGAATGAATTCAGATCTGCCGGAACCTATTCGGCTGTCTGGAGCGGCACTAATAAAAATGGCAATGCCATGCCTTCAGGTATTTACCTGGTAAAGATGGATACACCAAATGAAGTGTTGACTCAGAAGATCACTCTGCTGAAATAACACTCCATGAACTTGTAAAAAAAAGGGGCAGGCAACTGTCCCTTTTTTTATTATTTTATACACGGCTTAGCAAAGTGAATTCAATATTTAAAGGTCTCATGGCAACATAAAATATAGGGCAGTATAATGAAAGTTATTTTAACATCGATTAATTAGAGCGAAAAAGCACAGCAAATTGCAGAATATTTATTAAAAGAGAAAGCTGCTGACTGTGTGCAGCTGATTAAAAATGTAATCTCAAGTTATTGGTGGCGTGGTAATATAGAAACCGAGCTGGAAACAGTGATGCTGATTAAAACGAATCGGCATCATTTAAAGCGCGCCGTGGAGATTATTAAAAACAGGCATCCCTATGAAGTCCCTGAAATTGTCTGTGGTGATCTGGATATACTGGAGAAGACTTATGGGCAATGGCTGCATTCGGAACTAGGATAGGATAATTACAACGCTATCAGGTAAGCGGTTAAGTACAGGGCTTCAGATAGTTGCCTGAAGTAATTACCGATAATATATATTATGTAAAGTAACCAGCATTTGCTGTCGTGCAGACTTTTAGCTTTTCCCCACTTTGAAGAATTTTTGGATTAGCAACCGTTTTTAGCGCACGACAAAGTTAACCAGCCTGCCAGGAACGATGACCTCACGCAGGATTTCTTTACCCTTTAGATGCTCGGCCATGTTGCGATGCTGTTTAGCCATTGCCGTTAGTTCGGGTTTTGAAATATTTTTTTCAACTTCTATTTCACCCCGTAATTTACCGTTGACCTGCAGAGCAATTTTCATTTTTTCACTTTCGCCAAGTTCCGGATTATATTGGGGCCAATTTTCCCTGAACACCGACCTCTGATTCCCGGCCATTTGCCAAAGTTCTTCTGCTATATGCGGGGCCAACGGAGCCAGTAGTAATATTAAAGTCCGTTTTGTAATACTGTCAACAGTCTCTTTCAGATTTAGATGGTTTACTAATTCCATTAATCGGCTGATGGCAGTATTGAATTTCATATTTTCCAAATCTCCGGTAACACTTTTAATGGTTTGATGGAGAATTCTTAAATCCGATTTGGTCGCCTGGCTTTCACCGAATTGGCAAATACGCCAGATCTTGTTCAGGAAGCGATGGATTCCGGTAATCCCTTTATCGTTCCAGTCGCCGCCTTCATCATAGGGCCCCATGAACATCAAATAGTTCCTGAATGTGTCCGATCCATATTTTTCGATAAAATCATCGGGAGAAACCGTATTACCCCTCGATTTCGACATTTTTGCACCGTCTTTTGTGATGGTACCCTGATGAAAAAGCCGTATAAAAGGTTCATCAAACTTCAGCAAGCCGGCATCTCTCAAAGCTTTTGTAATGAATCTGGCATACAGTAAATGCATAGTTGCATGCTCAACGCCACCAATGTATTGATCAACAGGCAGCCAATCCATGTGCTCCGTGTCAAATGCAAACTCAGCGTATTTAGCGTGCGGGTATCGCAAATAATACCAGGAAGAGCAGACAAAAGTATCCATTGTGTCCGCATCTCTCAAAGCAGGAGCACCGCAGGATGGACAACTTGTCTGCATAAATTCATCATGGTGTGCCAAGGGCGAAATATCATCTCCATAGGTTCGTTTTAACTCTATATCGTCCGGCAGCCGTACAGGCAGCTGATCTTTGGGAACAGATACGGCTCCACACTTTTCGCAATGAACAATCGGGATGGGAGCTCCCCAATAGCGCTGACGACTGATGAGCCAGTCATGCAATTTATACTGTACTTTCCGTCCGCCAATGCCCATATGGGAAAGTTTTCGATTAATAGCTTCCTGTGCCGCCTGCGAGGACATTCCGCTGTATTCTCCGGAGTTGATTACAACACCATATTCAGTAAAACAAACATCTGTGCCCTGTTCACTGCCGTCAGGTGTGACGACTTCAATAATATCCAGACCGAACTTTTTGGCAAATTCAAAATCTCTTTCATCACCTGAAGGTACTGCCATGATTGCGCCGGTACCATAGCTGGCAATGACATAATCTGCGATCCATACTGGTAATTCTCTGCCGTTCAAAGGGTTAATGACAAAAGCACCTGTAAAGACCCCGGTTTTTTCACGTTCTACAGAGGTTCTTTCAATTTCGGTTTTTTTATTTGTGGCTTCAATATAGTCAGTAACGGCTTTGAGCCTGTCGGGTTTGGTGATCTTTTTAACGAGATTGTGTTCCGGAGCCAGTACAAAATAAGTAGCACCGTATAAAGTGTCCGCACGTGTCGTGAAAACTTCAATATCTTCATCAAAATCTTTTAACCTGAATTTTATTGATGATCCGGTACTTTTACCTATCCAGTTACGCTGCATGTGCTTCGTTTTTTCAGGCCACTGCAGTTGCTCCAGGCAAGTCAGTAATTCCTCGGCATAGGCGGTTATCCTGAAAAACCACTGTTTTAAGAATTTTTTTGTGACTTGTGAATCGCAGCGTTCACAGAGTCCGTCCGTCACTTGTTCATTTGCAAGAACGGTGACACAGCTGGGGCACCAGTTAACCGGAGCTTCTCTTTGATAGGCCAGCCCCATTTCAAAGAGTTGTAAAAACAGCCATTGAGTCCATTTATAATATTCAGGAGATGATGTGTTAACTTCGTGGGTCCAGTCATACATCCCCCCCATCCTTTTGAGCTGTTGGCGCATATTTTCGATATTTCTTGCAGTGCTCACAGCCGGATGTACACCGTGCTTGATGGCATAATTCTCGGCAGGCAGACCAAAGGCATCAAAACCCTGGGGTTGAAAGACGTTATAGCCTTTCATTTTCAGGAAACGAGCATAAGAATCGGCGGGACCATACTGGTACCAATGGCCGATATGAAATTGGCTTCCGGACGGATACCCGAACATATTTAGACAATAATACTTGTTCTCAATGACATCCATATTTACCAGATGGTCACCCCGTTCGTCCCAGAGTTTCTGCCACTTCGCTTCAATTTTTTTAAATGGATAACTGCTCATTAAAGTATTTTATTTTTTTGAGAATCCAAGTTTGAAAATTAACAGTCGATTACAATTTTATACTGACCAACCGCTGAATAATCTAGTCTGCATCGGATGCCCGGCCATGGGTACCCGGTCGTAAAAATAATCAAGTAAATATCGAATACATTTAAGCTGTGCTGAAAACCGTCTTGAGCTCCGAAATTGACTTTTCAGTCGGGGTGAGAGGATTTGAACCTCCGACCTCATCGTCCCGAACGATGCGCGCTAACCGGGCTGCGCTACACCCCGAATATAATATTTTGCAGTCAACTCCGCATCAAATCAGCCTATGGAGCAGAATACTGCCAAAAACCAAGGCCCAATTTTAAAACCATTTACATTCTTAATAAAACTTCTGTCTTAGGGAAAAGAGTAATATTTTAAGTGCAATTAAACCTCATCGAATAAAACCATTATACGATCTGAAACATAATTATTAAAGGGCATTTCATGAGCTTTTTGTAATTTAGGGCAGATATTACCACAATATTTAAAAGGATTACATAAACTGATAAGGAATGAAAGGCCATGAAATATTGCATTCGTACCTTGCTGATGGCAGGATTTATACTATTCGTCACTGCAGGAGATAATAATATGAAATTCAACCCACTCACTGAAGCCGAAAAGGCCATCATAATCGACAAGGGGACCGAAGCACCTTTTTCGGGCAAATATTATGATTTTGATGAAAATGGTGTTTATACCTGCAAACGCTGCGGTGCGGAGTTGTATCGATCGTCGGATAAATTTGATGCCCAATGCGGGTGGCCGAGTTTTGATGCCGCAATTCCGAATGCCATAAAAAAGTATCCGATGCAGATGGCAGACGCACAGAGATTCTTTGTGCAAATTGCGGCGGACATTTGGGCCACGTCTTTACCGGCGAGGGATTCACTCCACGGAATACACGCTATTGTGTCAATTCACTTTCACTGGATTTTCAGGCGGCCGTTAAACGTGAAGCGATCGAAACCGCTATTTTTGCCTCAGGCTGTTTCTGGGGCACTGAATTCTATTTTCAAAAAGCCCAGGGAGTGCTATCCACCACTGTGGGATATACCGGCGGAAAGCTGAAAGATCCCGACTATCAGGCTGTCAGTTCGGGTACGACCGGCCATGTTGAAGCCGTAAAGGTTACCTTTGATCCCGAGGTAATTTCATACGAAGAGCTTACAAAACTTTTTTTTGAAACCCATGACCCAACGCAAAAAAACGGACAGGGGCCTGACATCGGCGCACAATATCTTTCCAAAATCTTCTATTTCGATAAGCAGCAGAAAAAAATCGCCGAAAACCTCATCGGACGTCTGAGAAATAAAGGTTTAGATGTAGCAACTCAGCTATTACCTGCTGCGAAATTCTGGGAGGCAGAAGCATATCATCAGGATTATTATCAAAACAACGGCGAGACACCTTATTGCCATTTTTACCACAAGCTGTTTGATGAATAAAGCTCCGTTAGCGAATAAATCCGCTATTGCATCAGACCGGGACCGAAGATATAATTTACTTTCATAAGCATGAATATCTACCTCATGACATACTTTATGCATTTGCTGTATTTAAATGAATAAAGTAATATATGAACAGAATGAATTCATTTATTCCATGTCAGTTAAAGCTTGAAACAATCGGAATTATTCACATAATTCAATTAATATTGAGCTGGTGAATTCCTCATAAAAAACCCGGAAACAGCGCAGCGCAAGACGTTTCCAAGAACTTGGTAATCTTCGGCTGTAGTTGCTAAATTAGGCTACAGTGAGAACCGATAAAATCAAGCTTAATCCCCTGTTGAGGCTCATCAGAGCCAAATCAATCCGGATCATCTTCGGTCTCCTCCTGATTGCAGGCCTGTATTTATTCCTCACCTCCCCCACTATGTTGCTTTACAGGATTCATAAAAAAGGAAAGCTCATCGTTGCTATCCGCAATGCTCCCACCATTTATTACGAAGGGCGTGAGGGACAAAAAGGGTTCGAGTACGAGATGCTTAAAGAATTTGCCGAATATCTCGGTGTTGAGCTGGAACTGGATGTAAAAACCGGCCTGACCAATCTTTTGGATGCGGTCAACGCAGGATTCTGTGATTTGGGTTCCGGGGCTATCTCAAGAACAGCCGACCGTGAAGAAAAATATTTTTTCGGCCCTGATTATTATACGGTACAGCAGGTTGTTATCTATAAGCGCGGGAATCCGCAGCCCCGGAATATTAGCGACCTTGCAAAAGGGACACTTGAAGTTGTCTCAAACAGCAGCTATGAAGAACTGCTGAAGAATCTAAAGAAAACCTATCCGGAACTTTCCTGGAGAAGAACAGAGAATATCTCCACCGATCAGCTCATGTACAAGGTGTGGACGGGTGAGATAGATTTTACAATCGCCGATGATAATATCGCAGCTTTAAACAGACGCTACTTCCCCGAATTACAGATTGGCTTTTCCATCAGTCAAAAACAAGCGCTGGCCTGGGTCCTAGCTAAAAAAAATCGAAAACTGTATCCGCTGATTGAAAGCTGGTTAAACCAATATCGCGAGAGCGGGAAACTCAAAGACCTTGAGATCAAATATTATAGTTTTGTAGATATTTTTGATTACGTGGACATCCGCAAATTTCATGACCGCATTGAGACACGTCTGCCCATATATAAAGATTATTTCATTACAGCAGGTGAACGATTCGGACTCCCCTGGACACTTCTGGCTGCTCAGGCTTATCAGGAATCTCACTGGCGAAAACGCGCCAAAAGTCCAACGGGAGTCAGGGGTATCATGATGCTGACCCTCGACACAGCTAAGAATGTTGGCGTTACCAGCCGGCTTGACCCGGAACAAAGTATCATGGGCGGGGCAAAATATCTTTCCAGATTGTTGCGGAATGTGCCCGATGACCTCTATGAATCCGACCGCATCCCCTACGCTCTGGCCGCTTACAATATTGGCACGGGACACATGCAGGACGCCCGTAAACTCGCTGAGGACCTCGGATACAATCCAAACAGCTGGGCGGATTTGGGAAAGGTGCTGCCTTACCTGTGCCAGGAAAAATATTATTCAGGCCTGAAGCATGGCTATGCCCGGGGAACCGAACCCGTTCGCTATGTCAGCCAAATTTTCGACTACTGGGATATTCTGGAGAATACTATTACCCACTTTGACCGCTGACCGGAGCGGTATCAGCTGTACAGCCTGCCAATTTGCAGACATTCAAAGATCAGACTTCGGAGCAACGCGGATAAATCTACCCCATGTCCCTTGACATTTGGATTACCAAAAGTTGAATAAAATATTAAATATTTTGATTGTGAATATAGTTAAACATTATTAAATTAATACATAGCTAATGTGGTCATGTAAGTGTTTTCGCTAATCCGGAGTTAGCCATGTTAATTTATTGGCCATAATACTTCTTGGTCCGAGATTCCCACAGGTTGTCCATTCGATCGTTCCGCCCCGGATCCGGTTCAAGGCAAATGTTTGATGGTATGAATGCTTTGATTTTTTTACCCAAAATGATGATTTTCCTGGTAATCGAACAAAATTAATATTTTTAATCAAAAGGAGCACAACATGAAATCAACCTTAAAAACGAGTTTGTATTATCTTCTTTTCTGCATGATGATCACCCTTCTCTGTGCCGATACTATCAGCGTACAGGGAGTCTTAAGAGACCCTCTCGGTAAAACCGTTTCAGACGGGACCTATGCCATGACCTTCCGCCTGTATGATCAGGCGACCGGCGGAACAGCTCTGTGGGAAGAAACCCAGGGCAGCGTTCAGGTGCTACACGGTGTGTACAATGCCGAGCTGGGGTCAGTTACTCCCCTGGATGCTCTCCCCTTCGATACAACTTACTGGCTGGGTCTTTCCATCGAGGGCGGTGTGGAACTGGAACCCCGTTTCAAGCTGTTGAAATCACCGGCCGCCATGTCCGTGCTGGGTTCGGAAAATGTTTTCCCGTCCGTAGGACCCGTGGGTGTGGGTACCTTCAGCCCTGATGCTGCTCTCCATATTATCGCAGATTCTGCTGACACAAAGCTGCACATCGAACAATCCAACGGTGAGGACATCATAGTCGTTGACCCCGCCGGCAATTTTGGTGTGCGTGTATCCACACCTGCAGAAGCCCTCGACATCAACGGGAATCTTAAAATGCGCAATGGCGGCGCGATTATGTTTAGTGACGGCAGCTCGCTGTCGAGTGCTTTTTTTGGAGGTTCTGCCAGTTCCCTCACCAGCAACGGGAACACAGTAATCACGACAGATGCCGATAATAATGGTTCCGGAGAGGTTCAGTTTAAGGTGGGTAACACAACAGAGATACTGGTGGCCAATAATGGCAATGTAGGTATTGGCAACGGACTTAATGCCCCGGTTGTTAAACTGGATGTAAATGGAGATATTAGCGGTTCGATCTTCCTGGATAAAGATGATAACAACTACTATCTGGACCCATCTGATGCTAATATATCAGCGATATTTGCCGGTAAAGTCGGTATTGGTATCGGTAGTAACACACCAAATGCTCAATTACAAGTTAATGGCTCCTTAGTTGCTAATTCATTATGGATTGGGACAACCTCCGGCTATCCCCTTGAAGTTTTGAGTGATCAACTAAGAACGGGGTGGTTTTTAAATTCCTCACCGAACTCTGCCGGTGCCGCAATATATGCTAACTCTACTAACTATGCAGGCTATTTTGAAGGTGATCTGCACTACACTGGCTCGCTGACAGGTCCATCTGATCGTAAATTCAAAACCGATGTGCAGCCTGTGGACCCTGTTTTGAACCGGATTGGACAGATCAAAGTCCACACCTACAATTACAAACATACCGGAGAGGCAGAGAAGATGAACCTGCCCGCCGGGACACAATTCGGCTTCATCGCCCAGGAACTTGAAGAAATATTCCCTGAACTTGTGAAAGACGAAGTTAATGTCTATAACAAGAATGGTGACAATGTGGAAGCTGAACCGGATATGGTGGAAATCCATTACAAGGGCGTCAACCAGATCGGTATGATCCCGATTCTCACCGCTGCCATTCAGGAGCAACAGGCGGAAATTGAAGCACAAAACGCTCTGATCAACGATCTGCGGCAGCGTCTCGAAGCTCTGGAGAATCGTTAACAGACCTTCTTACCCAAAACTGAACATTAATCGACCAATCTTTTGGAGGAAGACAATGTATAAACGATTTCAAAGGCAATTTCTATCAGCTATCATCCTGATCCTGCCCATAGCGCTGGCGGCCCAGGAAACCTGTGAGCCAAACTATTCGGTGCCCTACACCACACTGAACAATGCACTGGTTTCCGGCAGCATGACCAATAACCAGTACAGCACTTTCATGACCTTAGGCCAGCCTTTCATTGGCACTGCCACCAATTATTCGGAAAACAGTGCAGCTTTAGGTTTCTGGGGCTTTTATCTCAAAGAGCCCCGACCTCCCCTGGTAAGAGCCTCGGACGGCGATTTTCAAAACATGGTTCTGGTTGAATGGACGGTGGAGGATGATCGTACAGGACCGCCGGTTACGGATAGTTCGGTGACACTCTACCGCAACGGCTATGTGCTCACCCAACTCCCTGTTGAACAGACCCAATATCAGGATATGAATGTATTTGCAGGTGAGTACTATAATTATGGCGTCACCAGCGGCAATGATATGGGCGTCAGCTATGCGCAAAATGATATCGGATTTCTGAACCCCAACGGTGTCATCACGGGCCATGTGGAGACCCGCAGCGGCAATCCCATGCTGGATACAAAGGTAATGCTTACGCCGAACCTGGGACGTTCTGCCGAGTTTGATGGCAGCAGCTATATCTATTTCTTTGATGATACAAGTGGAGCCAATCGACAGTTTAGGGGTCTCACCGGGGATTACACCATCGAAACCTGGTTCCGCTCCATTGTCACGGCACAGCAGACAATTTTTGCAGCCGTTGATTCTGCAACGGCAAATATCAGTGTTTTGGTAGAACTGGACAGCGAAGGAAAATTACATTGGCAGCACAGACCTTCAGCAGGTCAGGAAACGGATATCACCACTGTGAACGCTTTTACTACAGATGCGGAATGGCACCATCTCGCCGCAGTTTTTGAGAGTAACGCCATGACCCTGTATGTGGATGGCGCTATTGTAGGGAGTACCGCGGCCGCCGGACCCATTAATCACTCAACAGAGATCCTCCTTGGTAAGCGGGACCCGCAATCCTCACAACTCTTTTTTGAAGGACGTCTGGATGATTTCAGACTCTGGAATTTGGCCCGCAGTTGGGAAGACCTGCTCAAGCAGGCGGATATCACCCTGTCCGGTGACGAAGCCGGACTGGCCGCCTACTGGAAATTTGACGAGGCTGAAGGAGAGACCATTTTTGATCTCACAGATAACAATTTCGATGGCAAAATCTGCGGTGTTAACCATAATAATCTCACGGCCCCCGTATATGTGGGAGCGCTGACGGACAGCACAGGGAATTATGCCATACGGGGAATCTTTTACGCAGGCGGTACAACTTTTACGGTTACGCCCTCAAAGACCACCGCCATCGGCCGCTCACTTGTATTTAACGGAACAGCTTCCTACATCAGTTTCACGGGAGAGCGGATCGATCTGACAGCAGGCTATACCATCGAAGGTTGGTTCAAGACTGCGGGGGGACCCGCCTCCACCCTTTTTGCCGCCGTTGATCCTGCGGACGGTTCTCCCAGAATTGCAGTGGAGCTCACTGCAGCCGGCAATGTCCGTGGCATACATTATGCCACTGAGATCATCTCCCCCACTGCCTTTAATGATAACCTCTGGCACCACTTTGCCCTGACCTGCGATAACACGGACCTGACATTGTATATTGACGGCGCCAGCGCAGGAACATCGGCCGTGGGAACGACTGTCCCGGATCTTTCGGAAATGGTCATCGGGCGTCAGGCACCGGAGCTGTCGGCCCTGTATTTTTCGGGCAGACTGGATGAATTCCGTTATTGGAATTATGCCCGGAGCGAAGCCCAGGTGGGCGGCAGTATGAACCTGCCTCTCGTGGGTGATGAATTCGGCCTTGCCGGTTACTGGAAAATGAATGAGGGATCGGGAGATTTGATTGCCGACGCTACCGGTAATCTCCTGACAGGTACCATCCACGAGGCTGCCTGGAACATGGACATTCCTCTGAATGAAGTGTTCGAACATGTTTATGAACCCGAGAGCCGCCAGGCCACACTGAATCAAAGTAATACTTCTGTGGATTTGGTCAATTTTACGGATATTTCCATGATCCCCGTAAGCGGTTATGTGCGCTATGCGAACACAGCATGTTTCCAGCAGGGCGTCGAAATGCTTCTGAACGGTGAACCTTTTCCCATCCCGAATTATACCGATGTGGATGGTAAATTCATCGTTGAACTGGAACCCGGCTCCAGCGGAGACCTGCTGAGCTGCCGCTATCAGGACCATGACTTCATTCCTCCGTTCATTGAACTGCCCATGATCTCTGCGCCGCTGACCGCCCTGTATTTTGATGACACCATGACTCATAACATTAGCGGGATTGTCGCCGGCGGAGCTTGCGAATATCCCATTACCCCTTCGCAGGGTGATATTACGGTTACTCTTACGGCAGTGAATAACTGTATCGAAACTTCCGTTGTGCCGGATACTTCCCTGGGGACCTGGTCGCTTCAGAATCTCCCCCCCTTGATTTACAACATCACGGTGGATCATCCTGACCCTGCAATTGACAACTTCTTCTCCGGTGACACGGTTCAGCTTGGACAAGCCGACAGGGTTAAGGATTTCATCTACCGGGCTCTGCCCGAAGTAAGCATTACGGGTTTTCCCCTTGACAGCTGCTATTTACGGGTGCTTAATCAGTTTGAAACCTATCCCCTGAATATCAGTGTTTTTGAATCCTATATCAATTACAGCAGCAGCGGCGTGGATACCAACACCTGTCCCATCGATACCGGCATGGTTCAAATCATTACGGATTTTGGGAATTCAACCACGGATACGACGTTTGTATTTCTTGATAGTGCCATTGATATTATTGTGGAGGCTGGAATTCCCAATATTCTCAGTGGTGGTGGTCATCCTTACCAAAAAAGCATTCAGGCCATCGCCACGGATGAGCTGAACCGGCAGGCCACCGTAACGGAATGGGCTTATGTGGTGGGCTTCAGGCCGCGGGATGAACAGGCATTTGCGACTACAACTCCGGAGATACCCTTCCTGATCATACATAGACCGCCAGGAGACGGTTCTTCCGCCTATTGGTCTGAAAGCAGTACCTTTGAGCAGTCATTGCAGTTTTCTGTAGCTCTTGATGTGGGTACCAATACATGGGCCACAGCACATTTGGGACCCGACATCGACATGGAAACCGGCACACCTTTCATCAGCGTCGGGACCAATGTTGACGTCACTGCAGACTTCACTTCCAGCATCAGCATAAATATGCACACGGCTTCAGCGGACGAACAAGTCTGGACCTGGACAACAACAGAGACGGTTTCTACGGTTGGCAGAGCGGGTGATGTTTACATGGGAGGCGCTATGAACCTGCTTTACGGGGTTACCGATGTTATGTACATCGATAACAATACCTGCTCACCGGCCGATTCGGCCAATATCATCATTGCACCCAACGGGTTCGCCACAACCTATTTTTATTCCGAATTCCAGATTGAGGAAGAAGTCATCCCCAACCTTATCACGATAGGCGACACGGTCTCCGCCGCCCTCTGGCAGGGTTTTGTGGCCCAGAATGAGCAGACAAAACAGGATGCCATATTTGACCGGAATCTCTCATTCGACGCCGGCGTAGAATATCAATATGAAGAGGTTTATGAAACAACCAACAATCTGACTTATGTCGTTGAAGCAGAGGTCAATACCGAACTGGCTACGGAATTAGGGCTCACCATCAATGGTGTTGGAGCTTCCGGAGGCTCCAAAATTAACCTTGGAGTTACCATGGGCGCCGGCGGGGGAAGCAGCTCAACACATACAACTACAACGGGCTATACATTGGCAGACGATGACATCGGAGACTCCTTTACCGTTGATGTTTTGCGGGATCAGGTGTATGCCACACCGGTATTTCAGATCCAGAGCGGTTTCAGCAGCTGTCCCTGGCAGCAGGGTACGGTTCCGCGGGATGGTCCGGTGCTGAACGTGACACCATATGCGCAAGTCGATGTCCCACCGGATGAAGCGGCGGAATTCAGTCTCTCCATCGGCAACGACAGCCAGTCCGATGATGATCGTGAATATTCTGTCAGGGTCATACAGGGGACCAATCCGGATGGCGCCGTCGTGGCCGTCAACGGTGTGATCATCCAGAGTTCCCTTAATTTCTTCGTGCCCGCCGGTGAAGTACTTGATGCAGTCATGACCATTGCGCGGGGCCCGGAAGCCTATATCTACAATGATCTGATGATCCAGTTAGTCCCCCCTTGTGAATATGAAAGCTGGCAGGCGGGCTGGCCCCTTGTGCTGGCCGATACAGTGAGTGTGTCTGTGGAATTCCAGGTGCCCTGCAGTGAATCTCACATTGCCGTGCCGGAAGACGGGTGGCTGGTTGCCGGTGATTTCGGATCGGATTCCGTCTGGGTGACGGTTGATGGCTATGACCGCTATGATGCGAATTTACTTCGCATTGATCTCCAATACCGGGAAAATACCGCCGTTCGTGACCTTGCCGGAGATTACGACATATCTATGCCGGCAGCTGACGACATTGCCCCCATATATCCCCTTCTCACCTCCTTCGACGGGGAGCACGACATATCAGATTTCGCTCCCGGCCAGCCCCGAAGCCTGCTGGCCAACCTGGAGGGCATCCGTGACGAAAACAATGGCGAACGCGTTGGAGACTGGTTTACAACTGCCTCTGTGCAGGCTGAAAATCTCATTGATGACTATGTGCTTTTGCCTTTTAATATCAGCCCTGCGATCATTATTGACAATGCTTACCAGTTGCGCGCGGTGGCGGTGTGTGATGCCGGACTGGTTCCCGGAACTTCCAATATCGTATCCGGTATTATTGACCGAAACCCACCGGAACTGCTGGGGAATCCGGCTCCTGTGAACGGCATTCTGGGTCCGGATGACGATATCGCCATTACTTTTAATGAAGATCTGCAATGCGGCGCTATCAATGTGGGAGCAGGAGACATCACACTGATGAACACCGTAACCGGTAACCCCATCGATTTCACATTTACCTGCGGCGGTAATACCATTGTGATCAATCCCAATAT
The DNA here is from genome assembly GCA_024277615.1 of Fidelibacterota bacterium. GTDB lineage: Bacteria > Fidelibacterota > Marinisomatia > SCGC-AAA003-L08 > JACNLC01 > JAADGM01. The sequence goes on along the minus strand of JAJRUW010000075.1, from coordinate 29,188 downwards.
CGAGAATACCTTCATCGAAAACCAGACCCTCCGGGCTTCTGTGGGACCCGTGGAAGACCTCTATGGCAACCGCTCATCAGACCCCGTTCAGTGGGAATTTTTCGTGAACCGCAATCCCCTTGCCTGGGTGGGAAATGCCATCAACAATGTAGTGATCTGGGTTGAAGACTCTTTCCAGACTACCCGTACCCTGATGAATGTGGGCGGCAGCAACCGTTCCTACGAGATCACCAATATTCCCGATTGGCTCACCGTCTTCCCCACCGGAGGGATTTTACCTCCCGGCGGTGCAGAGACCATTACCTTTGTACTGAATCAGGAACCCGGTGCGGGGCACTATATTCAGACGGTATATGCTCACGGGACCATGGGAGACGAACCGATGCCGGTAGATATCAGGGTTCTGTGTCATCCGCCAACCTGGGAATTTTCACCTATGAATTATGAATACTCCATGAACATCATTGCCCTGCTGTCCGTTGACGATGTCCTATCAGAGGATACTTATGATAAGGTTGCCGTTTTTGTTGGGGATGAATTAAGAGGCCTTCAAAATGTTCAATATGTCCCGGAACTGGAGAATATCCCCAACACCCATGCTTATCAGGTGTATCTTACCGTCTTCAGCAATCAGGTCGATGGTGAGGATCTGGCAATTCAGGTCTGGGATGCCTCGGCCTGCAGTCTCATGGGGCAGGTCATCGAAAACTATACCTTTGTTGCCAACGATGTACTGGGAACCCCAACCGCTCCCGTCACCATCAGCGCCACAAACCAGATCATTCAGTCATTCGATTTTGCACCGGGGTGGTCCTGGTTTTCTCTGAATGTGACGCCTGCCGATGCCGGAATTAACAATATACTTGCTTCCCTGTCCCCGGCCGTGGATGATCAAATCAAAGCACAGAACAGCTACAGCCAGTTCGCCGGCAGCTATGGCTGGCTGGGAACTCTAACCTCTCTTAGCAATCAGTCCATGTACATGATCCATCTGTCAAATATTGATACACTTGTCGCCGCGGGGTACCCGGTTGATCTGGAAACCGAATCCATCCCCATTAGTAACGGCTGGAACTGGATCGGGTATCTGCCGCAGATGACCTATAATGTAAACGATGCTCTCCTGTCCCTGATCTCTTTCACGGGGGATTTGATCAAGAGCACAGAGTCGTTTTCCATGTATCTTGAGGGAGTCGGCTGGCTGGGTAATCTGAATTTCATGAATCCCCAATACGGTTATAAACTTTACGCGCAAAACGCAGGTACGCTGACCTATCCTATGCCCGGTGAACTCCTGCCGAGGATGGAGGCCAAAAGGTCTCCCACGCCGGCGGAAAGCAATTCGCAGAACTGGCTGGTCGATCCCATGGCTTTTCAGTCGAACATGTCCGTTGTCGCCCAAGTCCGAATTGATTCTGCAGTTCTGGAAGATCCGGATATGCTTTTGGGAGCTTTTGACGGTCTCGCATGCAGAGGTGTTGGACAACCCGTTTTTCTGCCCGAAATGAACCGCTACCTGTTCTTTCTCACACTTTACGGGGATCTGGACAACAGCAATCTTCGCCTGCAGTTGTATTCCCCGATTCTCGATAAGACCATTGCACTGGCAGAAACCATCCCCTATCAGGCTGATGGCATTCTGGGCTCACCGGATGATCCGCTGATTCTCACCGGAACCACCAACCCGGGCGTGCTGCTGCCGCACAATTTCAGCCTCAGTCAGAATTATCCAAATCCTTTTAATCCTGTGACTGCCATAGAATACTCTTTGCCCGTGGATGTGAAGGTCTCTCTCATCATTTACAACCTGCACGGTGAAGTGGTGCGGATCCTTGTGGATGAATTTCAATCTGCCGGTTACAAAACAGTGACCTGGCGCGGAGAGGATCAATCCGGCAGCGCTGTGCCGTCCGGAATTTATTTCTACCGCCTGACAGCAGGTGATTTCAGTGCAAACCACAAACTGGCTTTGGTCAAATAAACAGGAGAAATGACAATGAATACCTCGTATAATCCTCCTTTCAATCTGAAGATCACACTGTTAAGTTTGCTGCTAATATCGCTGTTGAGTGCTAATCCGCCGGCGTGGTCCGTTAATCCTGCAGATTACAGCAGCACTGCAAATGTCCGGGCTCTGTTGTACGTGGACGAAGTTCTCGCCACGGACCCGGCAAACATTCTCGGAGCCTTCGCGGGAGATGTCTGCAGAGGTGTGTCCCAGCCGGTGAATATTTTGGATACCTGGATTTATTTCCTCACTGTTTATGCCAATACCGACGGTGAAGAACTCTCATTCCGGGCCTATGTAGCCGGTGAGGATGTGGTTGTACCGGTCATCGAAAGCATCGTTTTCAGTAACGGCGCTAATTACGGGTCGGCCTATGACCCGATCCCTCTGAATGCGCTGATCTATCTTGATCATGCTCCGGGTGTGATGGATATTCCGGATCAGGAAATTCCTCCTGGGGGTACTTTTGCAGCCTTCGATCTTGACGACTACCTCATTGAACTTGACGGCAATCCCGTATCCTGGAATGTTTCGGGGCAGACGGACCTGCTCGTGACCATTGATCCGGAAAACGGAGTGACAGTTCAGGCACCCGCATCCGACTGGTCCGGCAGTGAGCTGCTCACTTTTACCGCCACCGATTTGATGGATCAGGGGCTCTCCGGGGCAGACAATGCCCTGTTCACAGTCCTGCCCTTTGACCACCCTCCTGCAGTCCTGGATATCCCCGATCAAATGGTTCCTTTCGGGGGGAGTTTTACGGACGTGGCACTGGATGACTATCTCGTTGAACTGGATGGTGACCAGGTCAGTTGGAGTTACCATTTCCTGCCCCCTCTGGTTGAGGACCAAGATCCTGCCTGGTCCGTGAACCCCGGTGATTTTGAGTTATCCATGACCATCACTGCCAGGGTTGTTGCCAGAGGTATGGAAACGGAGAATCCGGCTGATCAATTGGCAGCCTTCGTGGGGAATGAATGCCGGGGAGTGGTCACGCCCATTTTTGCCATAGACAGCTGGTTTTACTTTCTGACGGTCTATGCAGATCAAAATGGAGAAGAAATCACACTGAAATTTTATGACGCAACCAATTCGATTCTGCTGCCGGTCAGTGAATCCTATGTTTTCATTAACAATTATGCTTTCGGATCGCCCCTGAACCCGGAAATTCTCCAGGCCGAGTTCCTCCACGTAACGATTGACCCACAGGATAACGCCATAGTCGAGATCAGAGACCCGAACTGGCTGGGCAGCGAAACGATTGTTTACACAGCCACGGATCAGAATACCTTGAATTCCTTTGCCGGATCGGATTTTGTGACTTACTCTTATACCGGTCCTTTCGATCTTCCGCCTTTTATAAATCCCATTCCGGAACAGGTTGTTGACGAGGGCAGTAGCTTTGTTCCCTTTGATTTAGATGATTATTTGCTGGAATTGGACGGCGATCCGGTTTTCTGGACGGTTTCGGGAAATACGGATTTGACAGTTCTGCTGGACGCCGACAATCTGCTTACTGTCACGCCGCCGGACGAAAACTGGTTTGGCAGCGAAGAACTGCTCATTGCTGTTACCGATGACACGCCCACTCAGCTTTCGGATCTGACGGCGGTACAATTCAGCGTTACTTCTGTAAACGACCCTCCTTTCCCGGTTGCAGATCTTGGAGACCTGGAGCTGCTTGCGGGCACTTCTGCCGATTTCAATGTTGATCTGTTCGATGACATCGAAGGCAACCCGCTCACCTATGCAGGTACCTCCTCGGACGAAAGTGTGGTCGAGGTCAGTCTGGTGGAGACGCTGGGAACTGTTGCAGCCCTCAGGCCGGGGACTGCAGATGTAACCGTATCAGCCTACGACGGAAATGGCGGAACCGGCACTATCCAGTTCAATGTAATCGTGACCTGTGACGGCATTATCGACTGCAACGGCGACTGCAATGGAGCTGCTTCACTAGACTACTGCGGTGTGTGTTCCGGAGGGAATACGGCTCATGAGAGCAATAGTGATATGGACTGCAACGGGGACTGTTTCGGCAGCGCTGCAGTAGATGACTGCGGCGTCTGTTCCGGGGGAAATTCAAACCATGAGGCCGGCAGTGACATCGACTGCAACGGAGACTGCTTCGGCACTGCCTTCTTTGATGACTGCAATGTCTGCTCCGGAGGCAGCTCAGGCCATGCAGCCAACAGCGATATCGACGCCTGTAATGTCTGTCCGGATGGCTCGTTGGGGACCGGCAGTAACGACCCCGCCCCGGAAGGGTATGACTTTGGCGCTGGCCCGGACTGCAGCGGCGAGTGCTTTGGCGTAGCCTTTATAGACGACTGCGGCGTTTGCTCTGCAGGGAGCTCGGATCACGAAGCCAACAGCGATATGGACTGTAACGGCGATTGCTTCGGCAGCGCTGCAATAGATGACTGTGGTGTCTGTTCCGGAGGGAATACGGCTCATGAAAGCAACAGCGATATGGACTGCAACGGGGATTGTTTCGGCAGCGCTGAACCGGATGCCTGCGGCGTCTGTTCCGGAGGAAATTCAAACCATGAGGCCGGCAGTGACATCGACTGCAATGGAGACTGCTTCGGCATAGCCTGCGAAAATGAATGCGGTTGTGTAGGGGGAGATACAGGCCTTCCGGGGGATGCCTGTTACGGCTGTACCGACCCCGAGGCTGTCAATTATGATCCTTCGTCAAATTTTGAAGATGACAGCTGCGCCTATGCCGGCGATTTTAACGGAGACGGAACCACAGATGTCTCCGACGTAGTTTTGATCGTTGATTGGATTATCTCAAACCAACTGCCCACGGATGATCTGCTGCTGACATGCGATCTTACCGGAGAAGGTGAGATTACGGTGGTCGATCTGGTCCTGATCATCCAGATCATCATCGGTGATTATGCCCTTGAGACGCCCCTCACTGCGGCTGCGCTGTTACTAAAACCGACTCTGGTTGAGGTGCAAAGCGAAGGACCGGCCGCAGGCTTTCAGCTGATGACCCGTGGTGATTTCAATCCTGACCCGGCCTCATTGCCTGCGGGATGGCAGCTCCGCCGCGGCGATGGCCAACTGCTCATATTCAATTTGCAGGGCTTAACCCTCGAACGGGGCATTCTATTCAGATATTCCGGGTCACTTGATATTCAGGATAATGTGGTTACTGACTGGCATGGAAACAGCCTGTCAGCCAGGGTTGTGGAAATCCCGGAAGTCTTCGGCATTCGCCAGATCTGTCCAAATCCGTTTAATCCTGTGACCGCCATCACTTATGATCTTCCCGATGACAGGGAGATACAGCTTGGACTTTACAATATTCAGGGAGTGCTCATTCGCGAGCTTGTAGCGGGATTCAAACCGGCAGGTACATATCGGTATAATTTGGATGGCCGCGACCTCAGCAGCGGACTGTATCTGATCAGGCTTACATCCGGAAGAAACTCTGCCCTGCGCAAAGTTATACTTTTAAAGTAGAAAATTCTGCTGAGAGCTTCTGATTCACTCCGCCATCCACTGTTTTAGCTGCCGGAAGGTTTGGCTGATGTACGTTTCCCCAGGAGTTTCTCCAGCAATCCGCGATGGCGGTGAGCTTCGGTTTCTACAGGGGACCACGACAGGATCTCATTCAATATTGCGGTGACCTTCCCGGCGCTATGGACGCCAACTTTTTTTCGTACCAGCACACCGTGCCGGTAGTACAGCAGTGTGGGAATACCGAAGATCTTTAGCGCTTTCAGCAACTCCCGTTCGTTATCGGCAGACAATGTATAAAGGCTTAAATCGTTCTGTTTCTCTTTCAGAAGCCCTCTTAGAATCCCCAGCTGTGTATCGCAGTGATGGCACCATCCCGCCTTCACCAGAACCAGCAGCTGTCCCTGCCGGTCTTTAACCGTGGAGTAAAAATCAGCGGCCGTCAGGGCGGGAATTACCGCATCATCCTGTCCGGCAGGAGATTTATTGTTCATTCAGTGACCAGTCGTAATCCAGATATTCAATCTTCGGATGCTGCCGGCGGATGAAATCCTTCGTTTCTGCCGAAGCATATTTTAACACAAAACGGATCACGCCATTTTCATCACTTTTATAATTTTTAAATGGCGGATCGCCTGCCCCTGTGGACTGAAAATCTTCCCCAAACCAGTCAAATATCGAGGATAAGTACAAGGTGTTCGATGCCAAATCAATTCTCAATTTGTCGGGATTATTCAGGAAATTACGGGCAGCCTGATCCAGCCGCGCCTCCAGATCAGCAGCGGTGAAGGCATTCTCTTCCAGTAACGGACATCCGATAGAAGCACAGACCAGCACAAAATGCAGTCTGGGGTCATGGTATTGTTTGCGCAGGATTTCGTGCTCAATCTCATTCAACATCCTCATTTTTCCGGCCAGGCGCAGCATGGGCGTATCCCATACATCGGCAATCTGGCGGATGCTGTTTTTGGGAAATCTTGCCCTGGCAATAAAACCACCCGGCTTGATGGGATAGTGATCAAGTATGGCTTTCAGGGTCAGTGCATTGTAGGCATTGATCCAGTAAGCTTTCTGTTCATTCACGCCCATGCCTCAAATTCTGAAGCATCGACCTTTTGCAGATAGGCCAGATAAATTTCCAAACGGGACTGATCCTTTTTGAAATTTGGGTAATTGATTCTGCAATTTGTGACATATTTTCCCAACAGGTCATTAAAGGTACTGTGATCAAAGGTCTGGTCCTGCGCAAGGGCAAGGGTCAGAAGAAAATAGAAGTAATAAATTTTTCTCATAAGAATTTTGCCCTCCGGGCTTTGCGTTTACGGCTGTCAATGGTATCAATGGCTCGCACAGCATATTCCATGGCTGTGTAAACTTGTTTCATGATGGGTTCATCGGGTCTTTTGGCAGAATCCCCGACGGCGAAAAAGTTTCTTACGCTGGTCTCGCCTTTTCTGTCGATGCGGATATGCCGTTTTTCAACAGGCTGGTCAATATCCAGAAGCTCTGCCCCCACCTGCCGGGCAAAATCATTGTAAACCCGGTGAATACCGAGGGACACAAGAGCAAATTTTACATTGATCTCCTCCCCGCCCTCCAGTACAAAACCTTTCAGTTCGATGGGACGGGCACTGATGATGCCGGTTATTTTGGATGTTTTTACAGCAATTCCATAGGCAGTGAGAATTTTTTTCTGCTCGATTGAAAATTTTGGATTTCTGCCATTGGTTAAGATGAAGACTTTATTTTCATAGCGTTCAAAGAGCATCATGGCCAGTTCAGCCGCCGTTGCTCCGTGACCGAGAATCGCCACGGTTTCGTTTTTTGTCAGATGGCCTTCACAGCGGATGCAATACAGCAGTTGTTCCCGATTTGCAAAGGGGTAAATCCATTTCGGCGATGTCTCAGGTTCACCGGCCCGGTTAAGCAGTGTGACGGCCGGTTGTTCATCCATGACTCCCGTGGCCGATATGACGGCGTCAGCGAAGTAATCTCCTGCCGGCGAATGCACGCAAAATCCGGTATCGGTTTTCTCAACGGAAGCAGCAATTTCCTCGATAATCTCAATACTTTTATAATCACGCTGCAGCCGTTCTACGGTGTTCTGAATGATCATGCGGTTGTTGATGAGATAATGCTCAGCTCCAACCAGTTCAGCGGCTTTGTTTTCCTTTGCTTTTACCAGGGTTTTGAGTATTTGACTTTTGATAATATCCTCATGAAATCCGATGATATTATCCAGGTTCAGAACCCACTGTGACCGGCTGCGTATGCGTGTGTGTTTGCTGCCCAAAAACCAGACTGCCTTCTGTCCGTTCTGAGCGGAGCGCAGGGCTGCCGCCGAACCGGCAATGCCCCCGCCAATGATGATCAAATCGAATTGTGATGCCATAGAATGAAAATCCTTAATTATTGATTGCTGAAAACCGGGAATTAAAACTCCCTCGAAAGCTGTAATTTACCAGAAACTCGTGATCATGCAATGTCGCAATGCGGACAAAAATATTGCTAATACTTCCCAACGGATTAAAACTTAATGCTGCTCCGGTACTCTGTCACCTGCCTGCAGAAACTTCTCCACCGCTGCCAGCGGCAGATGGTCACCGATGTCACTGCCATAGAACACCGTATGCAGAGTCATGTCCTCATTGATCAGGAAATCTCCGGGGACGATGGCTTTATCCCCGTCCATTTGGCCCAGATGATAGCCTTTTAAAAAAATAGCATCAATGAGTGAACCCAATTTCCGGATCGATTTCAAATAAGCCCACCAGGAGGAGCGAATTCCGTATTTTTCGTAGAGACGGCGGCCGGGGTCTGCAATGACGGGAAAGGGCGGATTCTGCCTGCCCGCATATTTCTGTATCTGTTCAACCGGAGATTCAAATACGGCAATCATGCGAAGACCGGCGGCTTTGAAAGCTGGGTATCGTTCAATGAGCTTATGGACTCTCAAATTACAAAAAGGGCAGGAAGCATAGCGAAAGAAGGACAGCATTACCTTACTTCCCCGAAAGGCGTGCAAATTGATCAATTCACCGCGGATGTCTTTCAGCACAAAATTGGGTGCCGTCATCCCGGGAGATAGTTTACTGTTTGTGTCATTCAGCAAGCGAGGACACCTCCAGGCTGATCCGGGATTTCAACCATTCCTTTAAGGCAAGCTGCTCAGGTAACGCCGCTCCTTTAAGTTCATTCAGCAGAATTTTGAGGTCGGCCGCCGTATCAACACCCGTCAACATATCGAGAATATTTACCGGCCCTGAAATTTCCAGCATTTTCCTCATATACTCACCCCAATCAAACTGACTGAAAGGGATTGCCAAAAAGTGCTGTCGGGGTATTTGCCGGGCCCCGCCCAATAAGCAGAAACCACCGTCCCGGGCCGATGTTGAATATAGAAGTGCTGAAAGTCGGTATGCCGGTTTTTCAGATAGGCGAAGTTAAAGTAGCCGGCGATAACGAGTGTAATGACTCCCAGAACGATTAATTTTTTATATGGATTCTTCATAAATTTTTCTATCTGTCGAGATGCCCTTTCTTCTGATTTGTTTTGTGATCTTTTTTGTTTCCTCTTCGTTCCTAATTTAGACTGTCAGGGTAATTCCCAAATGTCAATCAGATGACAAATTTCAATTTTGGAGGATTTGTTTTAAAGATAATCCGAATGCTGAACAGGTTGGGAAGAGTTTCGCTTTAAAGGCGAACCATTTCCCATATAGGAGGCAGCCCAGAAACCGCCGGGCCTGCGTGTGAATTGTTAAACAATATTTGTCCAGTCATTCTTTTTGAGATAGCGCATCGGCGTCTCCGGCCTCTGCAGCAAAAAGTGTGGGCAGCTTGTATCCGGTTCCGATACTGATGCGGCTGTTCAGCCTGTCGGAATATTTATAGAGCAGTGAAAAATGAGGAATTAAAAATAAACCGTACTCATTATTCAGATCTGCTCTGATAGTGGCATAAAGACCCAGCGCACCCGATTTCTTCCAACCATCCTGCAAATAAATTCCGGGAGTTGTGTAAGCATAGTTCATCGAGCTGGTCGAGGGTTGGGAAGCAGGATCAGCCTTAAATGTATCGGTGACAAAATTGATACCTGAAATAATCGTATGACTGCCTTTAAAAAGTGTCCCTGGAATTGATATTTCCCTTACGAATCGGTTCACGCTGGTTTTCACGTAAAGCCGATCTCCGTTACCAAGTTGAAGTTTATATTCAGCCCTGGATAATAATCGGTTGGTTTTGTTTATCTCGATAAAACTGTGTCCGCTACCGGGGCCGTTTTCAATGATATAAATATCTCCACCACTGCGGTGGTCAACTGAAGTTGTCAGTCCGATCATCAGAGAGCTGGATTTATCAAAATAATAGAAAATTTTCGGGTTTATCGTGGACGATGTGAATTTGGGGATATCACTGTAACCATCATGGTCAACATCAAAGGCAGACTGCCGGCTGTGACTCAAGAGAAAGGTCATACCCCATTTGCCCAGCCGATTGGAATAATAGGAACTGAAATCCGTTCCTTTTTTGTGAGTTGCATTAATGATAGTATTCCATTCCGGTTGATCAGCAGGTTTTTTTGTGATGAGATTGACAATTCCGGCAATGGCATCCCCACTGTACAGGGCCGAAGCCGAACCTTTAATAACTTCCACTTGCAGTAAATCCAAAGGCGGGATTTGCAGTAAAGACAACCCGCTGGAGAAACCGCTGTAGAGTGGAAACCCATCCTTTAATAATTGGGTAAATCTCCCCTCAAGTCCCTGAATCCTGAAGCTCACATTCCCTGAAGTTGCAGAAGTCTGCTGAATTTGAATGCCGCTGGTTTCTCCGAAAGTTTAGAAATATTCCCCGGTTTTATGGCGGTCTCCTCCCGGACTTCTTCAGAACCAAGGACTTCAATTCTTACCGGTTCTTCATTGAGGATGCCGTTTGTTCGTGTCGTATTGACTTTTACGGTGAGTCCGGGTAGAAATACCGGTTCCAGGTATATTTTTAAATTTTGCAGTTTGTCATCCTGCGCGAGGGAGATATGCCGCTGTTCGTTCTTATATCCCATAAAAGAAATATCAATCACAAAGGAGCCTGTAGGAATATGGCGAATTATGGCCGCTCCGTTTTCATCGCTGGTAGTGCCTGTATTGAGATCAGCGATAAAAATATTCGCTCCCACTTAGGGTTCTCATGTTGCTTTGTCATGAACCAACAGGTACAAGTCGTGTTGAGCAAACAGGATTGAAACGGAGATTATAAGAATTGGTAAAAATGTTTTCATATATTTCCTTTGAAATGGTTAATACCGTAGATGAAATGGCAAGGCAGGAAAAGGTTCCATTCCAGAATTCTGTCAATGATGGCAGTCCTTTTTAGACCGCTGGAAATGATTGATCAGCATAAGGACTCCCCGCCGACGCAACCGAATCAAAACAAGTCTGTACAAATTCAGCTTTACCGCGATGCATAAGCATTTTTCTTTACATTGAGGGTTACTCCTCACCGTCGAAATAGTCCACGGAGTCATCTGCCCTTGCAATATGCCGGAGTTTTTTATTTCTGTAATCACCCACCATGGACAGTATTTTATTTGAGTCCGGATATTCACAAATCTCGTAAGGGTCGCGGGTGCTGAGCGCCAGGTATTTCAGGTCTGCCGTACCGGTATTGATCAATTGATGTGCAACTTCACGGCCGCCGGGAGGACAGGCGATGATGTCGTGCGTTTTTACGGGGTATTCTTTTTCACCAAAGCGCAGGAGCCCCTCGCCGGACAATATAAAAAACATCTCTTCATTGACCTGATGATTATGAAAGGGACAAGCTTTTTTACCCGGTGGTACGATGGTCACATTATACCCCAGGCGGACTGCCCCGAGCAAATCACTGACTACAGCATGTCTGGCCCGGAAGGATCCCTTGTTGAGTTCATTGAACTTATCCAGTTCATCTAAATTTATGAGTGGTTTCATAGTACCTCATTTATTTTTGTGATCTTTGCATACCCCTTGGACTTTGTGAAATCTCTTGATTGGGGGTCACGGTTTTGAGAATATTGTTGCATTTTAGACCTTTACATCCTGCCGTAATCTAAGCTTTACAACTTTATTCGGTTACTCTTCAATTTTCGGCAGCAGGTCCGGATGCAGTTTCATGTAGCTGCTAACAGATCAGTACTACCCGAAGCCGGGTAAAAAGGTATAAGATTCGTGAACGACCGTTGCTGTGCAGTCACTTTACGGCAGGCACATGTAAATAAGTTTAAGCGGGCTTGAAAGTACCCCCGGCAGGAATCGAACCTGCATCAAAGGAACCGGAATCCTTCATTCTATCCGTTGAACTACGGGGGCGGTGGCGTAAAACTAAAGGGTTTTAGTTTTGGCTTTCAAATAAATTTTGGGCGGCCTTCACGGTATTGTACAGCAGCATGGTAATCGTCATAGGCCCTACACCTCCCGGAACCGGTGTAATTGAATTTGCGATACCCTGAACACTCTCAAAGTCCACATCGCCCGTTATATGATAGCCTTTTGGCGATGAATCCGCAATACGATTAATGCCCACATCGATGATGTCCACACCCTGCTTGACCATGGAGCCGGTAACGAGTCCCGGCACACCCGAGGCGGCGATCAGAAGGTCGGCCTGTCTTGTGAAATACGCCAGATCAGGTGTGGCCGTATGACAGAGTGTTACCGTGGCGTTGCCGTATTTTGACTTTTGAGAAAGCAGCGCAAACAGAGGTTTGCCGACAATATTGCTTCGACCCAGAATTACCGCCTGCCTGCCTTTTACAGGAATCCGGTAATGTTCGAGAATTTTGAGAATTCCATGTGGTGTGCAGGGGATAAAATTGGGAACTCCCTCAAGCAGTCTGCCCAGGTTTACCGGATGAAAACCATCAACATCTTTCTCCGGTGCAATGCGGTAAATTACTTTTTTGGTTTCAATATGATCCGGCAGCGGTAGTTGTACCAGAATGCCGTGAAAGCGCACATCCCGATTCAAGTCCTCGATTAGTTGCAGAAGCTTTGCTTGCGGAACATCTCCTGCCATACGGAAAGTCTCGGAAAAGCAGCCGGCTTTGACGAAAGCTTTAGCCTTGTTGCGTACATAGATTTGCGATGCGGGATCCTCACCCACTAACACAGCTGCCAAACCAGGTGTAATACCCCCGCTCTTGAGCGCTGCAATGCTACGGGAAAGACCTGATTTGATTTCAGCAGCTACCGGCTTACCGGCAAGAAGAATTGTTTCCACTGCCGAAATGGTCACCTGGTTTCAGTCTTCTGGATTTGCTCCTCAACATATTCCCGTATGGCAATCGTCTTGGCTTCGACCCGGTCTGCAAGCTGTTTGCGCTTTTTTTGTTCGGAGAAGAGCTCATCCGTTATGTTCATGGCAACCAGAATTGCCGTGCGCAGTTGAGACTGTGAATCCGGAGATGATTTTTCGATCTCGTCCATTTTCTGATTGACGTAATACGCCACGGAGTTTAGATAATCGGCGTTGGCTGAGGTTTTCAGGGAATATTCCTGACCTGCTATGGAAACTCTCACCACATCTGAATTTTTTGACATGCTCCCCCCTATCTTTGGACAGCCTGATGTTGCCGGGCCAGATTTTTAATGATTTTTTCCACGATCTTATCCACGGTTTTGGCCTGCAGGCTTTTTGTATCGGATTGAAAGTTCAGTCCGAATGCGAGGCTTTTGCGGTCTAGCCCGATCTCATCACTTTCATACAGGTCAAAGAGGTTGATCTCCTTCAACAGTTCACCGCCTGAGGAGCGAATCGTTCTGAGTAACAATTCGGCATTGACAGCTTTTTTAACCAGAATGGCGATGTCCCGTTGTACGGCCGGATATTGACTTGGGGCCGTATATTTTTTTGGTGCGGCGGACAATGCTTTTTCCAGATCTTCCAGGGCGCCTTCGAATAAAATCACCTCCTCGGCTCCAATCTCAAAGTGTTCTTTTATGGCTTTTACGGGATGCCCCAGCACACCCAGAAGGTGCTTACCAGAATAAAGAGAAACTGCAAAACTGAAACCTTCAACCTCTACAGAACTGACCCGCAGCCTCCTGCAGCCCAGCAGCGAAAATAACTGCATGAGTTCACCTTTGATGCGGAAGAAATCCGGGGGCGGCAGCTTTCGCCAGTGCTGAGGCGCATTGCCATACCAGGCCATGCCCAACCTGAAAGATTCACGGCTGTTGGTTGCACTTTCTTCATCGAATTCGTGGATGGCTCCAAATTCATATAATTTAAAAAAGCTGCTCCTGCGGTTTATGTTAAAAGCTACTGCTCTCAATAAACCCGGCAGGAGAGAAGTTCGTAAACAGGCCATTTCCGAACTGATGGGGTTCGTGATCCTAACCGCTTGCGCTCCCGAGAAAAGCGAGGTCTCTGCCTCGGGTATGAGACTGTTGGCCGTATGCTCATTGAATCCCAGAGGAAGCAGCAATGCTCTCAGCTTTTTATCAAGTTCATGCTTATCTGGAATAAAGGTAAGGTAACTCCCTGAAAAGCTGTCCGATACAGGTAAATTATTATAGCCGAAAACCCGGGCTGTTTCTTCAATTAGATCCACTTCTCTTTCAAGGTCGTTGCGGTAAGTCGGCACTGTACAGAGATAGCCGTCAGACTGATTCCGGAAGTCGACGGACAGAGCGGAGAAGATATTTTCGATATCTTTTGAGGCGAGGTGAGTCCCTAAAAGTCCGTTGCAGCGTTCAACGGAAAATGTAATCGGTTTTTTTTCCAGCCGTCGGGAGTAATTATCTACAATTCCCTTCGTGATCTTTCCACCTGCGACTTCGGTGATGAGTGCTGCCAGCTGATCCAGTGAGCGGGTTACATTCTCAATATCCGTTCCCCTCTCGAAGCGGTGGGAAGCTTCTGTAGCAAGGTCCAGGGATTTGGCACCTTTACGTATGACCGCCGGGTCAAAATAAGCACTTTCAATGAGTATATTTTTTGTTTTCTCCGATATCCCGCTACCCAATCCGCCCATAATACCAGCCAGGGCCACGGGCGTTTTGCCGTCACAGATCAGCAGGTGGTGCGTACTGAGTTCTTTCACGGATTCATCCAGGAGTGTGATTTTTTCACCTTCCGCTGCCCTGCGCACAACAATTTCGCCGGCTTTGATCTCATCGAGGTCGAAAGTGTGCATGGGATGTCCTGTGTCCATGAGGATGAAGTTGGCGGCATCCACCACATTGTTGATACTCTTTTGACCAATTGCTGTGATACGGTCAGCCAGCCATTGGGGTGACGGGCCGATAGTTACATCGGTCACCACTCTTGCTGCATATCGAGGACAGCCTGCCGGGTCGACAATAGTCACTTTGATCAGATCTTCAGTTGCCTTTTCGACCTCGCTGAGTACTGTTTTTCGCAAACAGATGGGACGATTTTCGATGATGCTGATCTCACGGGCAACTCCCAGATGGCTCAGGCAATCCCCTCTGTTGGGCGTCAGATCGATGTCAAAGACGGCATCCCGGCCGAAGTCAAGTACCTGTTCGATTGGTGTACCGAGGGCCGCTTCCGTCTCCAGGATCATGATCCCCTTTTCATCTTCATTGTAGCCGAGTTCTTTCCCGGAGCAGATCATTCCTTCGGAAACGGCGCCCCTCAATTTGCTTTTTTTTATGGTGAAATCACCGCCGTTGAATTTAGCACCGACTTTTGCAACCGGGACTTTAATGCCCTGGCGCACATTCGGTGCGCCGCAAACTATCGGGTAAAGCCGACCGTCGCCGATATCTACCTGACAGACTGATAAATGGTCGGAATTCGGGTGAGCCTCACATGTTTTGACATATCCGAGAACCACATTTGTAAAATTCAGCGGTGTTTCATCGACTACACATTCCAGCCCGAGGTCGGTTAGTTTGCTTTCAAGCTCCGCAGGTGACAGGCTCGTGTCGATATAATCGTGGATCCAGTTTAATGAAATTTTCATCAGAATTGCCTTAAAAATCTCACATCGCCCTCAAAAAACAGGCGGATATCTTCAACACCGAATTTCAGCATGGCAATACGTTCGACGCCCATTCCAAAAGCGTATCCCTGCCAGACCGAGGGGTCGTACTTTACCGATTTAAAAACTTCGGGGTCCACCATGCCGCAGCCGAGAATCTCGAGCCAGCCGGCGTATTTACAGATATTACAGCCTTTTCCACCACAGAAAATACAGGAGACATCCATCTCGGCGCTGGGTTCCGTAAAAGGGAAAAAGCTGGGACGAAAACGGGTTTTTACTGCTTTTCCGAAGAGACTCCGGGCAAAATAATCCAGGTCGCCTTTCAGGTTGGCCATGGTGACGGTTTTGTCCACAAAAAGACCTTCAACCTGATGAAACAGACAATAGCTGCGGACGCTTATATCCTCATGCCGGAAGACCCGCCCGGGCGCAAGGATCTTGACCGGAGGGTCGGAATCCATCATGTGGTGGATTTGCGTATTGGAGGTGTGAGTTCTCAAAACTGCATCCCCGCTGTAAAAAGTATCCTGCATATCCCGGGCAGGGTGGTTGGGAGGGAAATTGAGAGCTTCGAAATTATAAAAGTCCGTATCGATTTCGGGGCCGTAGGCAACGGAAAATCCCAGATGGTGAAAAATATCTTTAATCTCTTCCATTATCTGTGTGATGGGATGGATACTGCCTTTTGGAAAGGGGTCTCCGGGAAGAGTGTAATCAAGATCTGCCGGAACATCTTCTTTCCCGGCAGAGAAATCGCGTTGAAGTTTATTCAGTTCTTCTGCGAGATACGTTTTCAGGGCATTCAGAGCCTGTCCGGCGGCCGGACGGTCTGCCGCAGGGATATTTCCCATTCCGGAAAATAACCCTGCAACAAGTCCTTTTCGTCCCAGATATTTGACCCTGATCTGTTCAGTATCTACTCCACCGTTACGGACATTTTGAATGTCCCGGTCAAACTGCTCGCGCAGTTCTTCAATAGCGGAATTGAGTGACATTATCTATTTGCTGACGGCGGAGTTGACAATTTCCGCAAAACTGTCAGGGTGGTGCACGGCCAGATAGGCCAGAGTCTTGCGGTTAAGAGTCATATCGTTATTCTTCAAACCGGCTATGAGTTTGGAATAGGTTGTGCCGTTAAGACGGGCACCGGCGTTTATACGCGTTATCCACAGCCTGCGGAAACTTCTCTTTTTGTTCCGGCGGTCGCGATAGGCATATTGCAGAGCCTTCTGCACAGCGTCTTTTGCCGTACGATAATTTGATTTTCTGGTGCCAAAGTAACCTTTGGCCTGTTTGATGAGTTTCCGATGTCTTCTGTGTCTCGGAACCGAACTGTTAGCTCTTGGCATGATCTCCTCCTTATGAAATAATCATTTTATTGGTTCTTTTGACCATCGCACTCGAAAGAATCTTTTTCGAACGGAGTCTTCTTTTCCGTTTTTTCGACTTCTTCGTCAGGATGTGCCTTGCTCCGCACTGGTTGCGGACAATCTTACCAGAGCCTGTTTTACGGAAGCGCTTGGCTGCGCATCTTTTCGTCTTCATTTTTGGCATGTTATGCTCCTTATCTTGGCGCCATGATCAAGGACATTCTGCGTCCTTCAGCTTCAGGTGCCTTTTCTACTTTTGCTATTTCATCAAGTATCTCACTAACACGGTCGAGGAGAGCCAGTCCCATTTCCTGCTTTGCCATTTCACGTCCGCGGAAGAGAATTGTCACTTTCAGTTTGCTTCCGTTTTCAAGGAATTTTTTTGCCTTCGTGAGTTTGGTCAGCAGATCATGGTCACCGGTATTGGGCCTGAGCCTGATCTCTTTTACCTGAACAACGTGTTGTTTCTTTTTATTCAGCTTCTGTTTTTTTTGTTTCTCGTAACGGTATTTACCGAAATCGAGGATTTTACAAACCGGCGGTTTGGCATCGGGCGCAATTTCAACCAGATCCATACCTGCCGCAGAAGCTTTACTCTTTGCTTCTCCCAGGGATACGATCCCCACTTGTTTCCCTTCACTGTCGATCAATCTTACCGATGGTGAGGTTATCTGATCATTGATCCGGGTTGCATCATTCTTTTGATTTATGTGGATGACTCCTTATTTTATTTTTTATCTCGTCTAAAACTTCGGCTGCAAATTTATCCAGGTCAACTGCCCCCAGATCGCCCTTGAATCTCCTCCTG
Source organism: Fidelibacterota bacterium (assembly GCA_024277615.1). Classification (GTDB taxonomy): domain Bacteria; phylum Fidelibacterota; class Marinisomatia; order SCGC-AAA003-L08; family JACNLC01; genus JAADGM01. Next base: position 11,540 of record JAJRUW010000075.1, on the reverse strand, counting down.
ACGGACACTGTATTCGAGACCTGTTCTTTCTCGCCTGCAATGACCATAATGGGAATTTTGCCGGTTTCGGCCAGGCGGATTTTAGCTCCGATTTTTTCTGCACGGGCATCAATCGTAACCCTGATCCCGGCCTCGAACATTTTAGCGTAAATTTTTTGGGCATAATCCAGGTATTTGTCCGATATGGGCAGAACTACAACCTGAACCGGTGCCAGCCAAAGCGGGAAATCACCTTTATAATGTTCCAGCAGAAATCCGATAAAACGCTCATGTGTCCCCAGGGGGGCACGGTGGATGCACAATGGAGTTTTCTCTGAACCATCTGCATCCACATAGGTTAGTCCAAATCGTTTAGGCACGGCAAAATCGACCTGGTTTGTGGCCAGTGTAAATTCCCGGCCTATGGCGGACCAGACCTCTACGTCAATCTTTGGTCCGTAAAAAGCGGCTTCGTTTGGGATCTCGGTGAAGTTGATGCCGCCCTCGATCAGGGCTTCCCGCACAGCGTGTTCCGTCTCAAGCCACAATTCAGGTTCGTTGACATATTTTTCTCCAAGTCCGGCGGGGTCATGCAGACTCAGACGCATCAGATATTTTTCGATACCGAAAATATCGAGGTAGCGCAGATACATGCGGCAGACTGCTAAAAATTCTTCTTTGAACTGCTCAGGTGAACAGTAAATATGGGCATCGTTCATACGCAGACTGCGCACGCGCATGAGTCCGAACAGTTCTCCGGATTTCTCAAAACGATAGCAGGTACCATATTCGGCGAGCCGCAGCGGCAGGTCCCTGTAGCTGCGCGGCGAAGAGGCGTATATTTTATGATGATGGGGGCAGTTCATCGGTTTAAGATAATATTCCGTACCGTCAACATCCATAGCCGGGTACATACTGTCTTTATAATGGTCAAGATGGCCCGATTTTTCGTAAAGAATCCCTTTGGTCAAATGTGGTGTGGCTACGCGCTGGTAACCACCGCGCCGTTCGGTTTCTTTTGCAAGCTTTTCAAGCTCTTCCATGATCACCGCACCGTTCGGCAGCCAAAGCGGCAGTCCCGGTCCCACTTCGTCATCAAAAGTGAATATCTCAAGTTCACGTCCCAGCTTACGATGATCCCATTTTTTTGCTTCTTCCAGCATGTGCAGATAGCTTTTAAGTGCTTTCTTGTCGAAAAAAGCCGTACCGTAAATACGCTGCAGCATCTTGTTTTTCTCATCTGACCGCCAATAAGCACCTGAACTGCTAAGCAATTTGAAATATTTTATTTTGCCCGTTGAGGGTACATGGGGACCTCTGCACAGATCGATAAAGTCTCCCTGTTTATACAGCGAGATGGTGTCGGCCTCGTCAATATCGTCGATCAATTCAACTTTATAATCTTCGTGACGTGAGTTGAAAATATCCTTCGCCTCGGAGCGTGGCAATTCCAGACGTGTCACAGCAAAATCTGCTTTAGCAAGTTCCTTCATTTTGGTTTCTATCTCGGCAAGCAGTTCGTCAGTGACAGTCTGCTCCATGTCAATGTCGTAATAGAAACGCTTATCAAGAGCCGGACCGATTGCGATCTTTGCAGCAGGCATGATGGCTTTCACCGCCATGGCCAGCAGGTGCGCAGTACTGTGCAGCAGGATTTCGTGGGCTTCCGGATCCCTCGAGGTGATCAGGGCTAATTCTGCATCGGAGTGAAGGGGGACGGTCAGATCAACCAGTTCGCCGTTTAGACGGGCGGCATAGGAACTCCGAAACAGACCTTCCCCGATTGACAGCGCGATGTCGCCCGGGGTGATTCCTTCTTCAAATTGCTTAACGGAGCCGTCTGGTAATGTGACCTTAATCTGTGCCATAATATAAAAAGTGGTCGATACTGGACTTGAACCAGTGACCTCTACGATGTCAACGTAGCGCTCTAGCCACCTGAGCTAATCGACCAATTATTGAAATTGTCCTCAAAACAAGCCTGCAAAATTACGGCAAAAAGAATTATATCCAATAAAATAAACGAAGTTAAAATGCAGTTTTATTTTGCAAATTTAGCGTATTATGATTTACCCGCTGTAGCTGCCGCCTTTTCATTGGTGTATGAAGCCGTCCGTTGAAGCGGGCCTTTCCCGGAAAACGGCCGGATGGCAGAATAACACTGCTCCAATCCCACATTTTGTTTCTACCGCACCAGCCTTCAATGATAATTTTACAGCCAAAATTTGAACTGCTTTCAAAGTATTTGTAAAGGAAATTTAATTGAATAATATTATCGGAATCCGCCGGGAAGACAAAAATATCTGGGAACGCCGCGTTCCCCTCATCCCGGGAGATGCAAAAGAACTCATCGGGAGATACGGTATAAGAGTGGTTGTCCAGCCGTCGGACAACCGGGCTTTTTCTGACGACCTCTACCAAAATGCCGGTTGTGATATCCGGGAAGATATCAATACTGCGAATCTCATCATCGCCGTAAAAGAGATTCCCGAAACCCTGCTCCGGGCCGGAAAAACCTATGTGTATTTTTCACATACTATCAAAGGTCAGCCCTATAACATGAGCATGCTGCGGCGATTAATGGATTTAAAGTGCAACCTGATCGATTACGAACGCATTGTCGATGAAAATAACCGGCGTTTGATCTTTTTCGGACGCTATGCCGGATATGCGGGTATGCTTGAAACCCTGCATGCCTTCGGCAGGAAATTGAAACTTCAGGGCATCTCCAACCCTTTTGAAGCTGTAAAACAGGCCTACGAATACAGCAGCGTTGAAGCCGCCAAAGAACATATCCGTGAGATAGGCAGAAGCATTACCGGGCGGGGACTTGCTTCTCCGGGAGTCTTTGGCTTTGCCGGTTACGGAAACGTATCCCTGGCTGCCCAGGAAATTTTCGATCTTCTGCCCCATAAGGTGATCTCACCTGCCGAACTCAAAAATATCGACGCCCAGGCCTCTGCCGATAATTTTTTCCTCTACAAAGTTGTTTTTAAAGAAGCCGACATGGTTAAACCCATCGAGGGTGAATTTTTTCTGCAGGATTACTATGACCATCCTGAAAAGTATGTTTCAAAATTTGAAGAGTACCTGCCCCACTTGACAGTGCTGATTAACTGCATCTATTGGACAGAGGCCTACCCACGGCTGCTGACTTTGGAATATCTGCGCAAAAACCCCGGCCTGGCCCTTGCCGTCATCGGAGATATCAGTGTGGATATTGACGGCTCGATCGAAGCCACTTACAAGGCTACCTACCCGGATAAAGCCTGCTATACTTTTGACCCGAACCTTCTCGAATATTCGGATGGGATAACTGCAAAAGGTTTGACAATTATGGCAATTGACAACCTGCCCTGTGAATTTCCCAAAGAATCTTCAGCTGCTTTTTCACATGTGTTAAAAGACCTGCTGCCGGAAATATTAAAAGCGGATTTTCAGCTTCCCACCGAAGACCTGAAACTCCCCTTTGCCATAAAAAAAGCCCTGATTCTGCATCGTGGAGAATTAACGGACGATTACCACTACATGAAACAATACCTCATTACGGAGAAAAAATGAAAAATAAAATTTTAGTTTTAGGCGCCGGACTGGTCAGCAAACCGGGTGTTCGCTATCTGTTGAACCAGAAAGATTTAAAGGTTACCGTCGCTTCGCGGACCGTCAGCAAAGCCCAAGCCCTGGTCGAGGGCTTTGCGAATGGCGAAGCGGTTTCGCTGAATGTTGAGAATGCCGAAGAACTGAAGCAGCTTATCCTGGCCAATGACATCATCATCAGTCTGCTGCCCTGGGTTCATCACGTGAAGGTGGCCAGACAATGTCTCGAAAATAATCGTGATATGGCGACTACTTCTTATGTCAGTGAAGAAATGCGCTCTCTGGATGCCCCGGCCAAAGAGAAAGGCCTGTTATTTCTCAACGAAATTGGCGTTGATCCCGGGATTGACCACATGTCTGCCATGCAAATCATCGATTCTGTGGAGGACGCCGGCGGAAAAGTTCTGCACTTCTATTCCTACTGTGGCGGATTGCCCGCTCCGGATGATAACGACAATCCGTTCGGCTACAAGTTCTCGTGGAGTCCCAAGGGAGTCGTGCTTGCCTCCAGAAATTCCGCCAGATTTTTAGAAAATGGTGAAATTGTCAATATCGAAGGTAAAAACCTGTTTTTGAATCCTCGCACAGAAACTGTTGAGGGTTTAGGGGAATTTGAAGTATATCCGAATCGTGACTCACTGCCGTATAAAGAAATATACGGCTTAAAAGATGCTTTGACCGTAATGCGTGGCACCTACAGAAATCTCGGTTGGTGTGCAACCCTGAAAGCTATCGTGGATATCGGTCTCGTTGATGACACACCCAGGCAGAACATCAGCCGCCTTTCCTGGCATGATCTGATGGCCGGTTTAGTGAACAAGGGTGATGGGGATCTGCGCCTTGAAACGGCAAATAAGCTCGGAATCGATAAAGATTCTCAAATCCTTGACCGTCTGGAGTGGCTGGGGATATTTAGTGACGAACAGGTCTCTCAACGCGATAATTATCTTGATATGCTCAGCGATCTGCTCCAGGAAAAACTCTATTATGCTGACGGCGAAAAGGATATGTTACTCCTGAGACATAAATTCACAGTCGAAAATGCCGACGGTTCCAAAGACCTGATCACTTCAACCATGATTGACTATGGAATTCCCCATGGAGACTCTTCCATGGCTCGCACCGTAAGTCTTCCCCTGGCAGTCGGTGTAAGGATGATGGCAGAAGGGAAGATCAATCTTACAGGTGTGCAGATACCCATTACGAGGGCGGTTTATGAGCCGGTGCTAACGGAGCTTGCCCGCCTTGGCATCAAAATGGTTGAGACCAAAACCAGCCTGTAAACCCATTTTGACAGTTGTAAAATTTCCGGCTTTCACCGCTGCAATGATCACGGTATTTTGCAGTGTCAGCCGGAAAACGATTTCAGCTGCGAATTTCGAAACGGTCTGACCGGGAATCTTTATTTCCGGTCAGCCGCTTCAGTCTCCTGCAGAGTCAAATTAGCAGGTGACAAAATATCGTAATATGAATTTTCATCCAGCAGGATTTTAGCACTTTCTTTATAGACAATATCTTCCGTCAGAGCAGCCCTGATCCTGCCCTCCTCCTGCGAGATAACCCGCGCCATCTCCCGTTGCAGCCCGTTCCTGATCCAATGCAGATTGGGCTTGTGAAAAGGATGTTTTTTCTTTCCGGCGTAGTATTTTTCCAGTTTGGAACTCAATGTTGTCAGGCGGTCTTTTTTCCAGAATAATAGCTTAGAAAATATGCCGCTATTGGATTTAGTTTTGAACTCTTCCTGTTTGGCAAGGATATCCTTCATTTTATTAAATTCCCGTTCACCGGGCTCATTATAATCGAAATGATATTCCTGCAGAAAACCCTCAAAGTCATCGAGAATTTGCGGTGTGACGAGAATGGGCTCGGAAATATTATGCATGGGTACATAGGTGGCTGCAAAGGTCAGGAATAAACCCTGACGCCAGAGTTCCTGAACAAATGGCGGGATTTTATCAGGCTCAACCGTGATATCGGGGGTAATTCCTCCCCCGCCTTTTACGATGCGTCCGCCCAGCGTATAGAAAGTAGAATCGTGCTTGTCCAATCCATCCGTCAGCGCACCATTTTTCAGATAATCCATTTTCTGGATCAGCCTGCCGGATGGAGTATAATATTTGGCCGTAGTGATCTTCAATTTGGTGGAGTCGTTGATGGAAAACATACTCTGCACCAATCCCTTGCCAAAGCTCTTTTTGCCAACGATAACGGCCCGGTCCAGATCCTGCAGGACACCGGCAACAATTTCACTGGCAGAAGCCGAACTGTGGTTAATCAGCACGGCAATCGGGATATCTTCCGATACGAGCGGATTCCTTCTGGAATACATTTCCCGGTTCGACATCTGATTCCTGCCTTTTGTGGTCAGCAGCAGGACATTCCTGGGTACCAGATCATCCAGTATCGTCAGCGCATTCCGCAGCAAGCCGCCGGAATTCCCCCTAAGATCTATGATAAGCGCCTTCATGGTGCCCTCATCAACCATTGACTTGAGCGCATTGTGAAAATCTTTTGATGTATTTTTGGAAAATTTTGTGATCCTGATATAGCCGATCCCGTCGGAATCAACACCGGCGTACGGCACATCGTGTAGTCTGATATTATCACGAGTGAGTTCAAAAACCAGTTTCTCTTTCGTTGAGGGCCGCCAGATCGTTAGTGTAACGACAGAGCCGATTTTCCCGCGTATCAGGTCGGATGCATCACTGATACTCATCCCTTTGGTGGCGGTGGAGTCGATCATAATGATTTTATCACCGGCCTGAATTCCTTCTGAATAAGCAGGGCTGTCTTCCATGGGAGACAGAACAATCAGGGTGTCCCTGCGAATGCTTATCTGGATACCGACACCGCCATATTTCCCACGCGTGAGCATTTCCAGCCGGTCTTTGCGGCTGCCTTCCAGTAATACGGTATAGGGATCAAGAGGCTTGAACAGCCCCTTGATGGAAGCCTTTACGACTTTTTCCTGATCAATCTCATCCACATAATTATTCTTCAGTTTTTTAAATGAAGTTTCGTACATATCCAGCAGTTCCTGTGTCGGTACTGCACTTTGTACTGGGCTGGCATCCGGTTTGCCGGTTGATTCTGATTTTTGCCGTGCAAAAAGAGTAGCGGCAAAGATCAATACAAGGATAATTCCTGTTTTAACGGTTTTCATATATTCCCTTCTTTATTTCAATTTATGGGCGATTTTGAGGATTAATTTTACACTGAATATTACTTCAGAACACCTACGTATTTTTCCAGCAGGATGTTCCAGATTTGTTGAAATAGTTCATTCTTATCCAGACTGCCGTCCATCAGATAGTAGCGCCCGGGGTTCTTCCCTGCCAATTCCATATAACCCCGGCGAATCTTTCCCATGAATGCTTCGCCGCCGGATTCCATCCGGTCCGTTACTTTTACCACTCTGCGTTCAAGAGATGTGGCCACGTCCACATCCAGGATGAATGTCAGCAGCGGTTGCGTGTTTTGTGTCGCATAGTTATTCAGGGTTTCCAGAGCTTTCAGATCCAATCCCCTGCCGAAACCCTGATAGGCCAGTGAGCTGTCGGTAAAACGATCGCATATTACGAACCTGTCTTCTTGTAGAGCCGGCAGTATCACCTCGGCCGTGAGCTGGGCCCGGGCCGCCTGGAACAAGAGGCTTTCTGCTTCTGCCGTAAGCTCAAGATTCTCCTTCTGCAACAGAATCTCACGAATTTTTTCGGAGATCCGTGTGCCCCCCGGTTCCCGTACGGACGTATACTGAATACCCAGGGCTTCAAAGCGGTTGCATAAAAGGCTGATCTGGGTAGATTTTCCAGAGCCGTCAATACCTTCAAAAGTGATAAATTTTTTCATTAGCGGTAGCCTTCCTTTGCGATAATGATCACGAATTCACCGCGGATCTTTTTTTCACCCTGATCAAAGCGTTCAAGGGCGAGAGTCAAACTTCCCCGAAAGGTCTCTTCGTAAAGCTTGGTCAATTCTCTGCAAACGGCAACTTCTCTGTCCCCGAAAGCCTCAAGCAGATCCTTCAGGCTTTTTACGACTCTGTAGGGTGATTCGTAAATAACTACTGTTGCAGGCAGACCGGCCAGAAATTCAAGGCGGGTCTTGCGGCCTTTCTTACGGGGCAGGAAACCTTCAAAATAGAAATGATCTGTCGGCAGCCCGGAAACGGACAGGGCAGCTGAAACGGCGGAGGCTCCGGGAATTGCGCGGATGGGGATGCCCTCATGATTCGCAAGATGCACAATTCGATAGCCCGGGTCACTGATACATGGCGTTCCCGCATCTGAAACCAGCGCGATTTTCTCACCTCTTTTCAGCCTTTCGCAGAATTTTTCGGCAGCCTGTACTTCATTATGCTCATGATAGGACAGCATGTGCGTGTGGATTTGATAGTGCTTCAGTAATTTACCGGTTGTCCGCGTATCTTCCGCTGCGATATGATCCACGCTGTTTAATACCTCCACCGCTCTCATCGAAAGATCTCCCAGATTTCCAATAGGAGTGGCGACTACATAAAGAATACCGCTCATCTATTTTAAGGTATCCAAAATTGCCCGGCCCAAAAGTTCCACGGACCGATCCACTTCTGCTGTCGATACAGCAGGTCCCGGCCGTAACATGACTGAGCGTTCGCCATTATATTCCAGGATGAGCCCGTTTTCGGCAGCATGCTTGAGCACTTCATCCCGTTCGATCCCGGAAGGTAAATTGAAAGCGGTAAAAAGACCCAAACCCCGGACGCAGGTGACATAAGCCGGGAATTCCCGCTCTAACCATAAAAGCTTTTCGAGCAAATACTCTCCTGTGGCTGTCACAGTCTTCAGTTGACTGTCATCCAACAACCAGCAGGCGCTGATCAATTGCTTTGAGAGTTCGGTTATTTTGGCAGTGGTCTTTTTCTTTGCTAAATAATGCACCCCCGTATGGTCATTTCCGAAGAGAACTGCATCCGGTTCCGAGGCAAAATGTTCAAATGCCCAGATCTGACCGGTCAATCCCAGACCCGTGCGGCGTTCGTCGGCAATCAGCTGTAATCCGGTCTGCCGGGCAAGATGCCAAAGCCCGTCGAAGAATTGAGTACCCAGGAAAAACCGGCCTGCCGGAATCAGAGGCTCAAATAAAAGCGCTTGGGCGCCCTCTGCTTTTTCCAGCTGTCCGCGGATTATTTGCAAAGCGAGTTCTGCCGCTTCATCGGCATCCGAAATAGCTTCCGGATTCATAAAGTTTAACTTTATCTCATGCCGTCTATCACGCTTATTGATGTCGGATGAACCCAGGCATATCGTCACTGGTTTAATAGTCGAAAGAGCTGCGGCTTCACTTGTGAACACCTGCTGAATCAAGTCTTCTCCCTGCCGGTTTTGAGGAGCAGTCAATGCAGCAGACTGTGCGGCCGGATTTTCATAATTGGTTACAGGATACCCGGCCATCAGCAGATAGCGTCGCTCAGCAGACCGGAATTTTATCCGGGCACCCGAACAAGCTTCATACTCCAGCTCATTCAGATCCAACTCGATGTTAATTCCGGTCTGCTGCATTGACTATGTTTAGAGCTCGAACTTGATACCCTGGGCCAGGGGCAGTTCCGTGCTCCAGTTGGTTGTATTGGTCTGTCTGCGCATATATGCTTTCCAGGCATCGGAGCCTGATTCACGACCGCCGCCTGTATCTTTCTCGCCGCCGAAAGCACCGCCTATCTCTGCCCCGGAGGTCCCGATATTCACATTTGCAATTCCGCAGTCACTACCTTCATGGGAAAGAAAGGCTTCGGTGTGCATGATATTTGTGGAAAAGACCGCCGAAGACAATCCCTGTGGAACATCATTATGCAGAGCAATAGCCTCATCGAAATCATCATATTCGATGATGTACAAAATGGGGGCAAAAGTTTCATCCTGTACAATAGGATAATCGTTTTTGGCACGGACAATTGTGGGTTCCACGAAATGCCCTTCCCGATCCGTGAGTACATTCCCGCCATAGAGTATTTCTCCTCCGGCTGCTTTAACTTTTTCCAGGGCTGCCAGGTAGTTATCCACAGCGTCCTGATCAATGAGGGGTCCCATGAGTGTAGCATTGTCCAGAGGATCTCCGATGGGAACCTGCCCGTAGGCCTTTACAAGCTGTGCAACCAGGTCGTTCACGATGGATTTATGGGCTATTATCCGGCGCGTGGATGTGCAGCGCTGTCCGGCAGTTCCAACAGCTCCAAACAAGATCGCCGGTACTACCAACTTCATATTGGCCGTTTCATCCACGATGATGGCATTGTTTCCGCCAAGTTCAAGAATTGTTTTTCCCAGTCTGGCGCCGACTACCTCACCGATACGCTTACCCATTCGGGTTGAACCGGTGGCAGAGATAAGGGGCAGATTGGTATCGTGGATCATCCTTTCACCAATGGTTGAGCCTCTGCCGATGACGAGATTGAAAATGCCTTTGTAACCATTTCGTTCGAGTACGTCGTTGCAAATATTCTGTACTGCAATCCCGCACAGCGGTACTTTTGAAGAAGGCTTCCAGACGGAAATGTCACCGGCAATCGCGGCGATAAAGGCGTTCCAGGCCCAGACGGCTACGGGGAAATTAAAAGCGCTGATGATACCCACAATGCCCAGCGGATGCCACTGTTCATACATGCGATGGCGGGGTCTTTCGGAGTGCATGGTGAGCCCGTACAATTGGCGGGAAAGTCCTACTGCAAAATCGGCAATATCGATCATCTCCTGCACTTCCCCGTCCCCTTCGGCTTTGATTTTGCCCATTTCGAGAGAGACCAGACTGCCCAGCAAATCTTTTTTAGCGCGCAGCTCATTGGCCATCTGCCGCACAAGTTCACCTCTCACGGGAGCCGGAACCATGCGCCATTCCTTAAAGGCCTCTTTGGATTCCGAGATGATGCGGTCATAATCGGCTTCAGAGCATTTATAGACGGAAGCAATGGGCTTACCAGTTGTGGGATTTATGGAGATGAGTTCACCGTCATCCGTTGTGGATGACCATTCTCCGGCACCTGTACAGGCGCCATAATTCTTTTCGTTGATACCTAATTCTTTCAGGAGATTTTCCACTGAAATTTATCCTTTCGTTTTGATTATATGGTGTGATTGTACTATCTGCGAAACATCTGTTTAAGAACGAATCAAAAAAACAGGTGTAAATTTAGGATACCTGTTCGGACTATTCGAAGATTGAAATTTTTCTCCGGTGACTGCTTGCATCCGTCCAAAACGTTTATACGCGGATAAGAAAAAAATCCGCTCCTACGGAGCAACGAATAAAGTCCCGAAAATATCGAAACGATAACTGCCGTCTAAGCGAACTTCGACACCGGGTTCTATGTTTAGCGTGTCGGCGGGCTGGAGCACGAGATTATTGGTGACAATATACTGTGAATTCGAAGCGGCCCAGATGCCGCTTATATTTCCGCTCACATCAGTTTGTGCAAAACAAAGAGCAATTGTGAGAATAATGGTGATAAGAACAGAGATATAATTTTTCATTTTTCCCCACAGATTGATTAATTCTATTTTGGTAATTTTGAATATGCCTTATTACAATTTACCGGTCAGGAAAAGGGTTCAAAACAGATGAAATTTACACAGAATTTACACCTTTCATCAAATGTAGATTTTCAGCTAAACGGTTGAAGGTCCTGCCTTATATTGCATTAAATGTTGAATTAATGAAAATCAAGATCTTTGATTGCCGGTAATAATTTTCCCATTTAACCCGGGCCGTAAAATTCTGACAATTACTACTTACTCAGATTCGGAGGGAACAAAAAATTTATTTTGTAATTGAAACCCGCATTGGAATACGGATAAATTTAACGCAACATGAAAGCCCTAAAACAGATTGTAGTCATCATCATTCTCGGAACTCTGCTGGGGATGCTCCGCTTTGCCTTTACCGGTGAAGATTTTAAATTGATCAAAGAGAAGCGCGTTCTGAAGTCGGTG
>JAJRUW010000074.1 GCA_024277615.1 Fidelibacterota bacterium | reverse complement strand
TCCTGTTTTGACTTTTTTTTCTTTTCAGCCTCAAGGCGTTCAATCTCGGTTATGATGAACTCAACATTTTGGCGTTCTTCAAGCAGTTCGGCCAGTTTGTAGTAGTTGTCGGAATTAACCAGCGATGTGACGACAGGACCGAAAAAAACCATTAGCTGCGAGCCGATGAAGCTCATGTATTTGGAAGCTTCCAGGAAAAAGATCATGGGAACGGAAAATCCGTGCCGGACAATGCGTGCTGCAAAACGTGTTAAAGCCGAACGGTCGGTATCCTGAAGCGGTAGTTTTTCTTTTTTCACCAGTTATGTTCCGACCCGTTTAAGCAGAGTTCTTTCTAACCGGGGTCACTCAGTCATTTTCCGGTATTGAAATATACGATTTACAGTGTGCATGAAAATTATGGAATATGATCCCGGCATATCTGTCCTCATCCGGCAGATTATTTATCCGTCACGATAATTTCCAAATTTGCCCGGGGGATTGTCTGTACTTCATCGTCGCTGAATTTAATCTCGGCAACTCTGACCAGCGTTTCGGACTCCATTTTGGTCAGCTGTGCGGGCAGGCCGATGACGGTCCCGACTTCACCGAAGCGGGGGGCACGGATAACTCTCACTGTGGTTCCCTTTGAGATGGCCAGGTCGGTCTCGTCCAACTTTGTTGAATTTGCATCGGACGCTTCAAGGGGTACCAATACTTCAGGGCGAATGACACCGGCCCTGATCTGTGTGGCACCGTTCACGGCGGCAAAGTTCCCGTCATGTTTTTTCAACAGCTTAAAGGTTCTGCCGGCCATGGTGATACGGCCAAAGCCCTCGGTAATGATCAGGGAAGTCCCTAGCTCTTCCGAACCCGTAATGGCGACTCCCAGGGGAAAACCCAGCAGTTTTGATAAATCCGTGTAGTTAAAACCTCCGATCACAATCGCTGCAACGCCGATCTGCTGAGCCCTGACGAATGTCTCATGGGAGATGAAAGAACCTCCAACCAGAATTTTCCCGGCCTGGGAGTCATTCAGCATTTCCGAGGTCAGTTCCTGATTGGGAGATGAAGCCACAACTTCAATCTTCCCTCTGCTTTCTCCGCCGATTCCCAAAATGCCCTGGATTAAAGCGGCCTCCGTTTCAATGATCAGACCCTCTTCGGGCAGTATGTCCACGACTTTTCCCGATGTATAGGCATCCACTTCAATGGGAACGGGAGGTTCGGAAAGAATCACTTGCCCGGTAACATTGGACACATTGGCCAAGGTGCCGTCTATGGGCGATTTTACAGAGCTTTTGAAAAAACCGAAAATACCATTATTTTCAGCGATGATCTGACCTTTTTTCAAGGGCTCGTCAATTTTGACATTCATGGCGGCAGATACGGCGTCTGGTTCAATATTAAGCAGTTGGGCAACATTCACCATTTGTACATTGCCGGGGATTGAAGTAGAGGCTACAATCGATTCGGGCTCAACATATTCATTTATTTTTTTATGGACTTTTCCTTTCAGGGGCAGCTGACGCACTTTTCTGACGGTTGTATGTGCCAATATTTTCAGACCCGGTGTATAAGTTTTAGACATGATTAGTTTCCTTTCTTATCCGGATATTCCTGGGTTGCTTTCGACCACTCAATGAGTTTGCGCACTCTTTCATCAGATTCTGTGGGGATGGTAAAAGGCCGTCGGCCGCGGCCGTCGAGTAAAATACCCACTACGCCTCCAAAAAGGGTTTTCTCTACTTGCTGGTTTTTCCCCAGTCCAAGGTCCAGACCCTTGCCCGGCGTGAGAAGAGCTTTGATCGGTTCATACACTGCCGGGATCAACTTAATCTCACCAGGCAAAAGTTCTCCGCTCACATTTTGACCGTCCGGGAATTCGAAATGATAGGACATTGTAGGTTTGTTAGGTTTTTGCGGTCCCACCGGTGCAATGCAGGCGCCGAGATGGATCAGACAGTCCTTTTCAAAAACTTCCAGAGCAGCTTTGGGGTGCACCGTCGAAAGCACGCCGAGCTGAGGCATCATAAAAATCGAGTCAACGGCAAGCTGTGTAACCCCTTCGGGCAAAAAGGCATCCACAAGCATACGGGCGGCCTGGTGCCGGCGCGGGGCATGGGAGAGCACACCACCGGAGCCGACGAGTAAATCAAGCTTCATTAAATCCACCAGTGTCGCTCCGGCACCGCTCTGTTCAAAGGCATCCGAGATAGTACGCTCCTTCTGAACGCCTTTCAGGCTCACAGCGAACTGTTTGTGTTGTTCAAATGAAAGTCTCAAAGCCTCCCGTGCGATAGCTTGCTCCATTTTCAGAGCATCCAGCGTCTGCGGGATGGTAGTTGGTCGGATCATTTTGTTAGCGATCCTGTTGGTGAGTTCATCAGTATCAATGTCAAAGGGCGTCCAGCGGATCACATTGGAAATCCCGGCTGCCGCCAGGACATTACACACCGAATAGCTCATACCGAGATTTGCGCTAACCGTGCGGTTGAACTGCTTATCGAATACCGAAAACACATCCGTTGTAGCGCCACCGATATCGACGCCTACCACCGATATATTTTCAGCTTCGGAAATTTTCTGAATTATCTCACCCACGGCTCCGGGTGTGGGCATAATGGGGGCATCGGTCCAGCTCATCAGTTTTTTGTAACCGGGTGCCTGGGCCATGACATGCTCCATAAAAAGGTCGTGGATCTTATCCCTGCTGGGCTGGAGATTTTCAACTTCCAGAGTGGGGCGGATATTTGCCACCATTGTCAGGTCCGTTTTTTCTCCCAGGCGTTCTTCGATGGCGTTACGTGCCTTTATGTTTCCGGCATAGATCACCGGAAGTTTATAGCCGATACCGAGCCGGGGCTTTGGGTTCGCCGCCTCAAGAATTTCTGCAAGTTCAACCACATGTGAAATCGTTCCGCCGTCAATACCTCCGGAAAGTAATATCATATCAGGTCGCAGCTGACGGATACGCTTGACTTTCTCATGGTAGAGCCTGCCGTCATTAGCTGCAAGAACATCCATAACGATGGCGCCCGCACCGAGCGCTGCCCTCTGGGCACTTTCACCGGTCATGCCCTTTACAACACCGCCGACCATCATTTGAAGGCCGCCGCCTGCCGAACTGGTGGAGATGTAAATATCGATACCCTGCTTTTCATCCGACGGGTAGATGATGGTTTCTCCATCCAGGATTTTGCGGCCGGATAATTCCTCCAATTCGGTGATGGCATTGAGCACGCCCCTGGTCACATCTTCAAAGGGTGCTTCTACGGTTGTGGGGGATTCCCCCCGGTGAGTCTGGCGATAAATGCCGTCCTGACTTTCAATCAAGATGGCTTTTGTGGTTGTAGAGCCGCAGTCTGTTGCCAGGATGACTTTTACATCTTCGGGGTTAATTTTCTTTGTCATTGAGTTTAGTACCTCACAGATTACATCTTTTTAGTATTGGCGCTTTGCGTATTTTAGAATTGTCCGGTTTTTACATAAGCTTTCTGATATGGATGACGAAACTTACATCATTTTAGTCTGGGGTCCAGTGCATCCCTCAGTCCTTCGCCAACCAGGTTATAGGTTGTAACTGAAATGAATATCGCCAGGCCGGGAAAAACAGCCAGCCACCAGGCATAGGTTGCACCCCGGGCCACCGACAGGATCGAACCCCAGCTTACGGTAGTGGCGGACACTCCAAAGCCGAGAAAACTTAAGCTGGATTCGATCAGGATAGCACTGGCGATCCCGAAGGCGGCACTCACCATCACGGGAGCAACCGCATTGGGCAACACATGGCGAAAGATGGTTCGATAACTGTAATTTCCCAGAGCTATGGAAGCCGTAACATAATCCTGATTTCTGATCTTAAGAAATTCTGCTCTGGTGAAGCGTGCAATCCCGGTCCAGCCTGTAGCTCCGATAACGACCATGATCATCCAGATCCCGCCCTTAGGATAAAAAGCTACCACGGTAATGATCAGAAAGAAGGTCGGTATTGTGAGCATGATCTCGATAATCCGTAAAATGATGATATCCACGATACCGCCAAGGTACCCGGCCAAGGCTCCGAGAAGAATACCGATGAGAATTGCAATGCTCATGGAGACGAAACCAACCAGCAGGGCAATACGGGTTCCGTGTATCATGCCGGAGAGTACATCCCGCCCGAGTTGATCCGTACCCAGTAAATGTCCGTTCCTGCCCGGCGGCGTATATCTGGATCCGAAGTCAAGATTCGAGGGTCGATACGGGATAGGCGTCCAGAGTACCGAATCGAAATTCAGTTCTTTCCATTCGATATTTAGAAAATCAGGCTGCCATTTTGCAATCCCAAGGTCAACCATGTATTCTCTCAAAATGGGGAAATAGTGCCCGCCCTTGTATTTACAATAGAGCGGTTTGTCATTTGCAATAAAATCGGCTGTCAGGGCGATAGCAAACAGGAAGAGCACCATGTACAGACCGGCCACAGCTAGCTTGTTCTTTTTATACTGGGATTTAACCAGCTGATAATAAGTCTGTCCTTTAACCGGCTGCATCAGGCGCCCTTTTTGGTAAAGGTTATACGCGGATCGACCATTGAATACAAAATATCTGAGATCAAAATGCCGAAAAGCGTGAGAATGGCGCTGATGGTAAAAACTGCCATGACGACGGGATAGTCCCTGCCCGTGATGGCTTCAAAACCCAATGAGCCCATGCCGGGAATTGAAAATATGGTTTCAATTATCACACTCCCGCCGATCAATAATGGCAGAAGTGTGGCCATAATAGTAATGATCGGGATCATGGAATTACGCAGGGCATGTTTTAATATTACGGTTTTCTCACTCAGTCCTTTCGCCCGGGCTGTGCGGATGTAATCCTGCCGTATGATCTCAAGCATACCCGTGCGCATCTGTCTTGACAGATAGGCAAAACTGCCATAAGTCATAGTGAATACCGGAAGTACCAGATGCCACGAGAGGTCCTTGAACTTCTCGAAGCCGCCCATCGCTGAATATGTATTTGAATGTAGCCCGGCGTATGGGAAGACGCTGAAAAAGTCACCGCCTCCCAGGAAGATGATGAGCAGTATCCCGATCCAGAAAGTGGGTAGTGAGTACAACATGAAGACGATAAAAGTACTAATCCGTTCCCAGACGGAGTGATTCTTCACGGCTGAATAAATCCCCAGAGGAATGGCGATCAGGTAGGAGATAAACACGGAGATCAAACTGATCATCAGGGTCACGGGCACCCGTTCTTTTAGTTTTTCTATGACCGGCTGATTGTCCCTGAAAGAATTTCCGAAATCGAGTCTCAGCAGATTGGCGGTCCAGATGTGATATTGATTTCTGGTTCCGTTAAAGCGAAAAGTCAGCCGTTTTAGCAGCGGGCGCGGATTGTCATTATCCTGGTCTTCAAAGAGTGTGATATAAAAAAGAGGTTTGTCCAGGTTCCATTGCTTACGGATCAGTTTGATTATGCGTTCGTTCAAATCTTTTCCGGATCCGGTAGAGAGTTCTCCGCCTGCCCCGACACCTGCCTTCAGTTCAGCAGGGTCTCCCGGTGCCATTCTGGAGATGGCAAATGAGATCACCGTGATGAAGAACAGGGTTGGGATCATTAATAAAATCCGCTTAATAATATACTGGGTCATCCGGCACAGCCCCGATAGATGTCATAGGACACAATGAACATTACGGAATTTTCGAGACAATATTTCAAAGGAGAAAGTAATTCCAGCGAATTTGACAAGCTATTATTTTGACAGACCATTCTTTTACCGGTACTCTTTTTACATACTTTCGGAATATCGCTGAAGCTGTACCGGCACCCACCATTCAAGAGGGTCGTAGCCGGGCCTGAAGGGAAAGACCGTTACACCGCGAAAACGTTTGTGATAGATAATATTGGATTTGGGGATGTAGAGGAAAGTATAGGGCTGTTCCTCGTGCAGGATTTCCTGAAATTCGAGCATATATTCCGTCCTTTTGGCGGGGTCGAATTCTTTCCGGTTCAGTTCGATTAACTCGTCAGCGCGTTTATTTTTAAAACTGACGCTGTTGGAACCTCGGCCCACTGCCTGTGAGGAGTGAAATATCTGGTAGGGGTCCGTTCCCGTGATGGGCATGACCCACCCCAGAATAATGGCATCAAATTTTTGATCCCTGACATTATTCAGAAAAACAGACCATTCCATAGTCTGTACATCCGCTTTAATTCCAACTTTACGCAGGTTTTCAGCCATGATCAGCCCTACCTGCTTGCGGGTTTCGTTACCATTGTTCGTCAGAAAAGTGAATTCAAAAGGAGTCTTGACACCATTAATCATTTTATCGAGGATGCCGTCACCGTCTGTATCCTCCCAGCCCTGTTCCTTCAGTATCTCACGTGCTTTATCCGGATCGTAGGGCCAGGGTTCAATACTATCGTTATATTCCGGCCTTTTAAAATAAACGCTGGATTTGGCAATCTGGGCTTCGCCGTAGTAGAGCGATTCTATGATCTGCTTTCGGTCACAGAGATAGGTCATAGCCCTGCGAACCAGCTTGTTTTCAAACAGGGGATTTTTTTCGTTCCAGCCGAGGTAGCTGTACGACGGGATATAGAAAAGTTCTTTATTAAAATTTTCGGTGAATTTATTAGAATTCGTCTGATTCTGATATTTGTCCTGGGGCAGACTCCGTATCAGATCAATATCACCGGCTTTAAGACCTATCAGGGCCGCATCGAAATCTTTGACGGTTTTATGAATCTCTTTTTGAACATATCCGACATTTTTGAAACCGGCGGCGAGTCCCCAGTAGTTTGGGTCTCTCTCGAGCACCAGCTTGTCATCCGTGATCCATTCGGAAAGCACATAAGGACCCGAACCCAGTGGTTTTCGTCCCAGTTCCTTGGAGTTATAATAGTCAGCGAATTTATATGCCGGCAGGTCTGAAAAATCCATATCTTCGTTTTCCGCAGTTTCATCGAGCAGGTTTTCCAGATCTTCAAATGAATATTGATCCATAATCCCTTCAGGGTCATAGTAATGTTTCGGATAAATATTAAGTCCGCCGATAAACAGATCGTGTTTGAAATAAACTTCGGAGCAGGTAAACTTCACCGTGTAGGGGTCACCGTCAACGAGTTCCACCTTGGAAAGGTTGATATAATAATTCCGCAATGCCGCAGCATCCGTGAAAGGGTTGCGCAAAGCTTTAAGAGAGAAAATCACATCTTCACCGGTGAGCGGAACGCCATCGGAAAAATGCACGTCTTTGCGAAGTTTAAAAGTGTATTCAAGGTGGTCGTCGGATACGACCGGCATCTCTGCGGCGATCCAGGGTTTTTGTTTCAGAGTGTAGTTATCCTGTTTAAGCAGCGATTCGAATATTTCCGCTTCGATATACTGTGCGTCGGCACCGCTGGAAACCTGCGGGTGGATTTTATCGGCATCGCTCAGTTCGTGGATTATTAACCAGTCGCCGATATTATCTTCGGGCTGCATCCCCGAGGTGTCCAGATCCCAGTTTGAGGGCTTTGAGGCTGAGCTGTCGTTTTTACTGCCGCAGGCCAGAATTAAAAGAGCTGAAAAAAGTAGAATTCGTTTTTGTAGCATAGAATATTTTCCCATTGATTAAAGTATGAAATGTCGTGCATAAATATAGGTGAGGGGTGCCGTAATGGCCAGTGAGTCAAAGCGGTCCAGCACGCCGCCATGTCCCATCAGGAAAGAACCCGTATCTTTGATACCGGCTTCCCTCTTTAGCATTGATTCTGCAAAATCTCCCAACTGACCCATCACACCGAAGATCAGCGCCAACACCAGCGTATCTGCCAGATTGATGAAACCGTTGAAAAAGCCCGCATAATAAAAGGTGAGCATGGAAATAAAAGCTGCCACGACACCTGCGGTACATCCCATCCAGGTTTTATTGGGACTGATATTGGGGAGAATTTTCCGGTTTCCAAATAGTGAGCCCATGATATAGGCAGCGGTGTCGCAGAGCCAGACGGTGACGAACATGGCAATGGAAAGTTCAAAGCCAATCCGGTATCCGCCTGCTTCGTAAAAGCGCAGCGGCGCCAGTCCGCCAATGAATAAGCCTATCCAGACAAATCCCAACAGAGTGGTGGATATATTCAGAATATGCAGCTGGGTTTTTCTGAAAATTTCGACAAAAGCAGTTGAAATACCTACGGCAAGCAGAATTTCAAACTGATCCAGCAGGGCAAATTTTGTAAAACTGAGAAACTGGAGGAAAATTCCTGCCAGCAAAACAGCAATAACCGGCTGCGCACCTATGGGTTTCAGCAGAAGTTTCCACTCATATACTGCAATAAACATTACACACAGAGTAAAGAGTGAAAACCAATAGCCCCCGAGCCAGGTCATCAGCAGAATTCCCGGAACGCCCAGAAAAGTTACCAGCAGCCGTTTTTGGATTTTGTCCTTCATTTGTTGGATTTATTGCTCATAAAAGAGTCGAAAATTTAAGCTTGAATAACAGGGCGAACAAACGGTTTGATAGCTACCGTGAGGACTGATTATTTCACAGGTTGGGGCTGCTGCTTTGTAATCAATCATGCTGCATATATTCATCGTCGCCCCATTCAATCACTTCGATGCGCACTCTGGCGGTTCCCGCTTTCAGATAGCCCAGTTTTTTGGCGGCGCCGTAGGAGCAGTCCAGAATCCTGCCTTCGATATAGGGTCCTCTGTCATTGATACGGAGGATGAGCGATTTATCGTTACCGAGATTGGTCACTCTGACTATTGTATTCAGCGGCAGCGTCTTATGGGCGGCAGTGAGTCCGTACATGTCGAAAACCTCTCCGTTGGCCGTAAGTTTACCATGGAAGTCCTGCCCGTAGTAGGAAGCAATGCCGGTCATCACCTTTTTATGATGAATCTGTTTTTTTGAAGTTTTTTTTGCATTTGCAGATGAATTCTTTTTATGAGCGCTGCCCGCTCCGTAGCGGGGGGAGGGTGTACAGG
The DNA here is from genome assembly GCA_024277615.1 of Fidelibacterota bacterium. Lineage (GTDB taxonomy): Bacteria > Fidelibacterota > Marinisomatia > SCGC-AAA003-L08 > JACNLC01 > JAADGM01. The sequence continues at coordinate 8,075 of JAJRUW010000074.1, read as the reverse complement.
CGAAGATCAGGAATAAACCCGTAAAAGTAAGCAGGGATAGTTTTCTTTTCATGGCGTTATCATTTCACCTTTCAGATCATGCAGGTTAGCAATATTATTTCTCTCACACCAGACTTCCAGTTCTCCCCGAATTCTGACTGCTGCTGCCGGTTGTTTAAAATTAATAGTTCCGATCTGTACCAGATCAGCACCGGCGAGAATGAATTCAATCACATCTTTATGATTTGAGATACCGCCCAAACCGATGAGCGGAATTCCTACAGCTTGGGATATTTTATAGACCTGAGCCAGCGCTATTGGCTTTATGGCAGCACCGGAGAGACCGCCAGTGACCGTGTGCAGCCGGGGTGTCCTGTTTTCTACATCAATGCTCATCCCAACCACGGTATTGATGGCACTCAGGGCATCGGCACCACCTGCTTCGGCAGCGGCAGCTATTTCTTCGATATGCGTCACATTCGGACTCAATTTCATGATCAGGCACTTGTCCGTTTGCTTACGCAGAGAGCCTGTGAGCCGCTCAGTTGTGTGCGGGTCTATCCCGAAAGCCATTCCGCCCTGCTTTACGTTGGGGCAGGAGATATTGATTTCATAACCGGCAACAGCTGCGCCTGTATTTTCAAGTTTATCCAAAACTTCAACATACTCCTGGAGAGTGCTGCCGGCTATATTGACGAAAACCGGTGTTTTCAGAGCCTTCAGCCGCGGGAGTATTTCGCCAATGAAGCTGTCAACACCCGGATTTGCCAGTCCGATGGAGTTCAGCATACCCGCAGGAGTCTCGGCAATACGCGGCGGCGGATTGCCCTCCCGGGGGTGCAGTGTTATTGATTTGGTTACGAGTCCGCCAAGCTGATTTATATCAATCAGGTCTGTGACTTCGTCACCGAAGCCAAAAGTTCCGCTGGCCACCAGCAAAGGGGAATTGAAACTGATTCCATTAAGTGAAAAATGAAACCTCAAAACAACACCTCCGCCTTGAAAATGGGGCCATCCTTGCAGGCGAGTGCATAGTGTTGTCGATAGGGTGGTAATTCCGGAACGGCCTGCCGCAGTTCAATGGCGCAGCCCTGGCAGATCCCGGTGCCGCAGGCCATGATCGTTTCGATGGAAATATCGCAGGGGATACCGGCTTTGAGAGCGAATTTGCCCACTGCACGGTTCATGGCTGGCGGACCGCAGCAAAATATTTTGGGAGTCCTTCGCTCGCCCTGTATTTTCACAATGGCTGCTTCCAGCCCTTTTAAGACATTCCCTGAAAGTCCGACGCTGCCGTCATCAGTCGTGAGCCAGATACCTCTGTGGGGTTCATGTTTAAGAAAATGTTCCCCAGATGTCCGGGCCCCGGCAATGAAAAAGTGTTGAATCTGTGTGGTGGTCAATACCTGATCAAGAAACCATACCGGTGCCAGGCCAACACCGCCACCCACCAGTATTGGGAAATGTCTTTCATAACCCGTCCAGGTGTTTCCCAGAGGACCGATGCAGTCCACCAGTTGACCGGGCTCCCAGGTGTGCATTTTCGCCGTTCCCGAGCCCACAACTTTAAATAAGATCCTGAAAATGTCTCCTGAAACCGCTGCGATACTCATGGGGCGGCGCATTGCGGGACCCCAGTCGGCAGCGGGTAATAAATTGACGAAGTGACCGGGCCGGCCGGCAGCTGAGATGGCAGGGGAGTACAGGCACACTTCCCATAAGGTGTCCGAGCGTTGCCTTACAGCCGTTACTCTGCAATCCTCCTGATACATTGCTATTGTAGGCTGCTCCTTACCTGGAGCTCCATGCCCGGATACAGCAGTCCGTCATTTTGATCGATCAATTCCGTATTGTCGAGGTAGAGAATTATCCAGGCCCTGGGATCGTTATAGACAGTCCCGGCAATGGACCAGAGAGTTTCACCGGTCATCACGATATGCACAGATCTTTGTGGTATAAGCCTGGTCCCGGCAGTCTTTTTTAACAGACGCAGATCATGAAAAGGATAGATGAGATTGGGATCATCACCTATTTCAGTGCGGTTCCATTCATAGATATCGACCCATTTGGAATAATCCTGATATTCTTTTTTGGCAATGCCCGTGAGCATATCACCGGGTTTGATGAGATAATTTTCCCAGGCAGTGCTAAAAGTCTCGCTATCAGCCGAAGGCGCCGCCGCATCCGTTCCACCAACTGCATCATTGAATCCAGAAGTTTGAGGGATTAAAAGCGTGTCCGGTTCCTCTGTCAGAGGTATGGTATCTGAATTGAGGGCAATTACAGCGGTATCACCGGATGCGGCCAGCAAAGTATCTTTGCTAAGTTCCGGAATTACACTGGTGGCAATAGAGTAATCGGGGGCTGCCGGCGCATGGGGTTTGGATGTCAGCTCACCGGAATCTGTAACCGAATCGGAAGGCTGCTCAGCTGACACCTCGGGGTTTACAGACGGCTCTGCGGCTTTCTCAACGGCAGATAGTGAGCTGTCAGGCACCGTAGAAGAATCGGCAAGCAGGGCCGGTTTATCAGAGACAGGGCTTTCAGCGGGAATAAAATCGAGATTGACCGTTTCAACCGGGTTCACCTCCGGGGGCTTTGAGGCGGAGTCGGGTTGAGATTGGACGGTCTGCGACGGAAGGATATCTGCGTTCTCAATCATGCGTGTAGTATCGGGGTCAGAGACCGGATTGATAATCTCCGGCTGTTGTGCAACTGCGCTGGAATCCGTTTTTGTTGTATCCGCCGCCACCTCCGGAGCCAGCAGGGCCAGCTGCTCGTCAAATTCATGCACATCATAGAGAGGTGTGTTGTCCATAATGCTCAGCAGCAGGGAATCCCCGGAAAAACGGATGTCCTGAGATTTTGATCCCGATGAGAGGATCAGGGTCTGCTGCCAGGAGGCCTGTAGAAAAGTATCCGCATCGGCATAGACTATCAGGGAAGAATCGGTTGCGAGAACTTCAATTTCGGGAAATGTTTTATGAATAATCACAGAATCCGTTTGAGTTTTCCGATATACTTTATCCGCAGCTGCAAAAAACCACACACTGGACGGACCGAAAGCCAGTGAGAGTGAATCCGACTTTTCAGCCGCTAAAACCGTATCAGTCTGCCCCAGCACAAAAAAGGTGCTGTCCAGGGAGCGAATTTCCAGTTTCGGGTAGTAATGATCAACCCAGCCGACAACAGCAGCCTTTCGGTCTTCAATTGCTTTCCGGAGATCGTCCAGGCGTGCTTTCACTAATGAGCTGTTTTCAGAGTCCGGATATTGCTCCAAAAATTCCTGATAGCGTCGAATGGTTTCATCAAGGTCATTGAGATAATTATCAGTAATAAAGGCAGCAATATATGCTGACCGGTCATCTTGATTTTCCCTGGCTATTGTGTCAAAAGCGGTTCTGGCGTTGAGGGGGGATGCAGGCAGCAGCTGCCAGGCAGCATCTCTCAGGCTGTCAAGCGGGTCAAAGGAAGAAGCAGCAAAAGTGGAGTCCTGAAACCCGAGCGTATATACGGAGGTGGGGAATCTCTCTTTGAGTATCTGTCCCCATCTGTCGTCATTTTTATCTGAAAAATTCTGCAATACGAAAAGGGACTGAGGTACAAATTTAGAGTCCGGATAATCCGTAACCAGTTCCCGGTAGTATTCCAGGGCCCGATCGGTTTGCTGAAACTCAAAAAGCAGCATTTCAGAAACCGTGAACAGGAGGGAATCCGGAGTAACTGCAGGGGCTGAACCTGATCCGGGTACTTCGGTCGGAAATCCCAACGGCGCCAGAGCCGTTGAATCGGAGATTACAGGCTCTGTTTCAACCGGTGTTAATTCCGTTTTATCAGGAGTCCCTGCGGAGGCCAGGGCGTCGAATTCGGCCAACAGATTCTGGTATTTTTCAATTTTTTTCGTCAGATCGCGCACTTCTGTTTTATAATTCGAACGTGTGCTGATCCGGCTAACACTGTCAAGGTAAGTCAGAGCCAGGGGTAAATCAAAATCTTCGGTAAAGGCAAGCTTACCGAGTAAATAGCAGGCATCGGCTGTTTTAGGTTTTCGTTGGTAGGTTTTATTGGCCAGGATAGCATCCAGGGCTACGCGGGCATCCACAAAATCACGCCCGGCGATGAGCGTTTTGGCTCGCTCAAGTTCCAGAGTGAGATACAGGCGTTCGTTGTTACTGTCCTGCAGCATTTTATCAAGTTCTTCGAGCACAATGTTATAATTTCCGATCTGACGGTTATATTCAATCCATTTGAATTTAGCATCTTCTTTTACCTGATCATTGGTAGAAAAGATTTGCAATTGCTCGATAAAGCCGATGGCGGATTCAAGATCGTTACTATTTTCAGCCAGTGAAACCAGCTTGCCGTAAATGAAGGCTCGTTTACTATCCGTGTTGGCGAAATCAGCTGCTTTCTGCAGATAAAAGAAAGCCTGGTTCAAAGAATCTTTCTCCAGCTGAATTTCCCCCATTATCTTGTACAGCAAATATTTGTCGGATTTACGGGTCTCCCCGAGGTTTAAGATTTCTTTGATGCGGGTTTGAGCTGAATCCACATAGCCCATTTTGAAATGGGCATAAGCCAGCCAGATATTGCACTCCGCCCGATAAGGACTGTCGGCATATTCGGATAGCAGTTTGTTAAAATAGCGCTCTGCCGTTGTATTGTCACCCTTTAAAAAACTCGCCTGACCGATGATGTAATAGGCATCGTCCACATATTTGCTGTCGGGGAATTTCTGCAGTACAATATTGCTTTTTTCAATGGCAGAATTCAGCAGCTTTTTGGCACCTGCGGGCACTTCGTCGTCAGCGGTGGGTGAATCTTCAATGATCTTTAGAGCTTTGTCGAAGGACTGTTCGGCATTGTAAAAAGTATTGTAGTACACACAACCTAATAAAAGCAGCAGGGCTGCCGAAACTCCGATTTGTTTAATAATATTTACAGTCGATTTTTCAATAATATCACTCATATCGTCTCCGTATAATTTAGATGAGACGCCCTACACACTGAAAGGTTCTGATGAGGAAATAAATAGGATTGATTTTGCTGATGTGCTGATTGGAGGGAAATATCGCTTGTATGGAGTGAATGTGCGTTAAGTTTTCTCCAGGAAATCTATCTTGTACACCGAGTATTCCAACCCGGTCGCTTTCATCTGGAGAATCTCATTCATGATATTATTTGCATCCAGGTCTGATCCGAGATTCACTGTGATCAGCTGATTATTGGTGAGATAAAGTTTGAGATCGTTGGAAGCATTGGCTTCTACTGAGACAATGTATGAACAGTTGACAATCCACGAATTTTGCTGGGGGAGACCGTTTGGGTTGAGAACGGTATAGGTGAATCTGATAAATGGAGTGTGAGTTGCCATGCGTACCGAGGGCGGGAATCGAACCCGCACGGTTTTAAAAACCGAGGGATTTTAAGTCCCTTGTGTCTACCTATTTCACCACCTCGGCAACTTATGAGAGGCGTCGACCAGATTCGAACTGGTGAATAACGGTTTTGCAGACCGGTGCCTTACCACTTGGCTACGACGCCCCAAAGAAAAAGTCCGTGTTTCAGGACTTTCGAGCGAAAGATGGGACTCGAACCCACGACATCAACCTTGGCAAGGTTGCGCTCTACCAACTGAGCTACTTTCGCACAACTGCGGCAATGTTACCACTGCCACAGGTAAAAATTTAGTTGTAATTAAAATCTCAAAGCAAATCGTTTTGACGGATTCCTTTAATTTCTCCCGGGTGGTCTGGTAGTATAGGGAACCGCCGGTTTTAATTTCGCATCCTTAATTTTGGTTAACGGAATTGCCGGCTTTGTGGGGCCGTTACCGGCTATTTTTGCCTTGCCGGCATCCACGATCAGCAGGATGTCCGGGCGGTCCGCAATCTTTTTTCCCATCTCAATTCTCTCAAAAGTGAGATAATTATTAGCATTCTTGATGGCAGATTCGGCAACTTGCTTTTTACGTTTCAGGTCGGCAATTTCTTCTTTAACTTTTTGAATTTCGGGATCATCGGAGCTGACATCCGTGTTTGTCTTGCGCAGCAGTCCGGCTAATTGTCGGTCAAGTGCTTCTACCGTTTTTTTAGAAGTTGAAACATCTACGATTTAGCCGTTTGCTTTATCGAAGCCAAATTCAAATTTGTAAACATATTTCCCTCGTTCGCCGCATTGAAATACCGGAATGGCCTTATCACCGCCATCATTGGAACGCCGCCGGGATTTACCCTGGATAACCAGGTCAATCGGTAGGTTCTTGTTCTCAATCTTTTTCACATCCATGTCATCTGCATGAAACAGCAGGACAACAATATCGGATTTATCCGCCACTTCGTCGATGATGGAATAAAGGGCATCTATCGGTTGGTCAACCTGGATGCCGTCAGCCGAGAAAACCGAGGTCAGGCCGATGAGACCCAGGGTTACATTATCTTTGCGGATGACCTCGTAAGGTTTAAAGAGCAGGTCACCCTCGGTGTTGCGGATATTCGCCGAAAGGAAAGGGAAATCGGCCTTTTTTTCCAGATCCAGCAGATAATCCAGACCTGCGGCAAAATCTTTCGACCCCAGGGTCATGCCGTCACAGCCCATGACATTATAGGATTCCAAAATAGTCTCGGCAGTGATTTTTTCATTGTTGCCGGAAGGTCCGCCGGCTATTTTATCTCGTTTAAAAAACAGGTTGCCGCCATCCACAATGAAAAGGGGATAGCCTTCGGAGCGGGTTTCATCGATAACAGTTGCTTTCCGGGCAAGACCGCCCAGGGGTTTCTTCTTTCACCCACAGGGGTCAGTTTCACCGCTGACGTTTGTGGTGACGATAAGTTTAAGATGCTTCAGCGTACCGGCTTGAATTCCGCTGCCGAAAAGGATCAGGAATGCCAGCACTAACAAATTCTTAAATCGAGTCATATTCAATTACCTTCTTATTTTGTACAATCTTTATTTGAATCAGCGCGAGCATGCCGAGATATATAATATCTTCGATGATACGCCTGAACAATTCCGCACGCGGGTCATCCTTCAAAACACCGATAGAAGGTAATCCGCAGCCGCAGTGTGTGTTAATTCCCAAAACCAGTGCCCGGGACATTAGAAAAATGAAAAATACGATCAGCCCCATGAGCAGCAGGTTGGAACCTTCAAGATAGATACCGCTGATGAGTCCCAACCCTGCAATAAGCTCAATCCAGGGTAAAATCAACGCCGCAAAATTACTTAGAGCGACAGGAGAAAAGCGATAGTTGTCTATGATATCCGAAAAAGATTTCGGATCGATGATTTTTTCAATGCTGGCATAGATGAACAGCAGCCCTACGATAATTCGCAAAGCAAGTATCAATTTGGGCTTGGAGTAAAAGCGTTTCATTCGGTGATGTATCCGGCTTCCTCCCAAAAAGTCATACCGCCTGAAAAAACCAGTACGGAAGCGAAACCGCGTTCATAGAAGAGGTAATCCCCCAAATCGGTGCTGAGATCGCATTCTCCGCCGCTGCAGTATGTGATGAGGGTTTCATCCTGCGGCAGTCCGGCTATAGTATCTTCAAAATCTTCATAGTAGTCATAAGGGATATTGAGCGCACCCGGAATATGCCCCGCTGCGAATTCCTCTGCATCCCGTGCATCAATGAAAATCCCGCGCTTCCCATCGAAAAGTGCTTTGGCAAAAGGCAGATCAACAGCCAGAGGTTCCGTAATAAAATCGGGAATGCTGTATTTATCATCTCCTGATGCGGTATCAGTATTGGTTTGCACCGACTTCAGAACGCGCTTCTCTTTGATCAATTTAAAATCTTCACCGGTAAAGGCAAAGCGGAGCATCCCCAGCAGAGTTCCGAGAATGATGATGACTACAATCTGTTTTAGGGCTTTCATGTTACGTTAAATTTATCCGTATTCCAATGCGGGTTTCAATTACAAAATAAATTTTTTGTTCCCTCCGAATCTGATTAAGTAGTAATTGTCAGAATTTTACGGCCCGGGTTAAATGGGAAAATTATTACCGGCAATCAAAGATCTTGATTTTCATTAATTCAACATTTAATGCAATATAAGGCAGGACCTTCAACCGTTTAGCTGAAAATCTACAT
>JAJRUW010000073.1 GCA_024277615.1 Fidelibacterota bacterium | reverse complement strand
TGATTCATAGCCTGTTTCCAATTTTGAATGGGCATTGTCCGTTTTTTAAATGCATTTCTTATTGCCAAATATAAGATTTTAAACACCGCTTCATCACTGGGAAAAGATTCTCTGTTTTTGGTGACTTTTCTCAAAGTCATATTAAGAGATTCTAGGGCATTTGTCGTATAAATCACTTTTCTGATTTCAGGCGGATAATCAAAAAATGTAATCAGGTTCTCCCAATTATTCCGCCAGGACCGACTTATCGTTGGATGAGTCTTATACCATTTATCGGCAAATTTCTTCTGTATATCACATAAATCAAATAGCATGTAGTCTCCATGGTGGAATACGTTCTTCACCGACCGTATATGGCCTGTTATCAGCTTCTTCCAGAATCCCACTTTATTGTAATGACGTCTGAAGCGTTCCTGCGTTTTTTTAACTTGATTTTATCATGTATTTGAGTAGCTATCTTTGTTATGATGATGCTCTTATTTGTGAGGATTCCATGACAGGCTTCCTGTACAAATCTCATCTCCGGTTTGCTGATATAATTTGAAAGATGTTGGAAATAGGAATTAAATTCCGATTGGATGCTGGCCGTGATTTTATGAAACATAGACGCAGCTCCTTTATTGTGTAATTCATTGGTTTTCAACCACCTAAATTTACAAATACTGGAGCTATTTCTTACTATACAATATCTCCTAATTCACTAATATTTTAGCAACTTACACAATACTAATCCTAACTTACCGGGGGTGGCCAAGTTGTTGGGAAAACATCCGCAGGTTTTGAGCATGGCACCGTTTCAGCAGACCGGACTTGTCCGTTGGAAGATTTCAGAAGGCAGGAAATTGCTCCTGGCATCAGCGGGGAGTAAATACAGCAAATCAGGAATTGCCAATCCGGAATCTCATGCCAACTCTTCAGCAGGGCAAATTGAGTGTACCCCGTGAAATGGCCTGTTGATAAAGCGGTATTGTTACCGAAGGGCGGTCCAGCTTACAAAACTGACAATCAGGTGCCGAGAATAATATTCAGCAGGAGTATCACATCCAGAATATTGTTGAGTCCGTCTGCATTCAGGTCAGCGGCCCAGACAAGGCATTCCGGTGGGTTCTCTATAGTTTCCAGCACAAGATTTACGATGGTAATGATGTCCAGAATATTCAGGATACCGTCCTGATTGACATCTCCCATATCCCAGTCGCTGCAGCCGCCGGTACCGATGGTTGTCAGCACCGAAATAATGGGGTGGACATTGGCATAGTCATTAGTCGTGAAAACAAGCCAATCCTGAAATACTCCCTGCGGTACACCGGCAGAATTGACGGCGATAGTCAACTCAACGGCATCACCGGGGGTAATTGTCGCCGAGACCGGTGCTACCGAAAGCCAGGTATGAGGAGTTTGCAGCAAAACACTCAGACCATCGTGGGCATAAGCCTGATTATAGTTGACCATTACGGCATCATCTCCGGCTGCATTCTGGATCCCGATGGTCGCCAGGCCAACCTCTCCTTCCATAGTGCGATAATTATAGCGGATCGTCCCGTCCGCATACAGCACCATTTCAAAATCATAGGTTCCGACGATGCTGTTGCTGCCGTACCAGTGAACAACATGATCAAACCAGACAACCAGCCGATCGTTTTCCACAAGATAATAGACATCACCGGACATTTGATCGCTGTTACCGGTGTTGTTGGGATTCAGATCATCCCAGTAACCGAAAACCGCAGGTCGGGGAGCGGCAGGATCGGGAATAATCGTATTTGACCATTCAACATTGTCTTCTCCAAAGCCAAGCCACCCGTTGGCATTTACAATGCACTGACTGTAAGATGCACCGTAAAAGGGAAACTCAAATCCCAGATCAATGGTCTCATTGGCCGCCTGATCGTTATGCGTAAAGGTCATTTGTGTACCCAGACCTTCGATATCAATCCAGTCATAATCAATGTAGGGACCGTCGGAATCCGTCCAGTAGTATCCGTCCGTATCAATGGAATAGGTCAGATCGTCCTCACCCGTATTATATACCAAAACTATAGTTGAATCCGATGCACCGGGAACCAGATCAAAAACGACAGAATCGACATCCAAATTAATTTCCGGTGTCGAGATAGAGTAGGAAACAGCCTGAAAAGCATTCAGCCTGCCATAGCCGGTTTCCGCGTCCCAGCCCGCATTGTAGAGGTCATCGGCTGTGAGTTGCATCACCGAGCGAACCTGTTGGGGCGACATACCGGGGGTCACCGAAAGCACCAATGCCCCGATGCCGGCAGCATGGGGACAGGCAGAAGATGTACCGTTAAAGTTGGAAATATACCCGCCGCTCATCGTGGTTGTGTAGATCAGAACTCCCGGGGCCATGAAATCCAATCCGTCACCATAATTGCTGCCCCACCAACTTTCACCGTCACATGAGAGGGGGTTTTTCCGTTCGTTACAGGGTGACAGGGCACCGACAGAAATGCAATCTTCATAGAGCGAAGGATAACTAACCTGGGATGAGTTGTCGTTACCGGATGCAGCAAAAACTACCGTCCCATTATCAACGGCGTAGGTAATGGCATTGTCAAAATAGCTTACATAACTGCCGCCGCCAAGGCTCATGCTGATAATTCTTGCCCCGTTGTCAGTCGCAAAGATAACACCGTTTGCAATCTGTGTGTCATTCCCGGAACCGTTGGAGTCCAGAATTTTTACGGGCATAATCAGGGATTCCCACGAAACTCCAGCGACACCGCTATTGTTATTTCCGATGGCTGCCGCAATTCCGGCGCAGGATGTCCCATGTCCGAAATCATCGGAAGCGTTATCATCATTATTGATGAAATCCCAACCGGCGACCATTTTACCGGCAAATTCCGAATGATTTCCGTTAACACCCGTATCCAGTATGGCAATGGTAATTTCGTTGCTGCCGGTAGTGATATCCCAGGCCTCTTCGGTATCCGTATCGCAATCGGGAACTCCGACATTTCCGGGTCCGGCCTGTCCGTAATTATTATGCGCCCACTGTTCTGGATAGTAGGTATCGTTAGGCACCAAATTGGCTGTAGCGATATAGTCGGGTTCGGCTTTCATGATGCCAGCGCTTGACTCGGCTTCAATAATTAATGCCGGTATGTCCACATTGTGATCAAATTCGACCAGATAGTACTGGTGTAGTCCATGTTCCAGATGAGCCGTCCCAAAATTCCTCCACGACTTAAACAGCGGTTCGAGTTTGGATGCACCTAAACTCGCAATTGTTTTACATGCCTGATTATTTGATGACAGCTGAAGCGGTTCATTTCTGCCGGGGACTGGTGCAATCTCATTATCGATTTTAATTACCAGTGCTTTAGCTGAAGCATCAAACCCGTCAATGCTGATAATGTCCCCGGGCATTGAAAATGAAACGGCCAGAAGCAGAAACAGAAAAATGATTACCTTTTTATTCATTGTAATTCCTTTACATTTTGATCCGGTGGAGGAACCGTAAAAACAGCTTGCTGCTTTCAGAGTAAATTGTTAACCTACAATTATATTGATGATTTGTATAATATCAAGCACATTAATATCGCCATTTTGATTGAAATCCGCAGCCCAGTCCTGGCAGATATCAGGCTCTGGAGCCAGACCGATGATCATATTTGCCACCAGGACGAGATCCAGCACATTGATATCCATGTCATTATTGACATCTCCCGGGACCCAGTTGTTTTCACAGGCCATTTCAAAAGCCAGCGCTACGGCTGCATGGGCGTTGAGCCGGCCATTTCCTGATTGATTGTCCCAGCCCGGTGAATAAAGATCATCACTGGTGCTGTTCATGATTTCCCTGACTTCGATGGGAGTTAAATTCGGGGAGACGCTCATGATCAATGCCGCGACCCCGGCCCCGGCGGGACAGGCTGAGGAAGTCCCGTTAAAGGTTGATGTGTATCCGCCGCTGTTGGTGGTTGTATTGATCAGGACGCAGGGTGTGAGAAAATCAAGGTCGGCGCCATAATTGCTGCCCCAGAAATTTTCACCGTCACAGGAACCAGAGGATTTTCGTTCATTGCAGGGAGACAGGCCGCCGACACAAATACAGTTTTCATATTGAGCAGGGAAGGTCACCGGACTGGAATCGAAGTTCCCGGCAGCTGCAAGAACTGTGGTGCCGTTGGCCACCGCATAGTTAATTGCGTCGTTGCAGACATTTACAAAATCCTGCCCGAACTGCAAACTCATGCTAATCACGTCGGCTCCGTTATCCGTAGCCCACTGAATGCCGTCGGCAAGATCTATTTGATCGCCGTAACCGGAGTCCGTCAATACCTTGACCGGGAGTAATTTTGATTCCCAGGCAACACCCGCAACACCGACCCCGTTATTGCCTCTGGCAGCGGCGATGCCCGCACAAAATGAGCCGTGGCCGAAAACGTCATTTGTATTCGTACCGCCATTGACTGAATTGTAGCCCTGGAGTAATTTCCCGGTAAATTCTACATGACTGTTAATTCCCGTATCCAAAATAGCAATTATGATATCCTCGCTGCCCTGTTCAATATCCCAGGCCTCATCAGTGTCCATATCACAATCAGGTATGCCAACATTGTTTGGTCCGGCCTGTCCCTGATTATCGTGAGCCCATTGATCAGGGTAATAAGTATCGTTAGGAACAGTGGCAATGTTAACCTGATAATTCAGATCCACAGATTCAATACTGTCCAGTGAAAGCAGTTCGCTTTTTAGTTTGATAACATCTTCGGGATTTTCAAATTCAAAATAATAATACTGATGCAGATGCTGTTGATAATGAGCTTTGGTAAATGTGGCGAAGTTTCTGAAAACGGGTTTGAATTCGCTTACTTTTTCTCTTGTCAATAAGCTTTCAAGGCCGGATATATCCGCGATCGAAGCTGGTTCTTCAGAACCGAGTTTGGGAGCAACTGCATCCGTCAATTTTACAATGATTTTATTGGCGGAGATTTTACTTCCGGCATGATCAATCCAGATATTTTCGGTAGCGCCAATGATACAGAAAAAAAGAACTGCTATTAAAAAAGGGGTGTATTTCATGAGTATTCCTATTATTTTATTAGTGAATTTTTATCCTGCGGTGATCAATAAAACAATATGAATTACACTCTGTAACATCCGCTAATAAAATAGATTTACCATGCTTGGTGTTTATCGAGTAGTCTTTCCGGACTAGTTGAGAATAGTACCGTTCGGGATCTCATGGATTCACATCATTTGAAAACCGGTCTCGTTTATAATTCTTTGCATTTTTCCTGTAAAGATATTAACTTTTGTCTGTGATTACACTATATTTTTAATACTAAGGAGAATAACATGCAACGTTCCAGTATCAACAAAGTCATCCTGGTCGGTCGGGTCGGGAATAAGCCCGAGGGTCGTTTCACACCATCAGGAACATCAACAGTCAGTTTTTCTATCGCAACTAATGAAGTCTGGGGAACAGACGACAAGCGGCAGGAGCATACGGAGTGGCACAATCTTGTAGCCTGGAATAAAACCGCTGATTTTGTATCCAAGTATATCCAAAAAGGTCAGTTAATTGCAATCGAGGGGAGCCTGCGAACACGCTCATGGACCGATAAAGAAGACAAGCAACACAAGGTCACCGAAATCGTCTGCGGTTCCGTCACTCCTCTGGAATGGAAAACTGAAGAACCGACTGAGTCTTCGACGCAGGTATCGGATGAGAACGAAGAGGAACTCCCGTTCTGATTAGAGTTTACAATTTGGTTTGATAATGTGTTTATTTAATAATATATTTAAAGCAGGATTTCAACTGAATATTATTGCATTATGAAAACGTTTATTAAACTAATGGCTCTTATGATCGTGTTGTTGTCATTAACACTGGCCGGCAATACGCATCACAGTAATTATATCCCCAGCGGGTCAGATGCCATCACGATGAATTATTCAAATGGCTCTGGCGGCGGATCTGATTACACTGACCCCGGTAACAGCGATGCAAGCAACCAAACGATTATAAAGAAAAAACGTTCTCACAGCCGGAGACGGAAAGTTAAACCGACCAACAATCCAAAATAGTTGGTTTTGATATTTTAATCAGGCGCCTCTGGCGCCTTTTTTTTTCATAAATAAATCAAATGAATGAACCTACAGCCCAAGACCTGGTCACTGTTAAAAATCAGTATCCGAATCGCGATTACGCCGTCAAAATCTCCATCCCGGAATTTAACTGTGTATGTCCGAAAACGGGCCTGCCTGATTTTGCAACTATAACCGTAAACTACATTCCCGATCAAAAAATTGTAGAATTAAAATCCCTGAAATTATACATTGTTAAGTATCGCAATCTTGGCATTTTCCACGAACACGTAACAAACCGGATCATGGATGACCTGGTGTCGGCACTTAACCCAAAGAAGATTGACGTTCAGGGTGACTTTCGCCCGCGCGGAGGCATTCATACCATCATTTCGGCATCCTGGATTAAGAAGAAATAAATATTTTTCGTCACCTAATTTCTGTATTAAAATACTGGGCTTTTTTTTAATAGAAATAATTGGATTTGAAATGAAAGTAACCATCAGAATCAGTAACAGGAAACGTAAAAACAAACATGGCTTTAAAAAGCGTATGAGCACAAAAAACGGGCGCGCAATATTAGCACGCCGCAGAAGAAAAGGCCGTAAGGTCCTTTCAGCTTAGTTTATTCCTTTGAGAAGGTCACTTAAATCGAGTGAATTTAAATCCTGTTTTAAATCTTCAAAAATATTGCATACGAAAAATTTGCAAATCAGATATAAAACGGATGATGAGCCTGTTATTGGTTTTATTGTATCAAAAAAATTCGGGCTTGCGGTACAACGAAACCAGTTAAAACGCCGCTGCCGTTCAATTTTTACAGATCTGCTGCACTTCGGATTAGACAAAACATTGATCATTAAACCTCTAAAAAGCCACATATCCTATAAGGATTTGCAAGACTCTTTCCAGAAATTTGCGGATGAGGTCTTCGGTTAGATATATTTTCATCGCCCTGGTAAAACTTTATCAAAATACACTCGGGTTGTTATTGCCACCCTCCTGTCGTTATTCCCCACCATGCTCTGAATATACAATCCAGGCAATTTCAAAATATGGTGCACTGAAGGGCTCATGGTTGGGATTTTTGAGGATAATGCGCTGTCATCCCTATTCCGGGAGAGATCATTATGATCCTGTTAAATAATCGATGAATACGCGTAACAATATACTTGCAATACTGTTAATCGGTGTTGTGATAATCCTGACTCCTTTTTATTATCGTCTGATTTCTCCGCCTCAAACGCAACAGAAAACACCGGAAGCTGTCCCAATTAATGTTGCAACAGACAGCTTGGCTATCCCTGCCGGTGAGCATGAACCGGCATCAGAAACGCCTGTCTCGGAAGATCTGGTGATTGCAAAGCAAATTACTAAGCCGATTGAAATTCAAAATGAGATTTCCATTCAGATTGAAACTGAACTTTATCATTTAACTTTATCAAACAGGTCGGGCGGCTCATTTGTCGATTATAGTCTGAAAAATTATTTAGGCTCTTACGATGATGATGGGGTATATCAGGATGACTTACCGGTTTCCTTGTTGCAGCCAGACGATACAGCCTGTAAACCCTGTCTTGCATACTATGATATCGATGAAGAAAGTTACGACTACTTTAATGCTCCCTTTGATTCACCATACAGAGACGGGCAGTTTTTTATCATCGCCCCGGGTGATTCACTTACTCTGCAATTCAGTTATTCCGATCAATCGGGGGTTGTTCTAAATAAACAAATTACTTTATTTGGAGATTCTTACAAAACGGTTCATCAGTATATGTTAACAGACTCTGATGTTGCCTACCGAAAAAATATCGAACTCGCCTGGGTGGGTGGCCTCATTCCCACTGAAAAGATGGAAGTTGCCGACAGTCGGAATTCTGCCGGGATTATTTATCAATCCGGGCAAATGGACGATATTAAGCTATCTAAAGACAAGGATATTAAACGTAAAAAATTTGAGGGGAATACAGACTGGATTGCAATAAAAAATAAATATTTTATTGTGGCTATATTGCCTGATAAAACTGGAATTTACGGAACTCTATCTGCCCATAACATATATTTTGGTAAACGCAAATTGACCCCCATTTATAATGGTTCAATTGGGTATACCAATGCAGAGAATAAAATCAACTCGACGATATATTTAGGGCCTCAGAATTATAAACTATTACAGAACACGGGAGTTGATCTCGAAGATGCTATGAATTGGGGAATCAAAGTTATTCGTCCAATCAGCAAGTATATTATTTTGACCTCTCTTACCTTTTTGCACAAACCATTTAATCTTTTTACGGTTAATTATGGTGTAGTCCTAATATTATTTGCATTTCTTGTACGTTTTGTTACCGGTCCCTTGACAAAAAAAAGTTATCGCTCTACAAAAAAAATGCAGGCGATTCAGCCGAAAATCAAAGCTGTTCAAGCCAAATACAAGGGTGACCCCCAGCGTATGAATCGCGAAGTTATGGCGCTTTATAAAAAGCACGGGGTAAACCCCGTTGGAGGCTGTCTGCCGATGCTCATTCAAATGCCTTTGCTGTTTGCACTGTTCGTAGTATTCCGAAATACTATAGAATTTCGCGGAGCGGAATTTATCTTTTGGATCAAAGATTTATCCCAGCCTGATATCATATATCAGTTGCCCTTTTCAATTCCGATTTATGGAAGCGGGGTTGCCATTTTGCCCTTATTCATGGGAATTACGATGTTTTTCCAGCAACGATTATCTATGGCAACAATGGAAAAAAGTCAAAAACCGATGATGTACATGATGACCGGTTTTTTCTTCCTGCTGTTCAATCAATTCCCATCAGGTTTAAATTTGTACTACGCTGTTTATAATATCCTTAATATAATTCAACAACGATCCATACGAGCTGATTAAGCTCCGCTTTTCATAATGTCCGCCTACAAAAAGGATATTATTGCAGCAATTGCAACCCCTCCGGGTATCGGCGCTCTCGCCATAATCAGAATTTCAGGGCAAAAAATTCAAAAACTTCTCCCTGCTCTTATAAAGCATGATAAAATCAAACCTCGCACTGCAGTTTTATCAAATATATATAATCTGAAAACAGGAATTCAACTCGACAAAGGTATTGTAATTTATTATCCGTCACCGAATAGTTTTACCGGTGAGGATGTGTTGGAGATCTCATGCCATGGGGGTAACTACATTCCACAATCAATTATGCAGGGGCTTATTGCGGGAGGTATCAGAGGGGCTAAGCCGGGAGAATTTTCTTTCAGAGCATTTATGAATGGCAAGCTTGATTTAATCCAGGCAGAGTCAATTGCTGCGCTTATTAGCTCAGGGTCTGAATTACATGTTACTGCGAATCTGAAAAACCTTTCCGGAAAATTGTCCCTGACAATT
>JAJRUW010000072.1 GCA_024277615.1 Fidelibacterota bacterium | reverse complement strand
TGAAAATCGTTTCATTAGCGCCTGAGGTAATTTAATTATGTTCATTAAAAAGGGTGAAACCGTAAAGATAATTTCAGGAAGCGATGCGGGTAAAACCGGCAGAGTTTTGAAGGTATATCCCAAAACTGATCGGATATTAGTAGAGGGAGTGGCCATGGTCACTAAACATCTAAGGCCAACTGATGATAACCCGCAGGGTGGCAGACAGCGTAAAGAATCTTCAATCCATATCTCAAATGTAAAGCTGGTTGTCAACGGGAATGCCGTTAGAGTTGGTTACAAAATACTGGAGGATGGAAAGAAAGTAAGAATTGCCAAAAAAACACAGGAAATTATAGATTAAAATGGCCAAAAAAGAAAATACTGATTATAAGCCCAGACTGCTGCTGGCATATAAGGAAAAAGTTAAACCTTTTCTCAAGGAAAAACTCAAACTTGACAATGAGATGATGATCCCTAAATTAACCAAGATCGTTTTGAATATGGGGATTGGAGATGCCCGTGAAAATGCGAATAGTCTCAAGGCTGCCGTATCAGAAATGACTTCAATTGCCGGACAGAAACCGGTTGTAACCAGGGCGAAAAAGGCTATCTCAAATTTTAAAATCAGAGCCAATGATCCTGTGGGACTCAGAGTCACCTTGCGCGGTTACCGGATGTATGAGTTCCTCGATCGGTTTATCAGCCTGGCGACGCCGCGAATCAGGGACTTCAGAGGCCTGTCGGCAAAGGGCTTTGATGGCCGCGGTAACTATAATGTGGGAGTCTCTGAGCAGATTATTTTTCCGGAGATTAATTATGATAAAATTGATAAGGTCAGGGGAATGAATATCACTATTGTAACGACGGCTGATACGGATGATAAAGCTTATGAATTGTTGGCCGCTCTCGGCTTGCCGATGAGGAAAAATAAAAAGACAGCAGATTCTGAGGAGGCTGCCTGATGGCCAGGAAAGCTCTTATTGTAAAAGCCAAAAGAGAACCTAAATTTTCCACACGGAAATACTCAAGGTGTAATAATTGCGGAAGACCCAAGTCTGTGTACAGAAAATTTGGTCTTTGCCGTATCTGTTTCAGGGAAATGGCCTTAAACGGATTGATCCCTGGTATAACCAAAGCAAGTTGGTAAGGGTACTTATTTTATGTCAATGACAGATCCAGTTGCAGATTATTTAACTAGAATCAGGAACGCACAGGCAGCCAAGAAAAGCTGGGTTGATATCCCGGGCTCCAATTTAAAGACCAGGATATCCTATGTGCTGAAAGAAGAACATTTCATCCGTGATTATATTATTATCAAGGACAATAAACAGGGAATCCTGCGATTATTCCTGAACTATCAGAAATCAGGGGTTCCGGTTATTCAGGGAATTAAAAGGATCAGCAAACCCGGTTGCAGGGTTTATGCGGATAGTGATCATATTCCCAGGGTTTTAAACGGAATGGGCGTTGCAATACTGACGACCTCAAAAGGCGTGGTTTCCAGCAAAACTGCAAAGAAACTCAATGTCGGCGGCGAGGTCCTTTGTCACGTCTGGTAATTTAATTTTAAGTTTGGTAATTTAATAATGTCCCGAATCGGTAAAATACCAATCCAGGTACCTGACGGTGTAGAGATAGTTCCGGATGGAACAACCCTCACTGTAAAAGGAAAACTTGGTGAACTAAGTCAGGATATTCATCCTGATATAAAGTTACAGATAGAAGATGGTCAGATATCCGTCTTGCGTCCCAGTGACTCGAAAAAACATCGTGAATTGCATGGACTTTTCAGAGCCCTGATCGCCAATCTTGTACATGGCGTTTCAGAGGGTTATGTCCGTGAACTTAATTTGGTAGGTGTTGGGTATTCAGCGGATGCAAAGCAGGGTAATATTCTCCTTTTGAATCTTGGCTATTCTCATCCGATCTACATGCAAATCCCGGAAGGGATTACGGTAGAGACGCCAAAACCGACTATCATCATCGTCAAAGGAATCAACAAACAATTGGTTGGCCATGTAGCAGCAAAAATCCGGTCATTCAGAGTCCCCGAACCTTATAAGGGTAAGGGTATAAGATATTCGGATGAATATGTTCGCAGGAAAGCCGGAAAGACCATTGGAGGCTAGTTAAAATGGCACATAAAAATAAACACGAGAGTTGGACTGAAAAGAAAAGACGCCTGAAGGGTCATTTGGCCATTGGAAAATATCCGAGGCTGGTTGTTTTCAGATCGAATAAAAATATCAGTGCACAGGTTATTGATGACAATATCGGCTCTACACTGGCAGCAGCATCCAGCACTGATAAGGGTCTGCAGGCGAGAATTGAAAAGGCGCAGGGAAAAATTGAAAAAAGTGCAATAGTTGGAGAGACCCTTGGAGAAGCAGCCGTTTCAAAAGGGTTAAGCAAAGTTATTTTTGACAGGAACGGATATCGTTATCACGGCCGGGTTAAAGCCCTGGCAGAGGGTGCCCGTAAAGCTGGTTTACAATTTTAAGCGGAGTATTCAGATTGAGTTTTATTAATCCATCAGAGTTAGAGTTAAAGGAAGAGACTGTTATTTCCATAAAACGGGTCGCCAAGGTGATCACAGGGGGCAGACGATTCCGCTTTAATGCCACTGTTGCGGTTGGTGACGGACATGGACATGTCGGTGTCGGCTTCGGCAAGGCTAATGAGGTCATGTCAGCCATCAACAAAGCTAAAGAGAGTGCAAAAAAGAATATTTTCAAATCGAATATTATCAATGGCACCATTCCGCATCGTATTGATATGAAACTCGGTGCAACTAAGATAGTAATGCGTCCGGCATCACCGGGAACAGGTATTATCGCTGGTGGCCCCATACGGGCTCTGATGGAGCAGGTAGGCGTCACTGACATTCTCACAAAAGTGACCGGCTCTTCGAATGCGTTGAATGTAGTGAGAGCAACAGAAAAGGCCTTGCGTGAAATGCGCGATCCGTTTACTGTAGCGCGTGAAAGAGGTATCACAGTTAAAGAATTATTTTCTTAAAAGATTGTTATAATGGCTGAAAAAATAAAGAACATCAAAATTACTCAAATCAAGAGTGCGATCGGGTATCGTAAAAGGGCCAAATTGACCCTGATAGCATTAGGCATCACCAGGATGAACCAAAGTGTCGTACATGCCGGAACGCCGGCAATCCTTGGAATGGTCAGATCAATCTCTCATCTATTGAAAGTCGAGGAAATATAATGGATCTGGGTAATCTTAATCCTGCCAAAGGAACCAAAATAAACAGAAAACGGATCGGAAGAGGAAATGCTTCCGGGCACGGCCGCACTGCGGGCAAAGGTAGTGACGGTGCGCGCTCTCGTTCCGGTTTTAAATCAAAAATTCATTACGAAGGTGGTCAGACGCCTTTGATGAGAAGACTCCCGAAGCGGGGATTCTCCAACTATCCTTTTAAAAAGGAAGTTCAGATTGTAAATGTTGACCGGATTGCCAGTCTTAAACTGGACAAGGTTGATGTCAATACATTAATCGAGAACGGTGTTATTAAAAAAGCACATCAGGTCGTCAAAATTCTCGGAAATGGTAATATTGATTTTGCAGTGGAAGTTACTGCGGATATGTTCAGTTCCTCCGCAATTGAAAAAATAGAAAAAGCTGGTGGTAAGGCTATATTCTCATGATTGATAAATTTATAAATGTCTTCAGGATTCCTGATCTAAGAAAACGTCTTGGTATTGCAGGAGGCCTGATCCTGATCTATCGACTGGGGGGGCATGTCCCGGTTCCCGGTATTAACAGAGTTGCCCTGGCGGCAGTTATGGACAGTTTTAATAACTCTCTCCTGGGGCTTTATGATATGTTTGCGGGCGGTTTTTTTCGTCAGGCTTCGATTTTTGCACTCGGAATCATGCCTTATATTTCAGCCTCCATCATCATTCAGCTTCTGGGGGCAGTGGTCCCGTACTTCCAGAGATTGCAGAAAGAAGGGGATGAAGGCCGGAAGAAAATCATACAGCTTACCCGTTATGGAACAGTTTTAATTTCCTTTTTGCAGGCCATTGGTGTTGCGATTTTCCTGGCCTCGTACCCGGCTTCAAATCAAGGTGCTATTGTACCGAACCCAAACTTTATTTTCTATTTTGTGACCATCGTCACATTGGTTACCGGGACAATATTCGTGATGTGGCTGGGTGAACAGATATCTGATTACGGGATCGGGAATGGAATTTCTCTGATCATCATGATCGGTATTCTTTCCAGAGCACCTCATGTCATCTTCGGTCAAATAAAGCAAATGCAGAGTGGGATCGTGAATCCTATTACAAACATCATGTTGCTTGTATTGATGTTTGGCGTAATCTTATTTGTTGTTTTCATTACCACCGGTGTTCGCAAGATTCCCGTACAATATGCTAAAAGGGTAGTGGGGCGGAAGGTCTATGGCGGTCAGAGCACTCACATTCCTTTGAGAATTCTAACAGCCGGCGTTATGCCCATAATTTTTGCACAGGCGTTGATGTTT
>JAJRUW010000003.1 GCA_024277615.1 Fidelibacterota bacterium | reverse complement strand
GTGCCCCCTGCATCCTGAAGCGGAATATAACCACCCCTGTATTTGGTGTCACCCTTTGAGACACTAAACAGATCACGGGTATGCTTTTTATAATGTTCGTCCATTTTCCGGTCCAGTTC
This sequence comes from Fidelibacterota bacterium, assembly GCA_024277615.1. Taxonomy (GTDB): domain Bacteria; phylum Fidelibacterota; class Marinisomatia; order SCGC-AAA003-L08; family JACNLC01; genus JAADGM01. The sequence continues at coordinate 33,581 of JAJRUW010000003.1, read as the reverse complement.
AGGCAGGTCAATTTTAATAGTTGCATCCAGAATTACGGCCTGTGATAAAGCATCCCAGTCTCCGTGGGTGCCCAGGATTTGCCGGCCCTTTTCCCAGAGGTCTCGTTTAAGGTGCTTTTTATCGACTGTAAAGATCAGTTCCGAATTCAGAGACTGCTTAAGTTTTGGTGTGATGTGACCGATATCCATTCCCAGTTCAATATACCCTTGGACTTCACCGTCTATCGTCCATGGCCGCACGACTCGCAGTGTAAATGTACCAAAAGTTCCCAGTTCTATGCCCTGAGCCTGCATGCCGGTTCTCCCGGCTTCTTCCAGGGTGATCCGTTTGATCGGGTCCCCAAAATAGCGCGGGCTGTGTACCCTCAAAAAGCAGGTCTTATTCTTATCGATAAAATAAAAGTGAGTAATAGCATATTTCTTGCTGATATTTTCGAAGATGGGCTTGGACAGCTGGTAGAGACGTTCCCTGTTTTTATTGAGCCAGGCAGATTGCAGGCTCCGGCTGCCGTCGAAATAATCGATCTGACTGGAGAGCATATTGCCGTCATCCAACAGCAGTTGTTTGAACAGCTTGTCAACAGAACTGAGTCTGGTTCCCACAATCTGTGTAATATGGCGGTTCTGCATCTGGTAAATGGCGATGACCGAAGTGGAAAGCAACAGAAACAGAACCACAGCCAGAGGAATTAATATCCTCTGTTTAATATTGCTATGGCTTTTTTTATCATCGTCCTGGTCTCAGCTCAAAAGGATGAGAAACCTAGTGTAGTAAAGAAGTCAGTTGATTCCGCAACTCCGGAGCCAGCTTGCGGAGCTTTTTATAGCTTCTTTTGTCAATATCCGGGAATGATAGCGGCAGTCGAAAAAGGGGATCCGGCAGATAAACTCTGTGGTCGATGACCAGTATTTCAAGCGGTAAGAAAGCCGTATTTTTCCGGTCTGCCCGGTCCAACAGCTCTATCAGCTCAGACTCGTCCGGTGCGGCTCTTAAAGCAATGCCGAAAAGAGTTATTTTTTTATCCGGAAGTTCAAATTTAAACACCTGTCGAAAAGCTGAAGAAGATTCGAGTTTTGCTTCCAGCCCCGTAACGGCAGCAGCAAAATCAGGATAATCCTGCAGTAAGATTTTATCTTTAAATTGAGGGGCATCTTTGCGGTCAAAATGGAACTTTCGCAGGCTCTGTTCACCGATACCGCTCTGAGAACCGAAACCGATGCCTGAGCGCATCCTGAATTTCGGCATTGCTTTTAACAGGTCTTGCTTGAATTTTTCAATGAAAAGGTGGACTTTGGGATAATCATCCTGGAAATAGGCATTTGCCCAATATTCAGGATCCTGACAGCTGATGTATGTCAGCTTACCTTTGGCCGTGATACCGATTCGAATACCTCCCAAAAAGCCGGCCTCGGGGGATCCCAGGTTAATAGCAGCCCGTAACAGTTCGTTTGACACTACCAGCACATGGCGTTGAGTATCCTCAGCCGGAGTGTATTCACCCAGCATCTGAAAATTGTTCATGAACATGGCCGCGATGAGTTCATTAGTCGTTTTTTCGACGGATTCTCCGCTTTCACCAATTAAGATATAGGGTTGGAGCAGATCGTTCGCAAAATTCAACGATAGAAGAAGAAATACTGTAATATAATTCAATCTTCGGTGAGAAAAAACGGCATGAAATAGATGCATAATTTTTCTTTCACATTATTCGATTACTTCGATAATTACAGCCTCAGTCACATGATCGCCGCCGGTTTCAGGCTGACTCCTGGTGCCACCCCCGGTCATCTCTGATGGTAACCGTAAATTGAGTCAGCCAGTCTCCCAGGTGAATTAAGCTGTGCTCTCCTGCAGTGCTGATCCCGGTTTGGTGATAATGTCCCATCAGAACCGTCTTGATCCCGGCTTTCCAGTGTCTCTCGGCAAACTGCCGCAACTCGATGAGGTCCACGTCACAGGGCGTATGATCGTTGTGTTTACCGCTAGCTCTGGAAACCCTGCGCGCCAGCCAACAACCGGCCTCAGGGTGTACCAATCTAAAGCAAAAGATACTCACGGAACTGCGTATTATTACCTTCATCATACGGTACATCGTATCGCGGCTTAGAATGCCGTCGCCGTGTGTGAGCAACACCGACTCGTCTCCAACCATGAACTGCATATCTTCTTTGTAAACCCGGGCTCCGAAAAGCCGCGTGAAAGCACCAAAATCCCAGAAATCATGGTTCCCGACTACGTAGTGGATCTCAATTCCCGTTTTCTGCAGTTCCCGCAGTTCACTTAGCACATCACAATAGGCAGACGGAATGACATGCCTGAATTCAAACCAGAAGTCAAAAAAATCTCCGCCGATGATCAATGTTCCGCCGGTAGATTTTATTTTTTCAAAAAGGTCGTACAATTTTGACCTGCGGTTCAGTTCCTCCGGCGTCAAATTCATTTTGAAATGGTTGTCCGAAACAATATAAATGGGTAATTTCACTGGTTTAAAATTACAGCTCAACCGCAAAATATTCATAACGTTTAGAACTGTTGAATACATCCTGAAACAGCTATTAATCCGTTGTGTTAAAATATCTCGGAGAAGCATTATCGGCAAACCTGCCGGTGCAATTATATACAGCCTGAATCTGTTAATAATATCAGCTGTGCCATTCTGTAGTAAAACTAAATTGATTTACGATGATAATCCTGATATAAATCAGAATTCAATTATTACATTCACGAGTTGAGAGTGTAAATTTCATATCCTTCTTAATGTAAAATTGATCTGATTAAATGGAAGATATATTTTCAAAACTCGAGCGTCTTAAAAAGGAGCGGAATGCGGTAATCCTGGCCCACTTCTATCAGGAGCCGGACATTCAGGATGTGGCGGATTTCATGGGAGACAGTCTGGCCCTGGCCCGACAGGCCCAGCAAACGTCTGCCGATGTTATTCTGTTCTGCGGAGTTCATTTCATGGCCGAGACTGCAAAAATCCTGAATCCCCGGCGGACGGTACTTATTCCGGATCTTGAGGCCGGTTGTTCTCTGGCTGATTCGGCTCCGGCAGACGATTTTTCACGCTGGGTCAAAAAATATCCTGGTCACACTGTCATTTCCTATATCAACTGCTCCGCCGCCGTCAAAGCCCTCTCCGATATCATTTGCACTTCTTCCAACGCAGAACGGATTATCAACAGTCTTCCCGAGGATGAAAAGATTATATTTGCACCGGACAGACTTTTAGGTGCTTACCTGGCCAAAAAAACCGGACGCGGCCTCAAACTCTGGCATGGGGCCTGTCAGGTGCACGAGATCTTTTCCGAGCAGGAGATCGTTCGCTTAAAAGTTCGTCACCCGCAGGCGAAGGTGCTGGCGCATCCCGAATGCACCGCTGCCGTTTTACAGCATGCCGATATTATCGGTTCCACCACAAAAATAATCAAATATGCCGTTGAAGGTCCCGATCCCGAACTGATTATTGTCACCGAGCCCGGAGTAATTCACCAGATGGAACTGGCAAATCCTGACAAAACCTACATTGCCGTGGGCAATACGGAAGGCTGCAGCTGCAATGAATGTCCCTACATGCGGCTCAATACGCTGGAGAAAATGGTCCATGCGCTTGAGACGTTGTCACCTGAAATTACGATGACCGAATCATTACGACTGGCAGCCCTTAAACCCCTCGAAAGAATGCTGGAACTCAGTTGATCAGTTATCCCCAGTTAAGACATCTCCACGGGGCTTATGTTACGGCAAAGATCGCAGAGTTTTTACATGAGGATCTGCCCCGGGGTGATGCAACCACCTCCGGAACTGTCCATGCTCAGGGCGCAACGGGGCAGGGGGAGATCATTGCCGCAGAAGAAATGGTTTTTGTGGGGACCGAGATACTTACCCGGTGTTTCGGGGATGACTGTAGCGTTCGGTTGAATTTTGAGGATGGCAAAACTCTGAGAGATGGTGAAGTAATTGCATCCGTGAGCGGGCCTTATGTGGATCTGCTCACCCGGGAAAGAGTCGTACTAAATTTATTACAACATGTTGCCGGCATAGCTACTCTGACGGCCGAATTTGTCAAAATTGCCCGCCCTCAGCAAGTCAAAATACTGGATACGCGTAAAACGACACCCGGCCTGCGGCTCTTTGAAAAATACGCCGTTGCTGCTGCCGGAGGTTATAATCATCGTCTGGATCTTTCCAGCGGTATTCTCATTAAGGATAATCACATCCGGTCCGCCGGCGGTGTGACCAGAGCCGTGCAAAACTGCCGCACTGCCCGCAACGATCTCCCCATAGAACTTGAAGTGGACACTTTTGACCAGTTGCAAGAGGGTCTGGCTGTCGGCGTGGATGGTTTTCTATTGGATAACATGTCGCCGGGCCAGGTAGTCAGGGCTGTAGAGCTGATCCGCAGTTCTGCAGGTGGTGAGTCAATTTTCGTTGAGGCATCCGGAGGTATTACACTTGCAACGCTCGCCGATTATGTGGTGACCGGGGTAGATGCAATCTCCGTGGGGGCGCTGACCCATAGTGCCGGCAGCAGAGATATCCGTATGGAATTCATCTGATGTATAAATTGTACAGATGCTGAAAACTGATCTACTGGTTATTGGTTCGGGTCTTGCGGGTTCCGTCTCTGCCATCAGCGCAGCCGACAGGGGCATCTCTGTCGTCATAATCAGTAAAACGGATGATGTCCTTGGCGGTAATACTCCCAGAGCCCAGGGCGGTATAATTTATAAAAACAGTAGTGAATCCCCTGAAAAATTAAAGCAGGATATCCTGACTGCCGGTGCCGGGCATTGTTGGGAGCCGGCAGTGGATCAACTTTGTCAGGATGGGCCGGGGCTTGTAGAGGATTTACTGATCCGCCGCTGTGGTGTCCGCTTTGATAAAAATTCAAAAGGTGAACTCGATTTGACCGAAGAAGGTGGACATTCGGCGCCGCGAATCGTGCACTCCAAGGACCAAACCGGTTATGCCGTTCAGACAAAGGTTTCGCGGTTGCTGCGAAGTCACCCCAAAATTGATCTGCGCACCGGATATACGGCCATTGATCTATTAACCTATTCTCACCATTCAAATACGTCCACAGATATTTATAAGAAGCCAACCTGTTTTGGGGCAATAGTGCTGGACAATTCCACCGGTGAGATCATCCCCATATTTGCAAACCGAACGATCCTTGCCACCGGCGGTCTGGGTCAAATCTATCTGCATACTACAAATCCTGCCGAGGCCCAGGGTGATGGTATTGCCATGGGCTGGCGGGCAGGTGCCCGCTGCATCAATCTCCAGTATATCCAGTTTCACCCAACCACACTTTTTCATGAGTCCGGCCGTTTTCTGATCACGGAATCAATGCGTGGTGAAGGAGCCCGTCTGCTCACACATGAGGGCAAAGAGTTCATGACACAATTCCATCCCAAGGGATCACTGGCACCCAGAGATATTGTTGCCCGGGGTATTCACCAAACCATGCTGGATACGGGGCAGTCCTGTGTTTACCTGGATATTTCGCATAAAAAACCCAATTGGGTAAAGAAACGGTTCCCCGGGATATATCGTGTCTGTCTCGAAAAAGGATATGATATAACAAAAGAGCCAATTCCGGTTGTTCCGGCAGCCCATTATAACTGCGGCGGATTGTCTGTTAACCTGGTGGGTCGGACCTCTCTAAATCGACTCTATGCTGTTGGAGAGGTCTCTTGTACGGGTGTTCATGGTGCAAATCGTTTGGCCAGTTCTTCGTTACTGGAGGCTCTGGTCTGGGGATTTAAAGCCGGACGGGATGCTGCGGATCATTGTGAAGATGATGTCTGGTTCCCCGACATAGATCCCTGGTATAACGCCTCTCAGGTGATCGACCCTGCTTTAATCCGGCAGGATTGGCAGACTATTAAAAGCACCATGTGGAATTACGTAGGGCTGATCCGTACCCGGGAGCGGCTGCACAGAGCCCGGACCATTCTACGAAATCTGCAAATTGATGTAGAGCGGTTTTATCGCAACGCCAAGCTGGATGAGAATATTATCGGCCTGCGTAACGGATTGCAAGCCGCCATTGCCGTGGTGGATGCAACCCTGGAAGCACGGGAAAGCCGGGGTGCTCATTATCTGCTTGATTACGAAGAGAAGGTCAGTTCAGGCCAGCTGTAGTTGCCGCAGAGTAATTATTGAATTGCTGAAGATTTCAACAACCGGAAAGTGGGGATTTCAATCTCGAAGGTATTCCCATGAGCGTCTTTCATGCGGTAAACGCCTTTCATAATACCGAACTCAGTCGGTAAAATACAGAAACTGCGGTAATGATAGGACTCCCCGGATTTAATTAGCGGTTTTTCACCTTTGATCCCCTGACCTGAGATGTAGTTTTTATTCCCATTTGCATCGATGATTTCCCAGGTACGCCGGATGAGTTGTGCCGATACGGGATTGTGGTTTGTAATATGAATGGAATAGTCAAAAAAATAGGCCGGACGTGCAGGGTCCGACAATTCATGGTTATATTCGCTGAATATTTTTAGAGAAAAACCTCCGGATGTTGCCTGTACGCTGTTCGTTTTAACGGTCAATAGTCTATTTTATATATATTTTCTTCTCTGCGCTGCGATATAGTTTACCCAGCACCGCGGGTGAGTACCTACAATTTTTTTTCAGTTCATCAAGCAGCTTTGTAGCCGAATCAGGAGAGACAGCAATGAGCAATCCGCCTGAAGTCTGGGCATCGGCCAGCATGATCTGTTGAAAAGGGGCCAGGTCAGCTTCAAAGGCTACTTTCGGATTTACAAAGGCCAGGTTCTTTTTTGAACCGCCGGGTACGACTCCCTTTGCGGCCAGCTCAAAGACACCTTCCATGAAGGGTATTTGGGTATAATCAAGTACAGCGGAAACATGACTGGCTTCACACATTTCAGCCAGATGTCCCAACAGTCCGTATCCGGTAATATCCGTACAGGCAGACACACCGGCTTTTATCATGGCGTCTGCGGCGTTTTTATTCAGCGTTTGCATCAGTTCCACTACCCCGTCAATCAGGATATCATCTGCCAACTCTCTTTTTATAGCCGTCGTCAGGATGCCCGATCCCAGCGGTTTGGTGAGTATCAGGATATCCCCGGGACGTGCCGTACTGTTACGGATGATACCGCCGGGACCTGCTTCTCCGGTGACGACCCAGCCGAATTTGGGTTCTTTGTCCTTAATGGAATGGCCACCCAGAACCGGTATCCCGACTTCGTCGGCAACGGACTCGGCACCTTTGAGTATGTCAGCCAAAACCGAAAGGGGGAGCGTTTCACTGGGAAATCCGGTAATATTCAGGGCAAACAGAGGAATGCCCCCCATGGCGTAGATGTCCGATAAAGCATTCACCGCTGCAATGCTGCCGAAAAGGAATGGATCATCGACTATAGGCGTGAAAAAGTCCACACTTTCGATCAGGATTCGGCCATCCTTTAGGTGATATACTGCTGCATCATCCAGTGAGTCATAGTTCACATTGTCGCTGCCCCTTTTAAGGGGTTTGAGCTGACCCAATACATATGATAGATCCTCCGGAGCTAGCTTGCAGGCTCACCCCGATCCGGAACTCATGGATGTTAATTTGTATTTAGTGGAAGTCATTTTATTTAATACCGCAGGCTAAAGTTAAGCCGACAGGATGAAATGAGACACGCTGATTATGCGGAATATAGATTATAATGAATATTTCCGGAAATTCCGGATACCGGCTGCATCACAAACAAATCCAGCCCCGCACTTAATTTAAAACGATAGACACTTTTAAACCTTTGTTATCTAGTTTTATTACTCGGTAATTTAAGTTATCCGATACAGAAAATATTTAGCATTAACGGAAAGGTTTGCCAAAAATTCACATGGCTGAAGATCAACATAACATAAGTAAAACTACCGAAGAAGTCGAAGTTGTCACGATCCGTTTTGCGGGTGATTCCGGGGACGGCATGCAGCTGACAGGTAGCCAGTTCACCAACAACACGGCAATCGTTGGGAACGATCTCTCAACATTTCCTGACTACCCCTCGGAAATTCGTGCCCCTGCCGGTTCTCTGGCAGGTGTGAGTTCATTCCAGATCCAGTTCGGCAGTCAGAATATTTACACTCCCGGAGATACCCTGGATGTCCTGGTAGCCATGAACCCGGCTGCGCTGAAAGTACATCTGAAAGATCTAAAGATTAACGGTCTGCTGCTGCTCAACTCGGTTAACTATACTCCCCGGAACTACAAACTGGCAGGCTGGGAGAGCAATCCCCTTGAGGACAAAACACTCAAGGATTATCGGGTAGCCGAAGTCAACATGTCTGAACTTGTGGCAAATTCGGTAAAAGATCTGAACCTTTCCCCCAAAGTGATCAACCGCAGCGCCAATATGTTTGCCCTGGGATTTCTCTACTACATGTACGACCGGAATCTGGATTCCACCATCGATTTTATTACGAATAAATTTGGGAAATACCCGGATTTGGCCGAGGCCAACCGGCGTTCCCTGAAGGCCGGATACAATTATGCTCACACCATAAAGGTCATCCGGACAAACTATCGAATTCCGAAAGCAAAATTTAAAAAGGGTACTTATCGGAACATCATGGGAAATCAGGCCGTCAGTTTCGGTTTGGTCGCTGCAGCTAAAAAAGCCGGTTTAGAGCTGTTTTACGGGGGCTATCCCATTACGCCGGCGAGTGATATTCTGCATTATCTGTCGGGATTCAAGAATTTTGGGGTCAAAACGTTTCAGGCAGAGGACGAAATTGCCGGAGTTATGAGTACTATCGGAGCGGCCTATGCAGGTGATTTGGCAATTACGGCCACCAGCGGTCCGGGCATGGCGCTGAAAACCGAAGCTCTCGGCTTGGCGGTATCCGTCGAACTGCCCATGGTGATCATCAATGTGCAGCGGGGCGGACCTTCAACGGGGCTGCCTACCAAAACGGAACAGTCAGACCTGTTCCAGGCCGTCCTGGGCCGGAACGGAGAGGCGCCGATTCCTGTAGTTGCAGCTCAAACGCCTGCTCACTGCTTTGATGCGGCCTACGAAGCCTGCCGTATTGCCCTTGAACACATGCTTCCCGTAATTTTGCTCTCCGACGGATATCTCGGTAACGGCTCCGAACCCTGGCGAATCCCGGATTATGATAAATTACCGGATATCACAACTCATAAAAAAACGAACTCTGAAGACTTTTTACCCTACCGCCATGATGAGAAGACACTGGCAAGACCCTGGGTTGTACCGGGGACGCCCAATATGGAATACCGTGTGGGAGGACTGGAGAAATCCGAAGGCACGGGAAATGTAAATTATACTCCGGAAAACCATCAGCTCATGACCGAATTACGCCAGCGTAAACTGGATATCATTGCAGAATCACTGCCACCTGTTGTTCCTTTCGGTCATACCAGTGGAGAACTTCTGGTGCTTGGGTGGGGCAGTACTTTTGGGGCTATTCGGACGGCCGTTGAAAATGCTCTGGCAAAGGATCTCTCGGTTGCTCATGTACAACTGACACATCTTAACCCTTTTCCAAATGATCTAGAAAAAATACTGAACAGCTTCAAAAAAATCCTGATCCCGGAGCTGAACATGGGGCAGTTACAAACTTTGATTCAGGGAAAATTCGTCGTGAGAACCGAAGGGCTGCATAAAGTGATGGGGGTTCCCTTTACACAAAGTGATATTTACAATAAAATGATTGAAATGCTGAAAGGACAGGCGTGATGCACGAGGTTAAAACAAAACCCGCTCCCTTAAGTAAAAGGGACTTCATTTCAAACCAGGAAGTCCGCTGGTGCCCCGGTTGCGGGGATTATGCGATTCTTTCACAGGTTCAGAAGATCATGCCGGAGCTGGGAGTTCCCAGAGAAAACATCGTTATTATCTCGGGAATTGGCTGTTCCAGCAGATTCCCGTATTATATAAACACCTACGGGTTCCACGGGATTCACGGCCGGGCAACGGCCCTTGCTTCCGGGATAAAACTCACCAATCCGGACCTTTCCGTCTGGGTGGTTACCGGGGATGGTGATGGCCTGGCAATCGGTGGGAATCACATGATCCATCTGCTTCGAAGGAATCTTGACATTAATATTCTGCTCTTTAACAATGAGATTTACGGCCTTACCAAAGGACAGTATTCGCCGACTTCCGAACTGGGTAAGGTGACCAAATCCTCGCCTTTCGGCTCCATCGATTATCCCTTTAATCCGCCGCAGCTGGCTTTGGGTGCCGCCGGGACATTCATCGCCCGGGGCATCGACCGCGAGCAAAAACACCTGCAGGGGCTGCTGAAACATGCCCATACCCATACTGGGACGGCCTTTGTCGAAATCTATCAGAATTGTCTGATCTTCAATAATGGTGTCTTTTCTCACTTGACTGAAAAAGAAGTAAAGGCGGAAAACGTTCTGGTACTGGAACACGGTAAACCCATGATCTTCGGGAAAAACGAGGATAAAGGCCTCAGACTCAACGGTTCACACCTTGAAGTGATCCGGCTGGACGGGAAAACCTCACATGATCATGTCCTGATCCATGATGAAACGAATAAAATCCAGGCTTTGCTGCTGAGCGAATTGACGTATCTTAAGGAATTCCCCACACCCATAGGAGTATTTTATCATCAGGATGTTGAAACTTACGACCACATGATGATAAAGCAGATAGATTATGCCAGGGAGCAAAAAGGTGAGGGAAGCATTAAAGCTCTATTCCATGAAGGCTACACCTGGACTGTTTGATTAAAGGATAGAGGTAATTTATGACCGAAGAAAAGAAAAACTTCATGTACGACCCTTTAGAGGATGAACTGCATCAGATAACGGATTTCAGCGATTCGCACGTCAGGAAATTTGTCAAAGCAATTCGGCTGGAAGATGAGATCAATTTGCTTCCGTACAGAGACTTCATCACTGCCGGCCCCGGAGACAAATTACGTACGGTGGTGAATTCGATAAAAAATCATCATCAGGGTTGTATCATCATCATTGAAAATGAGCGCTTAAAAGGTATTTTCACCGAGCGGGACATCCTGATGAAAATTGTAGGGAGGCCGGTAGATCTCGATAAGGAGGTCGTGAAGGATTATATGACTAAAAACCCCCAGTGGCTGCGGAGTACAGACCCCATTGCCTTTGCGCTGAACCGGATGACCGACGGTGGATATCGTCATGTCCCCATTCTGGACGAACAAAAAAAGCCCATCGGGCTGGTTTGCATGAAGACCATTGTGAACTATATCGCCGAGTATTTTCATGAGGAGATCATGAATCTTCCGCCACGGCCGCAGCGGACTTCAAAAAGGCGGGAGGATGCCTGATCTGCATGTCCGGATTGCAGGTTCATCACATCACTCTTTTATACACTGCACAACTTCGGCAGTTTACTCCCCGTATCGATCCCCTCCATGATCCGGGATTTGACAATTTAATGCAATAATTCAGGATTAATTGCCGTCCTGCTGTGCATATTTAAAGAGTCAGGTCCTGTGAAACCATCGGGGTGAATGAGTACTTCTCAGTCAAAGAATTTGAAAAATAAAAACAGACGGGTTTCCCGGCCCAAAACAAAGCGGCGGCGGAAACCACTTACCTGGTCAAAGGCATTTTTAAATGCTTTTATGATCCTTGCAGCCCTCTTTGTCAGCGTCGTTATTTACCTGATCATCATTGCAGCAGATCTGCCCTCGCTGGCCGAATTACAGCAGTTCAATCCGGACTCTGTTTCCAAGATCATGTCGGCCGACGGCAAATTGATCAAAGAGCTGTACATTTATAAGCGCGATATTGTACGTATCGGTGCTGTTCCCAAAGATTTGATCAACACATTGATTTCCATGGAAGATCGGGATTTTTACGATCATTCGGGAGTGAGTATAAAGGGTATTGTCCGGGCAATACTGATCGACGTGGCCACGCTTTCAACACGACAGGGGGCCAGCACCATCACCCAGCAGCTCGCCAGGAATATGTACAATTCCATAGGTTTTAAAAAAACAATTCTCCGAAAAATAAAGGAACTGCTTACGGCCATCCAGATTGAGAAGACCTTTACCAAGGCGGAGATCATGGAGCTGTATCTGAATTCGGTCTATTTTGGTCATGGCGCCTATGGTGTGCAGTCGGCCGCGGCGGATTATTTCGGGAAGGATATCGGTGAGCTCAGCCTCGGCGAATGCGCCACCCTCATCGGACTGCTGCCGGCACCGGCGAAGTATTCTCCCCTGAATCATCCTGACAGGGCTCTCCTGCGACGCAACCTTGTACTCTCGGTGACGCATGATCGGGGGTATATTACTGATCAGAAATATGCCGAAGCTCTTGCAAAACCTCTTTCGCGGAAAGAGCTGACCGAAAAACCCGGTACGGCTTCTTATTTTGCAGAATACATCCGCAGAGAACTGGAAAAAATCGATGAGCAGCTGGGGATCAACCTTTATAAAGACGGGCTTATTATTCACACAACCCTGGATATGGGGCTGCAGCAGATCCTGGAAGTAGCCTTTCAAAAGGGAATCGACCATGATCAGGAGGTCCTGAACAAAGAATATTTGAAGGACTCCGAAAAGCTGAAATTCGCGCTGGCTCAATCCGGTTTACAGATCACTGCTGATTCTGTAAGAAAGATCCTTAGATCGGACACGCTGATTATTCCCGTGGAACTGCGCAACCAGTTTCTGGTTCAGGGTGCCGCCGTTGTGTTGAACCCGGCCAATGGCCATATTCTGGCAATGATCGGCGGGAGAAATGAAGATATCTATGCTGATCATTTCAACCGCTCCGTACAGGCTGTACGCCAGCCCGGTTCGGTTTTTAAACCCTTTATTTATCTGACGGCTTTGCAGAATCACTATAAACCCACAACCCAGTTGATGAACCAGCCCATTCAGGTGTGCCTGGATGCTGCCTGTAAAGACAAATGGAATCCCTCTAATCACGATGGATCCACCGGCGGACTCACCACTTTGCGGGATGGACTTAGACGCTCACTTAATCTGATATCCGTTCGGATAGTTCAGGAACTGGTAACACCGCAGCAGGTGAAAGAAACAGCCAGAGATTTCGGTATCTCCACTAAACTTGATGCTGTAGAAGCCATCGCTCTCGGATCTTCTGGCGTAATCCCCCTTGAAATAACGGCGGCCTATGCCGCCATTGATAACAATGGTATTTACAATTCACCAATCGGTATTACGCGTATTGAAGATCGTTACGGTCGAGTCATTCGGGAATTCAGCCCGGAATCGCGGGAGGTCCGGGATGAGGCCGTAATCTATTTGTTGCGGGACATGATGCGTTCTGTTGTGGATGCCGGAACGGGACAGTCCATACGCTGGAAATATAAGTTCAAGCGACCCGCAGCCGGGAAAACCGGTACAACTAACAGTAAAGCCGATGCCTGGTTTGTGGGTTTCACACCGCAAATTGCCATGGGTGTCTGGGTGGGCATGGATGACCCGGCTATTTCTTTGGGGAAAAAACAATACGGTTCTCAGGCGGCTCTGCCCATTTGGGCTCGTGCTATGAAAGGGATCTATGAGAACAAAGAATATCCGCCGGCGGACTGGCAGAGACCTGATGGTATCGTCGAAGTTGAGATTTGTAAAGATTCTTATGAAAAAGTATCTCAATGGTGTCCGAGAGATTCACGGATCAGGGAAATCTATCTCACCGATGCCCAACCGACAAAAATCTGTCCGGTCCACTCCAATCCCTTTAGCCGGTTTAAAGATTAAATTATCCCCGCAGTGGCAACGGTCCGTTCAAAACGGGATGCTTACAGAATGGGCAGTTAAGGATAAGTGCCGTAAATTAATTTACGGGCATCGGGAGGTTTCGTATCTATGGTGACAGCTCGTGAAAGGATCAGTTTACCCTCTTCGAGTTTACGGCTGTTAGAGCAAAACAATTTCACCAGCGGTTCCCCTGCTTTTAGCGTATCTCCAATTTTATGCAGCAGGATAAACCCGGCTGTCGGGTCCGGCGTATCACTTTGAATCTTTCTGCCTCCTCCCAATGCGATAACTGCAAGTCCCGCCTGCAGCGTATCGATCTGATAAAAGTAACCCTCAACCGGAGCCGTGATAACAGTTTCATATTGGGGTGTATTCGTGGCAGGGTTTTCTAAAGACGCCGCTGCTCCTCCCTGGGCAGATACCATCTGCTGGAATTTCTCGTAGGCGGAACCATCCTGGAGGGCCCGGCTGAGCTTTTTACGCAGGTTACCTTCCTGTCCGGCCAGTACTAAGGCTTGTTCCCCAAGAGTCAATATGACTTCCAGAATATCTGCCGGAGCCTGATTTTTAAGAATATCGATACTTTCCCGAACCTCACACCAGATCCCGGCTGCATTGCCCAGCGGCTGATTCATGTCCGTGACGGAAAAAGAGACTTTCAGGCCATAATCCTGCCCAACTTTAAGCAGCAGCCTTGCCAACAGTTCGGCCTCCTCCTCAGTGCGCATAAAAGCTCCGTTCCCGCATTTGATGTCCAGTACAAGTCCTGAAATTCCCTCGGCAATTTTTTTACTCATGATGCTTCCGCTGATGAGAGGGAGTGAAGCCACCGTGGAGGTGACATCCCGCAGGGCATAGACAGCCCGGTCTGCAGGACAGATATCATCCGTCTGACCGATCATCGAGATACCTACCGTTTCAACGATTTTTTTAAATTCATCCAGTTCAATACCGGTCCGGTAACCGGGTATGGAATCCAGCTTGTCCAGCGTACCGCCCGTATGCCCCAGTCCTCTGCCGGAGATCATGGGGACATAACATCCGCAGGCCGCCAGCAACGGTCCCAGAATCAGAGAGACCTTATCTCCTACACCGCCGGTACTGTGTTTGTCCACGGCAAAACCATCCAAATAGGAAAAATCCATTCGTCTGCCGGATTCCAGCATAACCCTGGTATAAGCCAGCGTTTCACCGGGGGTCATGCCTTGAAAATAAACGGCCATGAGCCAGGCTGACATCTGGTAAGCCGGTATATCTCCCGCCGTAAAGCCATTCACCAGGATTTTTAATTCTTCAGGTGTATTTTCTTTGCCAGTCTGTTTGTCCTGGATCAGTTCATAGGCCGACTTCATTTCACATCCTCATTTTTTTGTAATTCTCTGCGTATCGCATATACAGCTTTGCGCTCTCGTTAATTTCATGAAATTCCGCATCCGTGACCCTGCGTTTGAATTTACCCGGCTGTCCCAGATACAGTGATCTTTCAGGAATGATCGTCCCGGGAGGGATCAGTGCCCCGGCCCCTATGATTGAACCCGGTCCGATAACGGCCTTGTCCATGATCACGGCCCCCATTCCGATCAGGCACTGGTCGCCGATTGTGCAACCATGAATGATGGCATTGTGACCTACGACCACACGGTCACCGATGATCGTGGGAGCAGTTTCGGAGGTCACATGTATGGTGACATTATCCTGGATATTGGTTCCGGCACCGATGCGGATATAATTCATATCTCCACGGACAACGGCACCGAACCAGAGACTGGAGCATTCTCCCAAAATGACATCTCCAATGACGCAGGAGTTGTCTGCAATAAAACAACTGGCAGCGATATCAGGGATTTTATGAAGGTAAGACAACACCATTTTTGTTCCGATTCCGCTTAAAAATATTGAAAATCTCGAGATTGATCAGCTTCTGTTCCCGCGAAGTGATATAACAAAAATAGAGACCCACAATCCCCAACAGGATATTGGGCAGCCACATTGCCAGGAAGGGCACCAGCAGCATTCGATCTGCCAGTTCTTCGCCGGCAATCAGGAATGCCCAGTAAATGATGAAAAATCCGAGACTCACGGCCATACTCATGGCAAATCCGCCCCGGCGGGTCATGATCCCCAAAGGTGCACCGATGAGGATGAAAACGATACTCGCAAACGGGATGGAAAATTTTTTATACAATTCAACCATATATTTGTAAATGGATCTGTGATAGGAATCTATCAGCCGGAAGTCGCTGTTAATACCGCGCTGCAAATTTTTAAACCGGCGCTTGAATTTTAAAAGGAGCGTTTCATCCTCCATATTGCTAAGCGAATCCGTCATGGTGAGCTTAAAGTTTTCCAACTGCAGGCGTACAGTTTCCGGTTGATGCTGGTGCAGAATATTTAGATCCGCTTCGTTATTCAGCCGTGTGTCGATACGCTCCCAGACTTCCCCGATTTTTTCCCTGTAACTTATAATTTTCTTCTTCATCATGCCATAGGTCATTTCCCGGTCACCCCGGATCGAGCTCTCACGACGGGTCAGAAGCATGTTGTCAACGGGGATAACGACCTGATATTTTTTAAAACGAATTTCCCTGTATTCGTCATTGTTGCTCCCGAGTTCGTGGATAATACCATCGCTGAGATGGAGTATTACTCCGTCATCAATGGTTTCAACCGTTCCGGAATCAGCAATAACGGTGCGTTGTGCCACTCTTTCACCCTTGCTGAAGATTGTAATATCCCTGAATATATTGCCATCCCTGCCACCGATGAGAATCGTGTTCTTGGGGAGAGCATCAATAAAATACCCCACTTCAAATTCGAGGTCCGGTCGCTTGCGGCTGATATCGGAGGAGAGTAACCGTGCTCGATGGTTCATATCCGGGAGTACCCAGTTATTGAAGAGGATCATCAGGGCTGTGACCGCCAGACCAAACACGATGGATGGGAATAGCAGAGACCGATAGCTAATGCCCGAAGCACGCATTGCAACAACCTCATTATCAGCAGACAGACGGCCAAAGGCCATCAGTGTGGCGATCAGGACGGCCATGGGAACTGCCAGGGCTAATATCCAGGCCAGGTTTAAAAACAGAAATTCGATCAGAATACCCATATCCAGACCCTTGCCCAGGAATTTATCGATAGATCTCAGCAGGAAATTTGCCAGCAGTACAAAAAGCAGTATCACCAGGGCAAAGATGAAGGGCATCAGGTGTTCACGTAATATGTATCTGGAGAGTAATTTCACGCCGCGAATTTAGGGGTTCTCGTATATAAGGCACAGCCAGGAAAAGCCCATATCCTATACTGATTTCGAACAGGTTGTGCTCGGGATATAATTTAAATGAAAAGGGAGGTCAATGCGGCAAAGCGCTTAGCCCGAAGCAGTTTTCTTTTCCGCTTCCCAAAGTAAGTCCATCTCCTCCAGAGTGGAATCTTTCAGTGACTTTCCCTGTGCTCTCAGTCGGCGCTCGATCCCTCGGAACCGGCTTTCAAATTTGCTGATGGTGCGCCTCAGGGCCTCTTCGGAGCTGAGCTCTAAAAAGCGCCCCAGATTGACCAGAGAAAACAGGACATCACCCAATTCGTCCTCCATTTTATCCCGGTCGTTTTCTGCACAAGCCTCTTTTAGCTCTGCAAGTTCTTCATGGACTTTATCCCAGACAGGTTCGATTTCTTTCCAGTCGAAACCAATATTGGCGGCTTTTTCCTGGATCCGCCGGGCCCTCGTCAAAGCAGGAAGATTTTTAGGCACACCGTCCAGGAAGTTTTCGCGCTTATTTTCTGCCTGCTTGATACTTTCCCAGCGGCGACCGTTCTCCTCCGGCGAGTTTGAATCTTCGGGATTGAATACCTGGGGGTGGCGCCGGATCAGTTTCGTGCTGATATGCTCGAGCGCGTCGGCGATATCAAATTTGTTTTGTTCACTGGCGATTTGAGCCTGAAAGATCAGATGCAGCGCCAAATCTCCAAGCTCTTCTTTGAGATGATCCGTATCAGCTTCTTCGATCGCTTCAATGACCTCATAGGTTTCTTCAAGCAGATAAGGAATCAACGAACGAGCCGTCTGAACTCTGTCCCAGTCACAACCGTCAGGTCCGCGAAGTTTTTCAAGGATTTCAATCAGGCGGAGAAATTGTTTCGAGGCAGCTTCAGGATTCTTCATTTGGATTGATTTCAGGGTTTATTTCAGGTCCGATATGTACTTTGGCGATTCTTCTCCCGGCCATTTTTTTCACGGTGTATATTCTGTTCATATATTCAATGGAATCACCTGCTGAAGGGATATTACCGAATTTTTCAAAGAAAAAACCTCCCAGTGTGTCATAGTCTCTGTCTTCCGGGAACTTCAAAGACGTTTCCTCCTCAAGATCATTCAAAGTCATTTTACCATCTACAATGAGATCGTTCTCAGGCAGAATTCGCAACAGGCTTACTTCGTGGTCATAGGGATCCTGAAGTTCGCCAATGACCTCCTCTACCACATCTTCCAGTGTGACCAGCCCGGATGTCCCGCCCCATTCATCAACGACGATGGCAATATTCGTCTTTTTCCGTTTGAATTCGTCGAGGAGTTCATCGAGGTTCTTGTTCTCCGGCACAAAGAAAGGTGCTCTTGCCAGCGAAGCCAGGTTGACTTCGGGCCTGGACCCGGTTACATAGGGCAGCAGATCTTTCGCATAGAGGATACCTTTGATATCGTCAACCTGCTTTTTGTAGATAGGTATCTTTGAAAACTGTTTTTCACAGATCAATTGCATCACATCATCCAGAGGTGTGTTTGAAGGTAATGCCACCATGTCAACCCGGGGCGTCATGATCTCGTGAACGGCTTTATCGTGAAAATCGAATATGGACTGGATCATCTCGGATTCCTCTGTCTGCAGGGTACCCTGTTCTTCGCTGAGCTCTGTCAGAATGATCAATTCCTCTTCCGAGTCGAAGATCTTTTCTGATCTAAGGCGGAATATTTTCAGTATCCAGTGAGTCACGGTATAGAATAAAATAGCAATTGGTTTGAGAATCAGGATCAGCAGTTTTAGGGGAAGCCTGACATTTGCTGCGAATTCTTCAGATTTGCGGATAGCGATGATCTTGGGTAATACTTCTCCGAAAATCAGCAGGACAACCGTGACGGTTACGACTTCGACCAAAATCATCAGGGATTCGGACCAGTCATTCACTCGCGCCAGCTTTGCAGTGAGCACGGCAGCAACTGAGGCCATCACGGTATTCACGACCGTGTTCCCGGTGAGCAACGCAATCAGCAGTTTGCGCGGATCCTGCAGCAGAATTTTGATATCTCCGGGTATTTTCTCCCGATGAGTCTTCAGGTTGAAATAAGCCGTCTCAGAGCCGGAAAACAGGGCTGACAATAACAGCATCACAATAAATATTACGGAATAAAAAATCACTTTTGCCGGACCAGTGAACCGGGTATTTTCTCCAGATAATGATTTTCAAGTTTACGCATCTCGGCTTTTTCCCGATCCGTTCCATCGTCAAAGCCAAGCAGGTGAAGAATGGCATGAATGGCAAGGCGTTTTAATTCCCGGGCCGGTCTTTCCTGAAAGAGTTCTGCGTTTTCCAGTGTCCGATCCCAGCTGATATAGATCTCACCTTCCAGAGGCTGGCCCGCCTCTTCAAGATTGAAGGCGATGACATCTGTCAGCACATCCTGATCAAAATACCGTATCTTCAACTTATTCAGGGGTTCATCCGTTGTGAAAATAAAGGTGATCTCACCCCTGTGGTGGTCATGGTCCCGCAGGATCGCGCGGCAGCAATCCTCCAGTACGGCAAAATCGATCTGCAGGCGGTCATTAACCTCATTGACGGCATGTATATTGATCATACAGAATTGACGGCTTTGAGTATTTCCCTGGAGATGATGATCCGCTGGACTTCGCTGGTGCCCTCACCTATAGTGAGTATCTTTGAATCTCGGAAGAACCGCTCGGCGTTGTAATCTTTGAGATACCCGTAACCGCCATGGATCTGTATGGCTTCGGTAGTGACGGCAACTGCGGTTTCACTGGCAAATAATTTTGCCATGGCAGCTTCTTTGATCACCGAATGACCCTGATCTTTCAGCCAGGCGGCATTATAAACAAGATGTTTGGCTGCCTGTATCTGTGTAGCCATATCGGCCAGCTTGAAGCTGATGCCCTGGAATTTATTAATGGGTTTCCCAAAGGCTTCCCGTTCCTGTGAATACTGCAGTGCGGCCTCATATCCGCCCTGAGCCGTGCCCAGTGAGAGGGCTCCGATGGTGATTCTCCCGCCGGTGAGGGTTTTCAGAAACTGCTTGAAGCCACCGCTGGGTGAACCGAGTAAGTTTGTTTTGGGAATCCGCATATCTGCAAAAAATACGGCCCGGGTATCTGAGGCTCTCCACCCCATTTTATGTTCGGGAGGACTTAGGGACAGACCCTCGGTTCCGCGGTCCACCACAAAAGCAGCAATTCCCCGGTCTTCACCGTCTTCAATCAGTCGTGCCGTAAAAATTATAACACCGGCATAACCGGCATTTGTACAAAAGACTTTCTGGCCGTTAATGATATACTCATCTCCCTTAGCCACAGCCCGGGTTTGCGTGTTTCCCGCATCACTGCCGGCGTTGGGTTCGGTAAGCCCGAAAGCACCCAGCATCTCACCCGATGCCAGTTTTGGCAGATATTTTCGCTTCTGGGCCTCGGTTCCAAAGTGATAGATGGGTGCTGAGCCCAGACTGGTATGGGCCATCATGATCGCCGCTGTTGAGGGGCAGACTTTGCCGAGTTCTTCAATTGCAATGACCAGGGCCAGTGTGTCCATCCCGGTTCCGCCGTACTCCTCCGGCCAGGGGATTCCCATCAGACCCAATTCACCCATTTTCTTTACGGATTCATGGGGAAAAGTCGCCGTCTCGTCAATCTCTTTTGCCAGTGGTGCCAGTTCATTGCGGGCAAATTCCCGGACCATGTCTCTCAACATTTTATGTTCTTCGGTAAAATATAATCGTTCCATAATATATCCTGTTAAAATCCTCTTAATAATTCAAAATATCGACGAATAGTTTCTGCTTGTAAAAGCTGCTGCAGTTACCATTTCAGCAGGGCAGAGGCCCAGGTAAAGCCTGAGCCGAAGGCTGCCATTACAACCACATCTCCCGGCTTGATCAATTTCCGTTCCACGATTTCATGCAAGGCAATGGGGATTGTAGCTGCGGTTGTATTTCCATATTTATGAATGTTCGAATAAACCCTGTCCTCCGGTAATTTCAGGCGCTTCTGCACGAACTGTGTAATACGATAGTTTGCCTGGTGGGGTATGACCATACTCACATCTTCCGTAGTCAGTCCGTTTGCATCCAGCGCTTCTTTGATTACTTCGGGGAATCGTTGAACGGCGTGCCGGAATACTTCCCTGCCATTCATGTAGAGATACTGCCGTTTTTCCATGAGCATTTCCGGAGTGATACGCGGATTCAGTCCGCTTGCAGGGACTTCACACCAGAGCTCTTTGGCGTATTTCCCCTGAGCATGGAGATGGGTTGACAGTATGCCCCGGTCTTCATCCGTTGCGCTGACAATGACGGCTCCGGCCCCGTCACCGAAGATTACCGCCGTATCCCGCCCTTCGGTGCTAAGATTCATTGCCGATGACTGTACTTCTGCGCCAACCAGCAAAATATGGCGGAATTGACCGGTTTTGATGTATTGTTCGGCTATGGACAGACCGTATAAAAATCCGGAACACTGTACACGGATATCGAGAGCACCGATGAGTCCAAACCCCAGCTTGTCCTGCAGCAGACAGGCCGAGCCGGGTGCGTAATAATCCGGCGTTGAGGTGGCAAAAATGATGAAGTCGATGTCTGCAACAGTGAGGCCGGCGTTTTCCAGAGCCTGCTTTGTGGCCGGAATGGCCAGGTCTGAAGGTCCTTCTCCCATACCATCTGCAAAAAACCGGGAACCAATGCCCGTTCTTTCCCGGATCCATTCGTCAGAAGTATCCATAAACTGCGTCAGATCCTGGTTTGTCACCTCCCTGGCCGGCACATGAAAACCCGTGCCTGAGATATAAGGATTAGGCATCTGCAGTTCCTCCTAATTTGATGTCTTTCAATTCCAGCTGCAGCGTTTTCTGACCATTCCAGTCGTTTTCGCCAATTTCATAAACCACGTCAATTGGTTTGTTCATGAGCAGTAATTCGTATCTTTCAGTCAAACCGAAGCCGATGGCTTCAAAAACAGTTCGGTTCTGCTGAACCTGAAACTTGAGCACATTGCTTTAACGGCCCAATAGTCTGGGAATTCCTTTCACGGTCAGATTCCGGGATATAAATTTCGGTCTCATATTGCCGGGTCCGTAGGGTGCCAGTTCTTTGAGAAATTTCAGGAATCTGCCGTTGATATCCGACACTGGTAATTCCCCGTCCACATAGAGCGTAGGCACCAGTTCTTTGACAGGGATAGCTGCTGAAGCAACTTCGAGAAAGCGGGAGCGGAATTCATCCAGTCGCGATTCTCTGATAGTCAGTCCTGCCGCCATTGGATGACCGCCGAATCCCTCCAGGTATTCCTGGCAGTCTCTGAGCACCTTAAACAGGTCAAACCCGGGCACGCTGCGTCCCGATCCTTTTCCCAGCCCATTATCGTCGATTGAGATGATAAAGGTGGGGCGGTAATACAATTCTTTGATGCGGGAGGCTACAATTCCAATGACGCCGGCGTGCCAGCCCCGTGCCGCCAGAACGATGGCATTCTCCCGGCTTAAATCCACCGAAGTGTTGGCCATGTGTATGGCTTCTTCCACGATCCTGGCTGTGATATCCTGCCGTTTGCGGTTTTCCCGTTCCAGGTCATTTGCCATATCCCGGGCGAATATATCCGCCGAAGTCGTGAGCAGCTTTACAGCCCGCCCGGCATCGCCGATGCGGCCGGCGGCATTTATCTTGGGAGCCAGCCAGAATACAAGTCTTCCCACGGTAATCTCTTTGTGCAGAAGCCCCGCCGCCTGCAACAGTGCCCTGATGCCCGTTTTTTTATGTTGCTGAATCAACTCGATTCCATGCTCCACAATTACACGGTTCTCATCAGTGATCGGTACGAGGTCTGCAGCTATTCCCAGTGCTACCAAATCGGCGTGCTGCCAAACCAGTTCCGCTTCATGCCCTTCATGCTCGGCAAGGGCAAAGGCAAGCTTGAATATGACTCCTGCGCCGCACAGCCCCTTAAAGGGATACTGACAGTCCCGCTGTTTAGGATTCAGGATAGCAAAGGCCGCGGGCAGGGTTTTGTCGGGAGTGTGATGATCAGTGATGATCACATCGATACCCAGGGAATTGGCATATTCAACCTGCTCCACGGCATTGATGCCGCAGTCCACGGTTATCAGCAGATCCGTCCCGGTACTTTTGGCATAATCGATCCCCTGGCGGGACAATCCATAGCCTTCCAGTTCCCGGTTGGGGATATAGTACTGAATATCACCGCCGATGGATTTGATGAAGAGGTAAAACAATGCGGTTCCGGTAGTACCGTCCACATCGTAATCACCAAAGACCATCAGGGACTTTTTATCTCTGAGCTGAGTGCTGATGCGGTCCACACATTTTTGCATATTTAGCATTTTGAACGGGTCATGCAACTGGGTTGCGGCGGGGAAAAAGAAATGTCGGGAAATATCACGGCTGGTTATCCCGCGGAGAGCCATGACGCGGGCATAGATCTCCGGTAGATTGAATTCTGAAGACACCGACCTGACGAGTGCTTCATTTACGGATTTAAATCGCCAGACGGGATCAATCATAAAAGCGGTTTGGAAGAATAAATTGTTTCAAATTACCTTAAATTTTTTACGAAATAAATGAGGCCAACCTGTAAGCCGAATTCTGTAATCCCGTTTTTGCGGGACCGATGGCCATTCATCTGGACCTCTTCTCGCGAGGAGGTTCTGGCGATCTACCTGCCTTTCTGTGCGGATCACACCTGGCTGCTTGATCTTGCTCCGGGTGGGGTTTACCTGGCTGCGGCTGTTTCCAGCCGCACCGGTGGTCTCTTACACCGCCGTTTCACCCTTGCCCATATTTTACGGGCGGTTTGCTTTCTGTTGCACTTGCCGTTTCCGGAAGTTCAGGAACCCTCTGTTTTAGAGGCACCCTGTCCTGCGGAGTTCGGACTTTCCTTCCCGGTAGAAACCGGGACGACCATCCGGTTGGCCTCAGTTATTTCGTGTAACCCGAGAATCCCGACAGCGGGATTTTGAGAAATCTCCTACTCTGTGTCATCGTAAAATAAATGGATCCCGCAACTGGGACATTTAATCAGTTTATCGCGCCGTTTAACCTCGATCACCATCTGGGGAGGGAGGGAATAATAACAACTGCCGCAGGCCCCGCGGGAAATACTGATAATACCATAACCACCCCGGACTTTTTTAAATTTATCATATTCACTCAACAGGTTTTTATCAATTTGAACGATAAATTTCTCGCGTTTGTCACGCAATTCCGCTTCTTCAGTTTCGGTTTCGGCCAAAGCGATCTGCAGATCATGCTTACTTTTTTCAAGGACAGTTCCGACGGATTCAATTTTCAGCTCATTTTCTTTAACACTATCTTCCAGGCTGTTTTTCTCAATCTCTAATTTCATTTTGTTACTCTCAGCCTGAGCAATTTAACTTTTGATGAGGTCGATTTCTTTCAGCAGAGCGTCATATTCCTTATTGGAAGTCACAAGATAAAGCTGTTCCTTGTATTTTGCGAGTTTTACCGAGCCGTCTTCAATTATCTGGGCTGCGGACCTGACTTCTTTAGCGATTTCATCGATGCGGGTGCTGCTCTCATCATTTTCAGTCTTCAAATTTTCAATTTGAGTCGCCAGGGTCTTCACTTTCTCCGGCAAACCGCCTTTTAATTCTTCAATCTCGTAAAGGCGTGTATCGATATCCTGCAATTCGATTAATTTTTCAAGTGATTTATTCAATGAGGTTCTTGTCCTTTTAGATACGAAAAATGCACCATTCAAAGGGTGCATCTCTCACACATGTTTTGATTTTATTAATAAACTTAAATTTTCCCGAGTTTCCAATTTGCAATGATTTACTTCAGTAAATAGTGTGCAAATTTATGGTTTATTTCACGAACAAACAAAGTGACAAAAGGGTCCTTACTGAAATACAATGTCAATCATAGGTCCGGGCAGTCCTGCTTTCCCCAATATATCCGATTATTACCTCCACAACATCAATTTTTTAGATTCAGGGTTTGCTTTCAGAGCGGTGACCGCTGTCCGCCTTTGCCGTATCTTTTTTCAACCCAGGAGCGTAATTCCGGTGCTAAAAAGTTCCCGGGAATATGTAAGCAATTTCCTGATTTGCGGGAGTGAGGTAAGCACGGTAATTTTCCCTATGGAATTGATCAGAGGAATATCAGGAATACGAGGAATAGTGGGCCAGACACTCACTGAAAAAACGGCAGGCACGTATGCAGAGGCCTTCCAGGCATTACAACCTGACGGTGCAATTGTAGTGGCCCGGGACAACCGCCATCATGGCCCGGGTATTATGCAAGTCGTTTTGCAGTCGCTGGTGCGAGCCGGCCGGCGGGTCATTGACTGCGGTATGGTGCCCACACCCACGGCTCAGTTTTTAGTGGAAAAAAACGGCTATGCCGGCGGGATCGTCATAACCGCCAGCCATAATCCCATGGAATACAACGGCATGAAATTTATTGATGCAGACGGCTGTTTTTTAGATGGTGAGAGAAACCGTGAATTATTCGAACTTGCGGATGCAGGTCCGTCTAGGATAGAGCACACAGCGGGTATCATCGAACCCTGTCCCGGCTGTCTCCGCCGGCATATAGAACATACTCTGCAACTCTCGGCAATTGACGCCACAGCGATCAAAGCCCGGAATTTTCGGGTTGCCGTCGATGCCGTAAACGGGGCGGGCTCCTTTGCTATCCCCGAACTACTGCAAGCCCTGGAGTGTGAGGTTATTCCCGTACACTGTTCGCCTGACGGTTATTTCCCCCGTCTCCCCGAGCCCCTGCCGGATAACCTCTCGATCCTGGGAGCTGCGGTGAGAGAATATAGAGCCGATATAGGCTTGGCGCTCGATCCGGATGGAGACAGGCTGGCGTTGCTGGATGAGCAGGGAAGAGCCCTGGGAGAGGAATTCTCCATTACCTTTGCTGCAGACGGGTTTCTGTATCACACCGGTCAGAAAAAGCCTTTGGTCACAAATTTATCTACTACCCAGGCTCTGGATATCATCGCCGCCAGACACGGGGTGTCTGTTTTACGCTCGGCAATCGGTGAGATCAATGTGGTCAAGATGATGAAAGCCTCAGGCTGTGTTTTCGGCGGTGAAGGTAACGGTGGCATTATTCTGCCCGAATCGCATTATGGCCGGGATGCCCTGGTAGGAACGGTACTGGTACTCCAACGTTTGGCACTTTCCCGCAATCCGCTAAGTGATATTGCAGCCGATTTCCCGCAATTTGTCATGAAAAAAGAAAAAATTCAGCTGGGCAATCTCGATCCCGATCAGGTCATCACGGACCTCAGTGAGGCTTTTGCAGATGTTGAACAAAATACGGTGGATGGCCTCAAGTTGGTTTGGCGAGACCGCTGGGCGCACATCCGCAAATCAAATACGGAACCCATTATCCGCATCTATATTGAAGCGCCTTCCGAAAAGGAGGCTGTGGACATATTCGAGCTAGTGCGAAAACATATTTAGCCCGCGCCTGCATCCGGGGAGACCAACCCGGGTGTTCAGGGTCGGGAAGTGTGCCGCTTTTGCCCGCGGTTCCGGCCGGAGCTACGCTTTTTGGTTTCAGTTTTGTGCCGGGTTTGGTCCGGCAGGGATTCAAGGGGATCATCACCCAGCCAGTGGGCACTGAGATTATTGCGCCGCAACAGGTTCTGTAAACGCCGGAGGTCTTTTTTTCCCACGAAGGAGAGTGCCACTCCCCTTCTTCCCATGCGGCCGGTACGGCCGGTACGGTGGGTGTATTTTTCCGCCTGCCCCGGGAAATCCCAATTGATGATATGTGAGACATGACTGAAATCCAGCCCTCTGCCGGCAACATCCGTGGCGATGAGGTAACGCAGTTTTCCCCTCTTAAAACGGCTGAAAATAGAGGATCTCACGGACTGCGCCAGACCACCGTGTATATACTCTACGTTTTTGAAAGTTT
The DNA here is from genome assembly GCA_024277615.1 of Fidelibacterota bacterium. Taxonomy (GTDB): domain Bacteria; phylum Fidelibacterota; class Marinisomatia; order SCGC-AAA003-L08; family JACNLC01; genus JAADGM01. Next base: position 6,648 of record JAJRUW010000003.1, on the reverse strand, counting down.
TTTTCAGGTCACGGTACAATCTGTCCACAGTATGACGGGCATCACAAAAAATGATAACCTGACTGATCTGCTCATTTTTCAAATAGTCGCTCAGCGCCGTCATCCTCCCGGCAGGTTTCAGATATCGGAATTGATGGACGATGCTGTGAGGTGAGGGTTTTTCCCGGATCAGATTGATGGTTTCGGGATCTGTAAGGATATCTTCGGCCAGTCTTTTTGTATCCTGACCCATGGTGGCTGAAAAAAGCAGCGTTTGGTGTTTTACGTGGATGCAGGAGAGGATAAATTCGATATCTTCGAGAAAGCCCTCCTTAAGCAATTCGTCCGCCTCATCCAGAATGGCCACTTTCACGTCGGGAAAATCCACTGCGCCGCTGTACATTAAATCCATTAGTCTGCCCGGTGTGGCTACCAGAATATGCACAGCGCTTTTAAGCCGGTTTATGTTCATGACTTTGTCCGTTCCTCCGAAAACGGAGAAGGTCACGATTTCAGTATTGACGGCCAGTTTACTGAGTTCGGTCACATATTGGATGCACAGCTCTCTGGTAGGCACAATGACGAGCCCCTGGATGGCATCCTGCTGAACGTCAACCTTTTGCAGTAATGGTACACCGCAGGCTACTGTCTTCCCGGATCCGGTCTCGGCCAGTGCCCATAAGTCGCGGCCGGATGAGATGATAGGATAAGTGGCTGCCTGAACCGGCGTCATTTCATCAAAACCCATGTTTGCAATGGCCGCCGCAATAGTTGTCGGAAGGTTCAATTCGGAAAATTTCAATCTAATCTGCTCTTTTTTTGTAAAACAATAATTTACTTGTACGTTGATCTCTGCAGGATCAATAACCCCAAAAAACCATCCCCGGAAAAGACTTCGGGAATGAACGAGTAAATTTACGGCATTTAGGGTGAGAGTCCGGGATAGTAATTTCCGTTCGGTAAAGTGTGACTTTTCACAGTAGTGGCAGTTGCCGGTGTATTTTGCAGCCGGGTGTGAATTTTTCAAGATCAGCGGAAAGACTGCCAGGGGCAGACTGCCAAGGGCTTCAATTTTCCTAAATTGAATCATACTTTCAAAAACGTGAGTATGCGTAAATTTTGTGCCTGATTTTACCTTTAATTGCCGGTTAACCAAGGATATTATGCAAAACATTATTGAACCCTTCAGGATCAAATCTGTTGAACCCATCAAGATGAGTACCCGTAAAAATCGGGAATTTTATCTGCAGGCGGCTCACTATAATCCCTTTCTGCTGCCGGCCCGGGATGTGATAATCGATTTGCTCACTGATTCGGGGACCGGTGCCATGAGCAGTGAGCAATGGGCCGGAATAATGCGGGGCGATGAGTCCTATGCCGGCAGTATCAGTTTTCAGCGCTTTGAGAAAAGTATTCAGAATATTATGGGGTTTAAATTTGTGATCCCCACGCATCAGGGACGAGCAGCGGAACGTATTTTATTCTCAATCATGTGCGGGAAGGGGCAGGTGGTTCCCAGCAACACCCATTTTGACACTACCAGGGCAAATATTGAATTCCAGGGTACGGAAGCGCGGGATTTACGGATCCCCGAAGCTTTAGATCCGAAGGCACTCCACCCGTTTAAAGGCAATATGGATCTGGATAAACTACAGCAGACCATTGACAGTGCCGGCCGGGAAAATATACCGCTGATCATGGTTACCATCACAAATAACTCAGGCGGCGGTCAGCCGGTTTCCATGGCCAACATTCGGGGTATTTCCGAAATTGCCAGAGCCAACGGTATACCTTTTTATATCGATGCTTGCCGCTTTGCCGAGAATGCTTATTTTATCAAATTGCGGGAAGATGGCTATGCTCGTAAGTCGGTTAAATCCATAGTGAAAGAACTCTTCAGCTATGCCGACGGCTGTACCATGAGCGCCAAGAAAGACGGCATAGCGAATATAGGCGGGTTCCTGTGTTCCAATGATGAACAGCTGGCGGATAAGGAAAAGAACCTGCTCATCCTGACAGAGGGTTTCCCGACATACGGCGGACTGGCCGGCAGGGACCTGGAAGCCATTGCCATCGGTCTCAATGAGGCCATAGAAGAGGATTACCTGAAATACCGAATCCGGTCAACACAATACCTGGGTGATAATATATTATCTGCCGGAGTGCCCATTATGCAGCCGCCCGGTGGGCATGCCATCTATATTGATGCGAGGTCTTTCCTGCCTCAAGTCCCGCCCCATCAATATCCGGGCTGGTCTCTGGCCTGTGAATTGTATGTGGAAGCCGGTATCAGGTCGGTAGAAGTCGGCGCTGTCATGTTTGGCGTACACGACCCTCAAAGCGGAAAAGATATTTCACTCCCCGAGCTAGACCTGGTCCGCCTGGCAATTCCCAGAAGAACTTACACACAAAGTCATATCGATTATGTCATCGAGGCGATTATCAATGTGTATCGGCGCCGGGCTGAGATCAAAGGACTTAAAATAACCCGTCAGACGAAGTATCTGCGCCATTTCACGGCACACTTCAAGAAACTTTGATGCAGATTCTCGAGATCAGGACACCCAAAAGAGTTGCTTTTGTTCCTGTCACCAGTGAAGTTCAGTCAGTGGTCACCGAACAGGGATGGCAGGATGGCATCCTGACGCTGTATGTTCCTCACACGACTGCCGGGATTACCATAAATGAAAATGCTGATCCGGATGTTGTGCGTGACATTATTTACGAAACCAACAAACTGATTCCCTTTGAAGATGGTTATCATCACATGGAGGGTAATTCAGCGGCGCACATCAAATCCTCTGTCTTTGGGGCATCCGCAACGCTGATAGTGGAAAACGGCAGGCTCCTCATCGGAACCTGGCAGGGTATCTTTTTCGGTGAATTTGACGGACCCCGACACCGGAAACTCTTTCTGAAATTTATACCGACACCCTGACCGAAAAGCTTCCCGAATTCCCGTCAGCAGTGGGGCAACGAAGCCTGCCGCCGTTTTTAACCTACGATCCAGGAAACCATCATCACCAAATCCAAAATGTCGAGAATTCCATCACTATTGACATCGCCAATCCAATTTTCAAGAGGCGCCGCCATCCCGGGATTCAGGATTGTATCAACAGTTGATACGATGTCCAGAATATCCAGTACGCCATCCTGGTTCAAATCACCGGCGATAATCTCGCCGTTAAATTGCATTGAACCATTCAGGGCTTCTTTCAGAATCCAGTTGTCAGGGTCAACGAGCAGATAATCGGGGGTACCCTCGACAACAAAGTAAAATTCCTGTCCCTCTTCTGTATTTTCGGCGACGAAATCAGATTCCGTACCATCTGTTGCAACCACGCGGATATCGATGGGCATCCAAAAGGGCGGGCTCTGCTGACCCTGGGAGATCACGACCCGGACAAGATGAGAGCCATTTGTGGAGCTGTAATAGGAAGGAGCGGACTGATATATCGGGTAATATTCACCGTAGATCCAGCGTTCAAAATAATGGTGCAGGTCCCGCCCGGTGACATCCTCCATCGTATCTCTGAAGTCATCTGTGACTACCGTTGAAAAAGCGAAGCTTGAGCGGTATTCCCGGAGGCCTGTAAAAAAGAGGGAATCCCCAACCATGTGGCGGAGCATGTGCAGTACCCACGATGCTTTGTTATAGGATAAATTCCCGTCGAAAATAGTGCCGACATCGGTTGTGTCACTGACATAAATAGTGCCGGGGCCAAGGTAACGTTTGCCCCACATTTCGTTGTGAAGTGACTGGATGTCTCCGTCTTTGATCTCCTCCCACATAGCCTGTCCGTAAGTGGCAAAGCCTTCGTTTAACCAGATGTGATGGAAATTTGCACAGGTGACCATGTCCCCCCACCACGAATGTGCCAGTTCATGAGAGATGAGAAATTGTGAATAGCCGCCCAGGCTGGTTATGGTCTGATGCTCCATTCCGCCGCCCCAGACGAATTCGGCATGACCGTATTTCTCATCGATAAAAGGGAAGAGGCCAAAACGATCGGAAAAACCGGCAATCATATTTTTCGTTTGACCGTAATTGTTTTGAACCAGATTGAAATGATTGGGATAGACGTAGTAATCCAGGCGCATAGAGTCATTCTCACTATACGTAAACCAGTCATAATAAACGGTGTAGGGGTATATAGCGACGGAAACGAGATAGGTGGCAATGGGATAACGTTCTTCCCAGTTATAGGTGGTCCAGTCCCCTTCGGTTACGGTGTCAACCAGCAAGCCGTTTGAAGCGACGATGAGATTGTTCGGGACCTTGATGGAAATATCCACGGAATCCGCCTTGTCATCGGGAGTATCTTTACAGGGCCACCAGTCTCTGGCGCCATAGGGTTCACTAAGACTCCAGATCATATCCTGTCCATAGTAGGAATCAAATCCGAAAGAGCCGAAGCCGGTGGCTGCGGGTGCTCCGTTATAATGGATTACAGCTTCGAAAGTATCGCCGGTGTCGATGGTGCCGGGCAGCGTAATTATCAGCTGATCGGCATAATTGTGACTGTAGGACAAGTCGTTCCCGTCCACATCCGTCACGGAGTCAACCGTCATTCCATAAGCCAGATCCAGCGTGATATCTGCCAGACCGTCGATAAGTGACTCGACCAACACACCGGTAGAGCCATCCACGGTTTCGGAGTCCGGGAATATTTGCAGTGAAAGGTCGTAGTATTTCACATCAAAATCAGCCTGATTTCGACTAAGCCGGCGAGGGTGCTGCAGAAAATCCCGGGCTGCTTTCATACGAGAGCAAGTGGGTATTTCCTGGGCTGCCGACAGGCTAAAGATGAGTGCAAAAGACAAAACAGTTAAAGTAAAACGCATGATTTAAGCTCCAATAATTAGACCAAACTTAAAAGAATTATTCGGTAAAATAGTAAATCAATATGTGAAAAGATGTGTTAAATATTGAAGAGTATTCTCCTGCCGGTTCACAGGAGCCGCCCTCTGCCGGAAACTGCAGAGGGCGATGTTAACCATCGCCCTCTAGTTGAATTATCGGTGTGGGCGGCGGACTATTTAACCAACAGAAGTTTTTGTGTAATTGTCGATCCCGCTGTGCTGATCTTTGCGAAATAGATTCCGCTGGCATAGCGGTTGCCGTCCCAGGTAATCCGATGATATCCTTCTGCTTGAATCTCGTCCGTCAGCAAGTCCACTTCCTGACCTGTCATATCGTAGATCCCGATCCGGACATTTCCCGTCACAGGCAACTGGTAAGCCAGTGTCGTCACCGGATTGAAAGGGTTGGGGAAAGCCGGTATAACGGAGAAACCCATCGGAGTTGTTAAACCGGTAGCGGCTGTATCAAGCATATAGACGGCATTATTGACAAAAGCCGGTGTAGCTTGCGGAAAGATTACCGTCAAGGCGCCGCTGCCTTCGTCGAAAACTTTGAAGGAGGGGACGTCACCATTGTTGCAGTAACCTTCGGTATTCGGGCTGCCGTCAGATCCCATTACTGGCACTACGGTGTACTCACCGGACCAGCGGCCCGCACCGATGACCGAATTACCATTGTAGGCGATGATCCACTGATCTTCAGTAATGGGTTCATGATTGATGAGGACATCACTGAAATAGTAAAATGCCTGTTTTGTGGATTGTTCAAATTCAAATCCGTAAGGTGCTTTCTCAACTTCACTTGTATTATCCTGACGGACTCTCGACAGGCCGTCTGTGATATAAACTAGATCAGCATCGGCATCCAGCCGGAACCAGTAGCCCATGGTGCGGTCAAAAGTCACGAGATTGCCCACCCAGATTTCAGGATTGATGGGATGATGTACCGCAGAGACACCTTCACCGATGATGACACTGATCAAGGGTTCCACCTCATCGGGCAGGGCATCCCCTATGGGAGTGCCGTCTATACCGGTGAATGAGATCAAGTTGTTACCGAGATGCAGATGGTGAATCTGACCTGTCGGTGTGGGCAGGGCCGTAACTTCCAGGGTATCATCGCTGGCCATGCGGAACCAATACCCGGCAAGGGCATCAAATTCGGTGAGATTTCCCAGCCATTCACCGGGATTGAAAGGATGCGGGACCGCCGATGTCCCCTCTCCGAAAATCGCAATGACATTCTCACCAATCGGGGCCAAAACAGCTTCTGGTGTGGGGTCATCCGGAATCCCGGCAAATCCAACCAGATTATTCCCATAGTGCAACGGGTAGGATGTGGTAACCTGATAGGAACAGCTGCCGTCATCTATAGTGGCTCCGGGGTCGAAATTCTCCGCCTCCGGATCAGTACAGCCCAGGCAGGCGTTATCGTTTTCAGGATCTGCATCACAGACACCACACTCGTCCTCATAGGCGTTTCCAAAGCATTCACCGGCGCAGTCCTGAGCCCAGTTTTCAGTCTGCCCCGTCAATCCGCCCACGCACTGGCCGCAATCGTCGCTAAAGGCCTCGCCGAAGCAATCACCGTTACAGTCCTGATCGGAGTTTGCCGCATGTCCGGTGGTGCCGCCTGAGCAGACTCCGCAGTCATCCACAAGGGCATTGCCGAAACATTCACCGGCACAGTCCATGGCCCAGTTTTCAGTCAGGTCAGTGTTGCCGCCCACGCATTCGCCGCAGTCATCTATAAAAGCGGAACCGTCAACAACTCCGGCACAATCGATTACGATGGTATGTGCAGAT
>JAJRUW010000071.1 GCA_024277615.1 Fidelibacterota bacterium | reverse complement strand
TTCTTTGCGATCCTGTTTCTTTTGACTGATCCGGGCGCGGCGGTACTTCCGGTATTTCAATTTGCGGCCTGCTTTGGATAATTCGGTCTGCAATTTCCGGTAATTGGCAATGCGTTTGGAACTGAGCCTGCCGCTTTCAACGGCGGCCTGAACGGCACAGCCCGGTTCGGAGGTGTGAGTGCAGCTCCGGAAATTACAGGAGGCGGCCAACTCGATGATGTCGGCAAAGACATCCTCAAAACCAGCCTGGTCATGCCAAAGATCAATGCGCCGCAGTCCCGGTGTATCGATAATGATGCCGCCGTTTTGGAAGACGATCATCTCCCGGGCAGAAGTGGTATGCTTACCGCGGTAGCGATGCTCGGAGATCTCCTGCACCGCATACTTCTCTTCACCGATGAGGCTGTTGATCAAAGTCGTTTTCCCTACGCCGGACGAGCCCAGAAAAATGCAGGTTCTGCCCATTTTTAGATAGGGTTTCAGTTGAGTCAGTCCTGTATTTTTTAGTGCTGAAGTCAGGATAACCGCTGCACCGGCAGCAACACCCTGCACTTTTTTCGCCTGCGCCACAGGGTTTTTTACCAGGTCTGTCTTATTGAGGAGGATCACGGGTTCTACGGCAGTTTTGGAAAGTATGGCGAGATAGCGCTCGATCCTGCGGAGATTGAAATCCAGATTCAGGGCCATGATCAGAAAGACAGTGTCGATATTGGCGGCGATGACCTGCTCGTTGGTTTTCCGGCCGGGATCGTTGCGGGATATCTTTGTCCGGCGGGGCAGGATGCCATAAACCAGAGCCCTGCCGTCTTTTTTTGAATAGCGGATGAGGGCCCAGTCCCCCACCACCGGGAATGCTGATATTTCTGACAGGTGAAAGCGGGTTTTGCCCGTTTCGTCGGTGAGATCTGTCTGCAGTTTTCGTGAGATGGCCGCCTCCAGCTCGCCGTGCTGGGTGAAGATGCGGCAAAGATTCCGATGCACTACCGCCACACGGCCAACCTCGAATTCATTTTGATAGGACGCATAGGCCGCGGCAAAATCAGCCGTCCAGCCCAGTTCCGGCAGGGTTAGGGAATCGGTCTGCTGGTGAGTTGAATTGGTCACAGGCAAAGGATGATCATCAGCGCAGGCGATAGGTTTTCAGTTCCCGACGCAGGGTTTTGGCTCCCGGCAGCAGATTATCGAGCACGGACCAGAATTTAGAACTATGGTTTTTAACGACGGTATGCACCAGCTCATGGGTAAGTACATAATCCTGTAAACGGGGTGGCAGGGCATGGAGTTTATAATTCAGGCTGATATTATTTTTACCGGAACAGCTGCCCCAGAGGGTTTTTTGGTTTTTAAAACTGACCCGGTTAAACGGCAGCTCATATTTGCCTGAGAGCTCTTCAAGACGCCGGGTGAGCCGCTGCCGGGCTTCTGCTCTGTCTAAGATTTCAGGCAGTAATTTTGTGCGGGGCCTGCTATCCCGGAGAGACTTCATCCGCTGCAGCTGCCGCCGTACCCAGTCCTGCCGGGAGAGGTAAAATTGCCTGGCCTCCGGGAAGGTTGCAGACAGGGGCACGGTAACCTGCACTGAGCAATCCTGCCGGACGGTGATCCTCAGGTATTTTGCCCGCCGGCTGCGGCGGAGCACCACCTCCACGGCCTTCTCAGGGCTGATCATTTTCGCGGCGGGACACATCCAAAATTTCTCTATTGATTTAATATTTCGCTCATCTGTGAAGGGAATTTAGGCAGTTGAGACCGGTTGCAGAAACTGAATTCTGTCAGCCATGGGATTCCTTTTCCGTGATACTGAGGTCCGGTGGAGCCGATGAATTTGTAAACGGACAGGTTCCCGGAAAATGTCATCCCTCTTACAACAGCGGATTTTATGCTGAAATTCTGCAGGAATTTCTCCCGGCACTCTGTAATTTTCCCCGTCTGATCAGATGGAAATTAAGTAATTTAGAATCTATCGATCTTATTTACCGACTTAAAATGGAGAATGAAATGCCGTACACTTATCAAGAACCTTTTCCCGTCTTGAAAGACGATGCCGTCTATAATTTGCTGTCAAATGAATATGTTTCCACCCTCAACATCAATGGTGATGACTTTCTGCAGGTCCATCCCGAAGCACTCACCGTTCTGGCGAAACAGGCTCTGCACGATGTAAATTTTTTACTGCGGCCTGCGCACCAGGAATATGTGGCAAAAATCCTGAAGGACCCGGAAGCCAGTGACAACGACCGCATGGTAGCCCGCATCATGCTGCGCAATTCCGTTGTCTCCACAAAACGGAAACTCCCCATCTGTCAGGATACAGGGACGGCCATCGTTTTTGCGAAAAAAGGCCACCTTGTCCTCACCGACGGCAATGATGCCGAGGCCCTGTCGAAGGGCATCTACAAGACCTATCAGGAAGACAATCTCCGTTTTTCGCAGGTGATGCCGTTGAGCATGTACGAGGAGAAAAACTCGGGGAACAACATGCCGGCGCAGATTGATATCCATGCCGCCAGGGGCAATGAGTACAAATTTCTCTTTGTGGCCAAAGGCGGAGGGTCCGCCAATAAATCGATGTTGTATCAGATGACCAAATCCGTGCTGAACCCACAGAGTTTGAAAAAATTTCTCATCGAAAAAATGAAATCTCTGGGGACTTCCTGCTGTCCGCCTTATCATCTGGCCTTTGTCATCGGGGGAACCTCTGCCGAAGCCGTCATGAAAGTGGTTAAGCTGGCCTCTACAGGATATTATGACCATCTGCCAACCGCGGGCAATCTCTCCGGTCAGGCATTCCGGGATCCGGAACTGGAGGCAGAATTGCTGCAGGCCTCCCGTGAGATCGGCATTGGGGCTCAATTTGGAGGAAAATATTTTTGCCACACGGTGCGGGTCGTGCGCCTGCCCAGGCATGGAGCTTCCTGCCCCATCGGCATGGGAGTGTCTTGCTCTGCCGACCGTAATATTCTGGCCAAAATAAATGCCGACGGCCTCTGGCTGGAATCCCTGGAACTGGACCCTGCCCGATTCCTGGAGACTGACGAAAGCGGAATGGGAGCCAATCCCCTCCGCATCAATCTGAATCGGAAGATGCCCGAAATCCTGGCAGAGCTTTCCAAATACGAAGTAAAGACGCCCCTGCTTCTCACGGGCAAACTCATCGTGGCCAGAGATATGGCTCACGCCCGCCTGAAAGATATGCTCGATGCAGGTGAGAGCCTGCCGGATTATTTCAAGGAACATCCGGTTTATTATGCAGGACCGGCCAAGACTCCCGAGGGGATGCCCTCCGGCTCTTTCGGCCCCACCACGGCTTCGAGAATGGACCCCTATGTGGATCTATTCCAGAAGAATGGCGGCTCTCTGATCATGATCGCCAAAGGGAACCGCTCACAGCAGGTCATCGACGCCTGCAAGGCAAACGGCGGATTCTATCTGGGCTCCATCGGCGGCCCTGCGGCCCTGCTGGCACAGGAAAACATTAAAAGTGTAAAAGTCCGCGATTTTGAAGAATTCGGCATGGAGGCCGTCTGGGAGATCGAGGTGGAAGATTTCCCCGCTTTCATCTTAACCGATGACAAGGGCAACGATTTCTTCCAGAAATTATAATGGTTATGAAATCCAAGTGAAGATCGAAAAAACCCCCGGCAGAATCACCGGGGGTTTTTTCGATCTTCACTTGCTTTTGGAGTATTTTCGATCAGTGCTTTGACCAATGGGCAGGTACCCAGACCCGACAATGTTTTTTATGCTTCCAGTGGCCCCGGGCAGGCCGGCGGGTCCAGAAACCTTCGACCCAGATGAAGCCTCCTCGATACCAATCCCAATAGCCGTCAATCCATACCCTGTTTTTCCCGCCGCAAGAATGATTTCTGCCGGGCATTGAGTTGCAGCAGCTCGGCCCGGAAGGCCCCGAAAAGCCGAAGAAATATTCCTGCTCATGCTGCTGTCCATGATGGTGACGATGTTCCCTGGCGTGGTGATTATGATTTCTTCCGTGAGAGGCATAAACCGGCGTGGCAAAAAGTACAAGTAGGAGTCCCGCAAGTACTACAGAAAGATGAAGTGTTGATTTTTGTTTCATTTTTATTCCTTTCAATTTCATTGCGACCCTTTGACTTACCTGAAGTATTTTGGTTAACCGGTCGGCTCATCCCGGCAGCTTCCGCAGCGGATGAAAGTACAGGGATAACGAGGCTTTGTCCGTTGCGGTTCCGTCGCCAGAATATTATCATTCGAATTTGCCTTTTATCTTGTTCAACAGTCAGCGGATTGGATAATTTTAGGGCCTGTTTTTAACCGACTTTTTTTAACATTTGAACAAATTTTAGGGAATGAAATGAACAACACGATCATCACATCTCCACCGGCTGCCAATGAGCCTATCAGGAGTTACGCTCCCGGGTCACCTGAGCGGATCTCGCTGAAAGCCAAACTTGCGGAATTGAAATCAGCAACATTCGATATTCCTTTAATCATCGGAGGGCAGGAAATCAGAACCGGCCGCACCGGCACCTGCCGCATACCACATGAGCATCAGCATGTGCTGGCAACCTATCACAAAGCCGGTGCCGAAGAAGTCAAAATGGCCGTGGGTGCAGCCCTGAAGGCCGCCAGGGCCTGGGCCGGAATGCCCTGGACGGAAAGAGCTGCTATTTTTAAAAAAATGGCCGTCCTTCTTGCAGGACCCTATCGCGATCTGCTCAATGCCGCCACCATGCTGTCCCAAAGTAAAAATGCCTTTCAGGCTGAGATCGATGCAGCCTGTGAACTCATTGATTTCTTCAACTTCAATGTGAATTACATGGAGGATATCTATACGGAACAACCACCTTACTCCCCTGACGGAATGTGGAATATGGTGCAGTATCGTCCTTTGGAAGGCTTTGTCTTTGCCGTGACACCTTTTAATTTTACCTCCATTGCCGGCAACCTGCCTTCTTCACCTGCTCTCATGGGCAATGTCGTACTCTGGAAACCCGCTTCTTCAGCAGTATACTCTGCCTACTTTTTGATGCAGTTGTTTCAGGAAGCGGGACTGCCCGACGGCGTCATCAATTTTATTCCGGGCTCCGGCGGCGAAGTGGGAGACCCTGTGCTGAAAAATGAGAACCTGGCCGGGATTCATTTCACCGGATCAACGAATACTTTTCAGGGGATGTGGCAGACGGTAGGTAAAAATATTGCCGGTTATAAAACTTACCCCCGCATAGTTGGTGAAACTGGCGGAAAGGATTTCATTGTGGCCCATGAGTCTGCTGATGATGATGCCCTGGTGACTGCCGTCATCCGGGGAGCTTTTGAATATCAGGGGCAGAAATGTTCGGCCGCTTCCCGGATTTATTTACCTAAAACCCTGTGGCCTGACTTTAAAGAAAAATATTGCCGGGAGGTTGCAACTCTCAAGATGGGATCCGTGGAGGATTTCAGGAATTTCGTAAATGCGGTCATTGACGAGTCTGCCTTTAAAACCATCACTTCCTATATTGATTATGCAAAATCCTCAAACGATGCCGAGATCATCACCGGCGGCGGATATGATGACAGCAGCGGGTACTTCATTGAGCCCACCACCATTGTGACCACAGACCCGCATTTCAAAACCATGGAAGAGGAAATTTTCGGTCCGGTTGTGACCCTCTATGTTTATGAAGAAACCTGGGAGGATGTGCTTAAGCTGGTTGATGCTACTTCTCCTTATGCTCTGACCGGTGCCGTATTCGCCAGGGACCGGACAGCGATTGAACAGGCCAACCGCAGCCTGGTGAATGCCGCCGGGAATTATTACATCAATGACAAACCTACCGGAGCCGTCGTGGGCCAGCAGCCATTTGGCGGGTCGCGTGCCTCCGGAACAAACGATAAAGCTGGATCCCCGCTAAATCTTCTTCGCTGGGTCAGTCAACGGACGATCAAAGAAACCTTTGATCCGCCCAAAAATTATCGTTATCCATTCATGGAAGAAGAATAATCGAAATAAAAAGAAAGTAACAGAGAACTGATGAAAAAGATAAAGACCTTGATCATGGGAGCAGCCGGTAGAGATTTCCATAATTTCAACACTTACTACCGGGATAATGAGTTATACGAGGTAGTGGCCTTTACTGCTACGCAGATTCCGGATATTGACGGCCGGAAATATCCGGCAACCCTGGCCGGTAAACTGTACCCTGCAGGAATACCGATTTATGATGAGAGCGAACTCAGTGACCTCATCGCCAAATATGCTGTGGATGAAGTCGTTTTTTCCTATTCCGACATCCCTCATGAGACTGTCATGCATAAAGCAGCCCTGGTAAATGCAGCCGGAGCGGATTTCATCATGATGGGCACCAAACGCACAGCCGTAAAATCCACCAAACCCCTCATCGGCATCTGTGCCGTGAGAACGGGCTGTGGTAAAAGCCAGGTAACCCGCAAAGTGGCTCAAATCTTCAAAGATGCAGGGAAAAAAGTAGCCGCTATCCGACCCCCGATGCCCTACGGCGATCTGGCCAAACAGGCTGTGCAGCGGTTCGCGGAGATTGCCGATCTCAAAAAACATGATTGCACGATTGAGGAAATGGAAGAATATGAACCTCATATCACCAGCGGAACGATAATTTACGCCGGCGTGGACTATGAGGCAATCCTCCGCGAAGCCGAAAAAGAAGCCGATATCATTTTATGGGACGGCGGGAACAATGACATGTCCTTTTATCAGACGGACCTGCTCATTACTATCGTGGACCCTCACAGACCGGGTCATGAAACAACTTATTATCCTGGTGAGACAAATCTGCGTCTGGCCGATGTGGTCATCATCAACAAAATCGAAACTGCCGATGCCATGGATGTAGAAGAAGTCCGGGAAAATGTACGACGTATCAACCCGAAGGCCATCATTATCGACGGTGCATCTCCCATTTCAGTTGAGGATGCATCACTGATCACCGGTAAAAAGGCCCTTGTTGTGGAAGACGGCCCAACCCTTACACACGGCGAGATGCAATATGGTGCAGGTGTGGTCGCAGCCGAAAAATTCGGGGCTGCCCAACTGGTCGATCCGAGGCCCTATACTGTAGGTAAAATAACCGAGACCTTTCAAAAGTATGAAAATATCGGTACCTTACTCCCGGCTATGGGTTATGGTGAACAACAAATGAAGGACCTGGAAACCACGATTAACAAAACCGAATGTGACGTTGTGGTGATCGGTACGCCAATCGATCTGCGCAGGATTACAAAGATCCAACATCCCACCGTACGGGTCACCTATGATTTGCAGGAGATTGGACATCCGGATCTGCATGATGTACTGGCCGAATACTTAAAATAAACGGGGAATTGCAGAGGAGCAGTCCTTAGGGCTGCTCCTTTTATTTAAAGGAATACATGAAACAAGAGTATAATAATTCAGTTATTATTGCCCTTGGAGGAAATGCAATCTCCCCAAAAGGCGAAGCGGGAACCATTCAGCAGCAGTTTGAACATACCCGCCACAGCCTTAAAGCCGTAATGCATTTTGTACGTAAAAATTACAAAATCTGTATTACACACGGGAACGGACCTCAGGTAGGTGATGAATTGTTGCGCAATGAGCTTGCAGCCGGCCAGATCCCACCTTTACCCCTGGGTGTGCTGGTAGCCAATACGCAGGGTGCCATCGGTTACATGATTCAACAATCTTTGCAGAATGCTCTGTACGCAGAAGCTTCGGAACGCGAAGTCGTCACATTCATCTCCCAGATGAAAGTTGACCGCAATGATCCGGCAATTCAGAATCCCACAAAGTTTGTCGGCCGCCGCTATACTGCTGAGCAGGCCCGCAAGCTTAGCCTGGAGCAGGGCTGGCATATGAAGGAACAGGATCCCGGTGAGTGGCGCAGGGTAGTACCCTCCCCTGAACCACTTTACATTTTCAACGGTAAATCCATCAAGCATCTGTATGATTTCGGTACCATCATGATCGCCGGAGGCGGAGGCGGGATTCCCGCCTATAATGAGCCCGATGGAAGGCTCGAGGGTCTGGACGGGGTCATCGACAAAGACAAAACGGCCGCTCTGCTGGGACGCATCATCCGCGCCAGGGAGCTGTTCATCATCACCGATGTGGACAACATCTATACGAATTACGGCAAACCTGAAGCCAGACCCATCCGCACTGCCACTGCCTCACAGGTCAAGGCTTATCTGGATGAAGGACATTTCCAGTCCGGCACAATGTCCCCTAAAATAAGGGCGGCCCTGTATTTTTTGCGACACCATGGAGAGCGGGTCGTGATCACCTCCATTGCCAGAGTGGAAAAAGCCCTTGCCGGAGAAGCGGGTTCCGTTCTGACCAAAGACTGACAATTAAATACGAAGGTAGCTAAATGAAAATTCACGAATATCAAGGCAAAGCGCTTTTCAGGGCTGCAGGCGTTCCCGTCCCCAGGGGATTCCCGGCTTTTTCGGTACAGGAATGTGTCGAGGGCGCAGAAAAACTCCAAGGGAATAAACTGGTGGTTAAGGCCCAGATACACGCCGGCGGCCGGGGAAAAGGCGGCGGCGTGAAAATCGTTGCACCCGATGCCGTTCGGGAAGCTGCCGAAGCGTTGCTCGGTATGACTTTGGTGACGCACCAGACCGGGCCTGAAGGTAAACTCGTTCAACGCCTGCTTGTTGAAGAAGCATCCGATATTGCCCGGGAACTATATGCGGGCATCGTGCTGGACCGCAGTACCAGCCGATATGCCTTTATGGTTTCCACAGAAGGCGGTATGGAAATCGAAAAAGTAGCCGCCGAATCACCCGAAAAAATCATCAAAGAATGGATTACACCGGGCCAGGACCTAAAAGTCTTTCAAGCCCGCAAATTGGCCTTTGCACTGGGACTTACAGGAGTACAGGTCAAGTATGCCATTAAAACATTCATGGCTTTATGGCAGGTCTTTAAGCAATACGATTGCAGCCTGATCGAGATCAATCCGCTGGTGGTGACCCGGAACGATGAAGTAATAGCCCTGGATTCGAAAATTAATTTTGACGATAATGCCCTGTTTCGTCATCCGGAAATTCTGGAATTGAGGGATCTCTCTGAAGAAGAAAAATCAGAGATTGAGGCCAGCCGTTACCATCTGAACTATATCAAGCTGGAAGGCGATGTGGGCTGTATGGTCAATGGTGCCGGACTGGCCATGGCCACCATGGATATAATTAAACACTGCGGCGGCGAACCGGCTAACTTTCTGGACGTGGGCGGAGTGGCCAATGCGGAAACCGTCGCTCACGGATTTAATATCATACTCTCGGATAAAAACGTAAAAGCAATTCTGATCAATATTTTCGGTGGTATTGTCCGCTGTGATCGTGTGGCCCAGGGAGTAATTGATGCCATGGGACAGCTTAAGGTCAGCGTGCCCGTGGTAGTACGGCTGGAAGGTACAAATGCCGTGCAGGCCGGAGAAATGCTGCAAGGCTCACCACTTGAATTCATCGTTGCAAAAAATCTCGAAGACGCTGCTGAAAAAGTCGTTCTTGCCAGCAAAGGAGGGAGTAAATGAGTATATTACTGAATGAGGATACGCGGCTGATCGTACAGGGTATAACCGGTAAGGAGGGCGCCTTTCACACCCGGCAGATGCTGGACTACGGGACCAAAGTCGTTGCCGGTGTCACACCGGGAAAAGGCGGTCAGACAGATCAAAACGGGCTGCCCATCTTTAACACTGTTCAGGCAGCCACAGATGCCACCGGCGGCAATTCATCCGTCATTTTCGTACCTCCGGCCTTTGCAGCAGATGCCGTTCTGGAGGCCATCGCAGCAAAGATGCAGCTGATCGTTTGCATCAGTGAAGGGATTCCCACGGCGGATATGGTGCCCGTTAAACTTGCCCTGAATAACTCGGAATCCCGGATGGTGGGACCCAATTGTCCCGGAGTCATCACACCTGGTGTTGGTAAAATCGGGATCATGCCCGGCTTTATCCACCAACCCGGTCATGTCGGAGTGATCTCCCGGTCCGGAACCCTGACCTACGAGGCAGTGCACCAATTGACCGAGCGGGGCATCGGGCAATCCACATGTATCGGTGTAGGAGGAGATCCCATCATCGGGTCTAATTTTATCGACTTATTGAAGCTTTACAAAGATGATGAACAAACCGAAGGGGTTGTTCTCATCGGTGAGATCGGCGGAAGTGCGGAAGAAGAAGCCGCCAACTGGATTGTAGAAAACAAATTCACCAAACCAGTAGTTGCCTTCATCGCCGGTCAGACGGCGCCTCCCGGCAGGAGAATGGGACATGCCGGGGCTATTATTTCCGGTGGTAAAGGTACGGCTGCTGATAAAATGGCCGCTCTGAAGGCCGTTGGCATCGCAGTTTGCGAAACACCGGCTGTAATCGGCGAAACCATGGAAAAGGCGCTTGCCGCCAGATAACAGGACTTAACAAACCGACTGCTTTTGCTTCTCCGGGAAAGTGGTCATTTCACTTAAAAAGGAAAAATGAACAAGCGAACATTTGCCATTATCAAGCCGGATGCCGTCCGGAATAACTTCACCGGTCAGATTTATGACCGTATCCTGAAAGCAAACTTTACAATATTGGCTGCCAAAATTATCCGCATGACCAAAGCCCAGGCTGAGGGATTCTACACCGTACACCGGGAACGCCCCTTTTTTACCGAACTCACCGATTTCATGTCCTCGGGCAAATCTATGGTGTTGGTCCTTGAAAAAGAAAATGCAGTTGCGGAATGGCGCAAAACCATCGGCGCAACCAATCCGGCAGATGCCGACAAGGGGACCATACGCAGAGATTTTGCAACCAGTCTCGGCGAAAATGCCGTACATGGCTCAGACAGTGACGAAAATGCTAAATTAGAAATATCCTTTTTCTTTTCAGAAAGTGAATTAATCGCTAATTTATAAGCATCGTCAGATGAAAAAACAATTCAATATACACTCCATTTTATTATTTATGAGCTTCGTTCTGGTTGTTTCGTGCGGTGAAAAGATCCAACGCGAGACGATCAATCTGGGCAAAACCGTCAAGATTACTTACAATGCGGATAAATTGATCACCGTAGATGTCTCCTATGAATGGTACTTTCTGGCCAAACCCAAAGGCAGCCGGGCCTTTTTGCTGGTGGATAATGACAAGGCTCTTTTCAACCCGGATGTCACCGGTGAATTCGATATATTGGTTTCGGTAGTCGATCAATTCGGCAAGGAAGTCGATAAGAAAGGCTACTATTACAATGTGGTTCCGGGAGAAATGGAGAAGCAGGATACTGCAGCTGCAGACTCCGACACCGTGTCACAGACAAAAGCTCTGCAGCAGGAGTCCGAAACAAAACCGGTTCCGCCACCTGAACCTGTTTCAGAACCCCCTGCCGATACCAGCCGGATCACTGCTAAAAATGAAGTAAAACCAACTGCTCCACCTGAAGTCCAACCCCCGGCTGAAGAAAAACCCGAAGCGACGGAAGCAACGAAAGCTCCGGAACAGACCGAAGTACCTGTTGAAGTACAGGCACTTCCGGAAGCGGATGCCTACACAATTCAGATTTCCGCCTGGAAGACGCGAAGGTATGCCCTGCGCGAAGTGCGACGACTGGAGGAGGCCGGGTTCAACGCCCATATCGAGATGTACTTTGATATAGCCAAAGACCTGTTGTGGTATCGGGTTCGTCTGGAAAAATACTCTGACTATGCAACAGCCCTGGCAAGTTTGAAAAAAGTGAATACATCACCTGGATTTTCAGGCATTATTGTTCCAATCTATGGAGAAGAGCCCTGATTTTTCGAAACCCCTGAATTGGGGTTTCTTATTGCTCTGGCCCGTCACCGTGTTTTACGGCAGCACCCCGGACCAAATCGGCGTTATACCAGGAACAGACCCGGCTGACAAACAAACCGTTTTCTCAAGCTCTGAAAAGGAAAGCGGAGCGATACCTGAAAGTGGGATTTTTTATTAACGTATCTACCGGTGAGTGATGAACATTAAACTGATATTATTCTTGCTCCTGATTCTGACAGGATTCGAATCCTGCACCGAAGAGACTCGGGGGGATACAATTCAGATCGGTACGACTTATAAAATTGAATATGATTCCGATATTCTGATGATTGGCGATATCGAGTATCAATGGTCTTTCGGGAAAAAACCTCCCAACAGTTACTCCGTTTTGTTATGCAGCCGGGATAAAGCTCTGTTCACACCCGATGTTCCCGGCGAATATGAAATTCATGTTTTTGTGAATAATGAAGGGGTTGTGAGTGATGCTAAAGATTACCTTTTCTCGGCTGTTGGAACTGCCGACACGACCCGCTCAGGAAAAGCACCCAAACCGTCCCGGATACGCGACCTCATTGCCGATGTAAAAATACCGGGCACCGTGGAGACTGCCGCCGTCCCTGCATCTTCTCCTGCAAAGGACGCCCCCGAACCAGCAGAACAAACTGCAGGACGCCCCATGAATCACGGACAGGCAGATTCTGTGTCGGGCTTTTATACTATCCAGGCCTATTCACAAAGTGACCGGAAAGCGGCCGAAGAGAACCGGGATATGCTGACCGGTAAGGGTTACGAGGCCTATATTCAAACCTTCCTGAAACCGGACGATGATCAAACCTGGTACAGGGTCAGGGTGGGTAAATATCCGGACCTGGAGTCTGCTCTGATCGATAAAAAAAGGCTCTCCGAGCTGTTAAAATCCGAGGACCTCTGGATCGATAAGCTCCATTCTGATGACTGATCGGCCGCAATTCCAGCAACCTGTCGCAGCCGCATTTTATCCGCTTCAATCCCTCTCTATTGTGTTGGAAATCAAAATATTGTTTATCGCTACGCTGTCCCTGCTGATAGTCATGCTCATCCAGTCTTTTTGCACTGAACTGGCTGCAGGACTGGCCGGAGCGGCTAATTTCCACAATGCAAAGCTGAACAATACTATCATTCCGATACTTTTCCCCTCTCGGGAGGCCCCCTTCTACAGCAATCTGATCCTGATCCTGGGCTGGGTCCTCGACCTGGCTATTCTGTTACCTGCAGGAGTTGGGATAGTACGGGCTGTTGCAGTTCGTCTGCGTACAGGTGAAACGCCCGCCTCGGGCAGCATTCTTGCCGATGTGCGGAAAGGCTGCTTTACCGTTCTTTTTTCGGCGGCAGGCCTTGGGATAATTGCTGCTTTTTTTGCAGGTCTGGTCACGCTGCTGTGGCTGACCGGAACCATCCCCGGAGTCGGGCTAATACTGTTCTTCCTGCTGTCACCCATAACTTTGGTCTGCGGTCTTTTTCTCCTTGGGACACTATTTGTAATTGGCTTTTCACTGCCCAGTCTTCCGGCGATCGTATTTTTATGGCAGGGGGATGCCTTCAGCGTGATTGCCCAGGCCTACTCTCTCGTTCTGGGGCATCCGTTAAAGCTGCTGAGAGCAGCACTGTTAAACCTGCTGGAGACCTTTCTGGCTATAGCCGTAAGTAGTGTAGTCCTGTGCGTAGTGCTCTTTGGGATTTATTTGCTGCTAAGCCGGGAATGGCTGCTGGGGTTTCGTTTTGCCATTGCCGCACAGGCCGGTTTTCTGGCACTCTTTCCCTTTGGCACAGAGCTGATTTTTGAACCGACATTGTACGGGCAGATCTTTACCCTGCTGCTCAGGTTTCTGTCACTCGCGGTACTGGGCTATGGCTGGGCAACCCTGGTCGCGGGACAAATGTTCTCTTTTGTCAAGCTGAAACAGAAAATTAACGGCTTAAATCTGCTGGATGACAAATGATCCGCTATGAAAATATCTCGTTGAAGTTTGACGCCCGGTCAATTCTGCGGAACTTCAATTTGACAATCCGGGACGGAGAAAAGATAATTATCAGGGGCAAGTCCGGGCGGGGAAAGACGACGCTGTTGAACCTGCTGACGGGCTTTGTACAACCGGACGAGGGACGGGTTCTTCTGGACGGTGTTCCGATCAGCCCGGAAACAATTTGGTCTGCACGGAGCCGTCTGGCCTTTGTGGGGCAATCTGTGGACCTGGGTAAGGGTAAAGTATTGGAATTGCTCCAGCAAATCTTCGATTATGAAGTAAACCGCCCCAGCAAGCCGGCCAGGCAGCGCCTTGAAAGTCTGTTTGAGCAATTTGATCTCGATCCCGGTCAGCTCGACAAGGATTTCAGCGATCTTTCCGGAGGAGAAAAACAGCGGGTCGGGATAATTCTGGCCATTCTGCTGGAACGTCAGGTGTATCTGCTGGATGAAGTCACATCCGCACTGGATAAAACACTGAAGGAGAAAGTGATCCGTTATTTCCTTTTTGACTGCTCTGAAACCGTGATTGCAATATCTCATGACAAAGGCTGGGAATCCGCAGGTGGCGTGCGGATTGTCGAACTGGGTGAACTGTGACCGGAGCCCCCGAAATTACACTCCGGGCATTGGTGATGTGCTTCCTGCTGCTGGCCATTCCGCTGGCCACCAGCCGTATTTTTCAACTCAAAATCGGCAAAACGATTGTTGTGGCTGCCGGCCGGATGACGCTCCAGCTCTTTCTTGCCGGCCTGTATCTGAAATATTTATTTTTGTGGAACAGCATCTTTTTGAATATCGCCTGGTTTTTCGTCATGCTGGTAGTGGCTATGTTCACCGTTGTACGCTCCAGTGAACTCAACTTCAGGATATTTGCTCTCCCCAGCCTCCTGGCACTTACCGTATCAATCATTTCAGTCGTGTTATATTTCAATTATTTCGTTATTCGTATAGCAAATATCTTTGAAGCCAAATATTTTATTGTGGTGGGCGGAATGCTGCTGGGCAATTCCCTGCGGGGTAATATCATCAGCATTACTAATTTCTACTCCCGGATTCATCAAAACGAGAAGCGCTATTTATACCGTCTGGCCTGCGGCGCCGGTCTCAAAGAGGCGCTGATCCCCTATGTCATTGAAAGTTTGAACTCGGCATTGCGCCCCATCCTGGCCACCATGATGACCATCGGCCTGGTTTCCATCCCCGGCATGATGTCCGGTCAAATGCTGGGAGGGTCATCCCCCATGGAGGCTATTAAATATCAGATCACCATCATGATCGCCATCTTCGTTTCTCTGAACATCAGTACAATCCTCACCATATTTTTCACCATTAAAACCAGTTTTGACGGTTTTGGCAATTTGAAAAAGGGAGTTTTCAAGACCGCCTTGAAATAGACAGCAGTATCATGTACAACGATACTCTGCGCAAGTGAAGCAACCGGGAAAAGAAGTGTAATTGTGGATTTTCCATTATTCGCCGTTGTAAATTGCAGGAAAGCGCCGTGGTTTTGCCAGGGCAGAAAAAACAGAAACCGAAATCTTTACTGCCCCGTAAGCTGGCGGACAACCGTCTCCATATCATTTGTCGGCAATTTACAGGTATAATTCTGGCAAACATACACGAGGGGACCGCCATCTGCAGCTGAGGTGTAACTGGCCGTAAAAGGCAGCAAGTTCCTTATGGCAGTATCCTTTTGATCCACAAAAATAGTGACCATATTCGGCTGGTAGAACGCCTGTAAACGCTTAATAACCGGCTGTGTGCCCTCAACCTGAGTACCGGCTGCAATGAGCACTTCAAAAGATGGACCCTGTAAAATATCGACAGCCTGGAGCATCATTGTGTACGCTGAAGGACTGCGATTGAGCTTCTCGGCAAAAGCTTCCATGGTCTGACCGGCAATCTGCTCGTATTCACTGTTTGAGGTAATGCGGCTAAGACGCATAAAATTGTAGGCGGATACCGAATTCCCTGACGGAATGGCCCCGTCATAAACCTCTTTTGTGCGCAACAGCAGGGATTCACCTTCATTGCTGGTAAAGAAAAAGCCGTAATTCTCATCATCCCAAAAATGGGAAAGCTGATAATCGGAGAGCGCGATGGCCTTCTTCAGGTACTGCAGGTCGAAAGTCGTTTCGTACAATTCGGTCAGTCCCCAGATCACAAAAGCATAGTCGTCCAGGACGCCCGTGATGCCGGCCTCACCGGAGCGATATCGCCTGTACAGTCCACCGTCAGACGCCTGTAAAGTTGAAAGAATGAAATTCATGGCCCTAACTGCAGCAGTCTCATAGCGGGGTTCTCCGAGGACTCGTCCTGCCCGGGACAGGGCTGCGATCATCAGGCCGTTCCAGTCCGTAAGGATTTTATCATCTGTCAGCGGTGGTATCCGCTGTTCACGGACGGCAAATAATTTTGCACGGACGCGTTCATAACGATGTTGAAATTCTTCTTCAGAGAGCCGGGCCTGCTGTGCCAGTTCCGGAAAAGTCCCGGTTCTGTGAAGTATATTCGTTTGGTTCCGAAAACCGTCACCCGGGAAATTACCATTCATTTTAAGGTTGAAGACCTTCTCTGCGAAACGGGCATCTTCTGCTCCCAGAATTTTCCTAACTTCGGCCGTTGTCCAGAGATAAAACAAGCCCTCCTCACCCTCACTGTCGGCGTCCCGGGCCGAAAAGAATCCGCCTACCGGGGATAACATATCCCGCAATACATAAGTGCATATCTCCCCGGCAACCCGACCGTACAGCTGTTTTCCGGTAGCCTGATATGCGTCAAGATATGCCAGAAGCAAGATTGCCTGGTCATAAAGCATTTTTTCAAAGTGTGGCACCAACCAGTTTTGATCGGTGGAATAACGGTGAAAACCGAATCCAAGCTGATCGTACAATCCACCCTGGTTCATTGCCTGCAGGGATTTTTCGGCCATATTCAAAGCGCCGGCATCATGACTCTGAAACCAGTATTGTAATAAAAATGAATAATCGTGTGCTTTGGGAAATTTCGGAGCATTCCCAAAACCGCCGGCTTCGGCGTCGTAGCGCTGTTTCATTGAGTTAACGGCTGAAATAGCAAGCTCGTCTGATATCTCCATCCCGGAGTGCCCCGTCGTATTGGATTTTCGTAGCCTTGCGACTATCTCGGCAGCATTTTCCAGCAGATTTTCCCGGTTTGTCAGCCACTCATCCCGGACACGGGGAATGAGCTCCATCAGACCGATACGGTTTCCCCGTGTTTCCCGGGGAATATATGTAGCTGCATAAAAAGGCTCTTTAGCGGGTGTCATGAGAATGGTCATAGGCCAGCCACCCCGGCCGGTCATCATCTGAGTTACTTCCATATACACATTGTCGATATCAGGATGCTCTTCGCGATCGACCTTAATACACACGAAAGTATCATTCAGCAGGGCCGCAACGGACTCGTTCTCAAAAGATTCACGCTCCATAACATGACACCAGTGACAGGTGGCATAACCGATTGAAAGAAAAATCGGTTTATTCAGCTTTTTCGCCAGGGTAAAAGCTTCTTCACCCCAGGGGAACCAATCTACAGGATTGGCAGCATGCTGCAACAAATAGGGGCTTTGCTCAAAAACCAGACGGTTAAAATCTTTTCCACCATCGGGCGGCAGTTTGGCCAGTTCTGATTTTGCAGGTATTATGACTCTGCCATTTTCATCATAGCGATACACGTTTTCAGTTCCGTTTCCCATATCGAGAAAAGTGATCAGAAAGATCAGTAAAATATTCTTTGCCATCCAAACTCTCCTTTAAGAGAAAAAACCTCAAAACTTCAAACCCTTTTAATTCGCATTAATTTAAGTGCATCGTTGAAAACCGTAAAAGCAGGCCGAATCCGCTGCTTGTATATTGTATTGAGATTCATTATATATACAACACATATTTTCCTTTCGGTAAGTTTTCGGATTATCATTTTCCTGACATTTGAGAAAACCTGTAAATTGAACCTTCCAAGGCGTCGATGCAACCAAAATAAAGGAGGTAATCATGCCAACCCTGCACCGGGATTTTGATACTGAACAAACCCGTATAAATTATCAAAAAATAGCCCCGCTTTACGATCTATGGAGCAAAGTTACGGAGTCCAAAGCCGCAAGATATGCCCTGGATCTGGCGCAGATTAAAAACCACCAGCAGGTCCTTGAGATCGCCTGCGGGACAGGTTTGGTTCTTGAGCAGATTATTCTGAAAAATCCCGATGGCAGGAATGTGGGCCTGGATCTATCGCCGGATATGCTGAACCGGGCAAGGAAAAGACTGGCAAAACGTTTCACTGCCGGGTTTGAGCTGATTGAATCCGATATGTTCAACAACGCTTTCGACGACGAGAGTTTTGATCTGCTGATCAATAATTTTATGATTGACCTGCTGCCGGTTGATTTGTTCGGTCGGGTTGCAGCGGAATTTTACCGCCTTCTTAAACCGGGAGCTGCGCTTGTCACAGCTACTTTTGCTGACGGTCCCAAAGCATATCACCGCTTTTGGGCCTGGGTAGCGCAAAAATTTCCCGGTTTACTCACTGGCTGTCGTCCGGTTGCCATTGCCGGGTATCTGTCGGAAGCTGGTTTTACGATTGAAAAGCAAGTTCAGATTAGTCAAAATACCTTCCCGTCCGAGATTATCAAGGCTAGAAAAAGTTAGTCGACCAATAAAGCTCATCAAATTGTCAACAGTCAAATTGTTAATAGAAGGCAATAT
Organism: Fidelibacterota bacterium; assembly: GCA_024277615.1. GTDB lineage: Bacteria > Fidelibacterota > Marinisomatia > SCGC-AAA003-L08 > JACNLC01 > JAADGM01. The sequence goes on along the minus strand of JAJRUW010000071.1, from coordinate 484 downwards.
TTGAAAGTACACACAAATTGAGCTTCAAGATGACTGAACAGGAATTATATTGCCATGTGTAAAATTTATTGACCTTTTAGGTTATGCCTATATTCACATTAATCGCTGATGAATATTGGCCTGCATTCATTTGCATTCCCGCACTATCATACCTGAATAATTATAAACTCATTTTATATCACTTTTGTTGAAATGTTATCCACTTCTGCAGAGAACAAAAACAAGCCATGAATCATTTCTCAATTTTGTTTGAAAACAGAGGGATTTTGAAAATTAATAATTCCCATTTACACAAAATTATAGATACCCCACTGTTTTTCGATCTGTGCTTTGTAACCAAATAAATCCCGCTCCTGTGGAGCTTCGGCTTGTGGTAGCTTCTGTTACTACAAAAGTTTCGTCCCTACGGGACTTTGCCTCCATCAGGTTTGCAGATATCTCGACCCTGCGGGATTTTATGGTGGTTTTAATCATCAAATTAACA
>JAJRUW010000070.1 GCA_024277615.1 Fidelibacterota bacterium | reverse complement strand
CCCAAACGATTACAGCGGGCGATAGATGAAAAATGTATGAACGCAATTCTAATTAAACTGAACCAGATTGGCAGTGTGAGCGAAACCATTGATACGATAAATTTAGCGAAAAATGCCGGTTTTGCTTCTGTTGTATCACATCGGTCAGGTGAAACGGAAGATACGATTATTGCAGATTTTACCGTTGCAATGGGTACGGGACAATTGAAATCCGGGTCTGCTTCACGGTCCGAACGCATTGCCAAATACAACCAACTGCTGCGGATTGAAGAAGAACTGGGGACACAGGCAAAATTCCCGGATAAAAGTATCCTCGGGTAATGCCTGGCCGCCGGAAAAGGAAAGCCGGAAGCAGGAGAAACACACAGCACCATTGGACCTTTTGGGTTCTGGGAATCCTGGTAACGGTCATCATCTTGGTCTTCAGCGATCTGGGTCTGTTAAAGCTGTACCGGCTCAAAAAGGAAAGCCGTCAAATCAAAAAGGAAATTGTTCAGCTGAAATCAGAAATTGACTCACTTAACGGTATGCGGGACCGACTCGATGAAGATTCACCGGATTTTGATCCTGATCTGATTATCCGCATTGCCCGCGAAAAGTACGGCATGGTGGACAAGGGAGAGAGAATGTACCGGGTGGAGGATCAGCGCAAAGAAAAACACTAAGCAGCAGGGAGATAATATTATTTTATTCAGAAAAATAACTATCGATTCCGGGTAGTTTCATGAAATATTTTTTTACCCTTATCGTTATCTTTTCTTCGTTGAATGCCGCCTTTGAAAATGCTGACATAAGCGACTTATTGCTCCCGCCGGCGGCGCCTGCCGGTAACTGGAGCTGCCGGGTAGTGGGAATCTCACCGCTCTATTATTCATTTTTCAATCAATATGAAGTTTACCTTCGCCATCGGAGCCAAATAAATTATTTGAGCCTGGGGTTGAATTCATCAGGTGACGCTCTTTACAGGGAATCCGCAGTCAAGATCAGGTTTTCCCACCGCTTTAATAATCGTTCGGAATATGGCCTCCTGTTGAATTACTATCACCTCCGGATTAAAAACTATGGTTCTGATGGCTGTTGGGGATTCGGTATTGAAAGCCATTTTCAGCTTACCGATTCAGCTGCGTTAACGGCTGTATTTCATAACCTCCGGCTGACACCCAAAAGGCAGCTGGCCCCTGAAATTCCCCAAATCGTCAGAATTGGCATCCGCCAAAAGCTTCCCCGGAACCAGTGGATAGAATATCTTTTTGAAAAGGAGGAATCTTTCGCCTATGGACAGTTTCTGTTTTGGTCAGTGGCACCGGTAAAAAGTATCTCAGGCAGGCTGGGCTATGGAACCAGTCCGCAGGAGATCATCCTAGGAGGCAGCCTGCAGTATAGTGTCTATCGTCTGGATTGTGCCGTCGCAATTAATCCTTTACTCGGGCCAATCTTGCTGATGGGGATTGTTTATGAATAAATTATGGGCTCTTTTGGTTATTTTCGGCTGTATTGTGGCATTGGATGGAACCGATTCGGTTGACAGTGAGGATGTTAATGTTATCCAGGCACTGCTGGAGGAACAGGAAATTCATGAACTGGCTGTCATGAAAGAGCAGACCAGACTGAGACTCATCCCGGCAACGAACAAGGAATCCGTTTTCTATCGTTCACTGATCAGCTGGTCAGGATGGCAGGCGGGACTGCGGGTCGATCATATACCCGGTAGCGACAGAACTCAATTATCAAAAATGTTTTTAAAAAGGGATGGAACGAAAAAGAAGATACTCCTGGGAAATTTGAAAATAGAGCGCGGGCTGGGACTGCTGTTCGGTAGCAATTACGGCCGTCTGGGGAGTGTAATTACACCGCTCTCCTTCACCGAAAACAGGGAACGGATAGGTTTTGATCTGACGTCCTACGCAAATGCCGGTGTGCTGGGATCTCTCATTGAGATCAAATCAAGCTCAATGACACATTTCATTTTATTTGGAAGCTGCCCCTTGGGAGTTAAAAAGAGGGAATTTGGAGAAGGTTTAGCGATCTCTAACGGCAGCAGTCGAACTGTTGAACGTTATTTGGCTTCCTATTTACTGGCTCGGGACTCGGAGAAAGGGCATTATGGGATTTCTGTCGTCGGGGAACATCTTTCAAAAATTGTTGAGGATAAACGCAGCAATATCAGTTTTTCAATATTTGCCGAAGAGAACCTCTCTCATTTCAGGGTTGTGGGTGAAGGAGTGCTTTCAGGCCAGGGTCAGGCTTTTATTCTCAATCTTACTTACCGGAGTGCGGCTTTTAGCTGGTTTCTTCATCAGCGGTATTTTTCTACCCATTATCACCCGCTTGCCGGAAGTCCCTACGCTGATTTTGGAGATGGCAGCAATGAAACAGGCTGGATAGCAGGGACTAAGTATAGGTCGGACAGAGTCACTTTGAGTACCTGGCTGGGCTTTTCGAACCAGCTGGTTGAGGCAGGAGAACATTTACGCAATAAGGGTTACGACAGGCAGATCTATGTCCGGTTGGCCAAATTTCTAAAGGGCACACTGGAGCTGCGGTTTCGGCAAAGAGAAAAATTTTATTTACAGCATTCCGTCCAGGCGGAAATTGAACACGAATATTGGTCACCCGTTCACAGAGAATATTCTACTGTTACCTATACCGGGAATAATAAAGGAAATTTTAGGTTGAAAGTAAGTATGATTCGATATCGTCCGTACATTGAAGAAAATGAAACCGGGACTTTGATCTCATTTCTGTTCCCGGCTGTTTCGTGGAAGCTGTTAAAAGCGCATTACGGACTGCATCTGTTTCATACGGATGGCTGGGATTCAAGACTCTACGATTATGAATACAGCCTGCCCGGTGAGTTCAGGCTGGTACCTTTTTACGAGACCGGCGCAGAAGCCTACGGCACCTGTAAGATAAAATTAAACCGGGGTGTTGATCTCGGAATGAGATTTTCTTACGAATGGAAAACTAATCCGAATTATAATCATGTTCCTGATATTGCCTTTCAGGTAGATATTCACAGATAGGCTCAAGTTTGTACTGCCTGGAAACGGGGCGGCATATCAGCTTTATTACGAAACAAAGCCTTTATATAATACGGGTAGTTGCGTTTTAGTAAAAATACAGGAAAAATCATATGGGTGAACATCGTTGATAAGTACCTAAATTTTTACAGCGAACAGGATAAAATAATTGCGAATTAAACAAATAATTAACATTGCTCTGATCCCACTGATTGCTGCGGGTATTCTTCTCACTCAGCAGTCCGGGACAATCCAAAACCGGATTTACAAAATCAACGGTTTCAACTATCTGTCAGCCAATGAATTCGCCAGCAGCCAGCATATACGCACCGAATTTTATGATCACAATCAGAAGCTGGTGCTTAGATTCCCGAAAAAGAAGACAGTTCTTTCTGCAGATTGTTCTTTTCTGAAAGTACAGGATGTGATTTATCAGCTCCCCGCTCCGGTGATCTATGACGGGAATGATTTCTATGTTCCGGCGCTTTCTTTCTCCAGAATTCTAAACCTGGAAAACCTCACCGAGGTAACGGTGGATATCAGTCGGGAGCAGGTAACCACGCCGTCCCCTGATTTTAACATTTACGGAGTAAGCATTGGGAATCGTACCAATGGCAGTATTGTCACAATCCGAACTTCCAGGAAATTCAGCAATGACGACGTCGCCATATCGTTTAATCAGGCCGGCTGGATGAGCCTCACGGTTTTAGGTGGCAAAGTGGATTCGATCAATGTTGTTGAATCAAAAATTCAGAATCCAATCCGCAGATTGAATTGTGTCCAGCGTGATGAATCCGCACAGCTTTCTTTTCTGCTGCAATACGCCATTGATGATTACGAGCTCTCTTTTGACGATACAGCCATCGTCATCTCGTTGCGCACGGACATCGTTGAGACGGCCCGGAAGATTCGTGATATGCGCAATAAGTGGATGCTGGATACAATTGTTATTGATGCCGGGCATGGCGGCAAAGACCCGGGCGCGATAGGTGTCTGTAACTTACAGGAGAAGACCGTGGCCTTGGACATTGCTAAAAAGCTGGGGCGCCTGATTGAGAAAAATATGGGCACCAAAGTGGTTTACACGCGGGAAGAGGATCGTTTCATTCCCCTCTGGAAGCGCACGCGGATTGCCAATGAGGCCGGTGGTAAATTATTCATCAGCATCCATGCCAATACGTCGGCCAAATCATCCCGGGCCCGGGGTTTTGAAACCTATCTTTTGAGACCCGGGAAAACCCAGGATGCCATAGATGTGGCCAAGCTTGAAAATTCCGTTATCGCCCTCGAAGACGACCCCCAGGGTCAGGCCAGATATTCCGATGAAAATATTATTTTAGCTACGATGGCTCAGAGTGCTTTCATGAAAGAAAGTGAATTCCTGGCGGCGGAGATCCAAAAGCAGCTGAACAAAAAAATATCTTCAAAAAATCGTGGAGTCAAACAGGCCGGATTTCACGTCCTCGTCGGAGCTTCCATGCCCAATGTTCTCATCGAAGTAGGTTTTCTCAGCAATAAGCGGGACTGTCGCGAGTTGGGGAAAGCCAGTTCCCGGAATAAAATTGCCCAGGCAATTTATTCGGCTATTGTCATTTTTAAGGATAAATACGAGAGCACCATCATTGGCGAAAATCAATAAGGGGGCTGAAGCGCCCATCGGCATATTCGACAGCGGCTTAGGCGGACTCACTGTACTTCAGGCAATGGTGGCCCTGCTGCCCAGCGAATCTTATCTGTATTTTGGAGATACAGCCCACGTACCCTATGGTTCAAAAAGTAATGAAACGGTTCAGAAATATGCTGACCGGATTACGGAGTTTCTCATCCGCCAGGATGTTAAACTCATTGTCGTTGCCTGTAACACTGCTTCTTCGGTTGCCCTCACGGCTCTCCAACAGAAATATGATATTCCCATTATCGGCGTTGTCGAGCCTGCTGTCAGGAGGGCCGTTGAACTTACCAACTCCGGAACAATTGGTGTCATCGGGACAAGGGCTACAATCAGGTCGGGTGCTTATCAGGGGCTGATACGCCGGGAATTGCCGGATTCCGGAACCATTGCCAAAGCCTGTCCCCTTTTCGTATCGCTCGTAGAGGAAGGCTGGGAAAACACAGCCGTCGCCAGAGAGGTTGCAGGTGTCTATCTCTCTGAAGTATTGAAGGATGGCATGGACACCCTGATCCTGGGTTGCACTCATTACCCTGTTTTGATGCCCACTATCAAGCAGATTGTTACCGATAAAGTTACATTGATCAGCTCGGGAGAAGCCGTGGCACAGACAGTTCGGGACTATCTGAAAGCGGCTGATTTGCTTTCTGATAATCCGGATCCCGTCGAGACCTTTTATATAACTGATCTGCCGCAGCTGTTTGACGAATTGGGCAGCCGGTTTTTGGGGCGGCCTCTTACAAATGTAAACTACATACAGCCGCTTTGAGAGAAACCCTGGAATATTTATTTTCCCGGCGAAATCTCGGCATCAAGCTGGGACTGGACAGAACCTTAGCGCTTTTAAAAGCCTGTGGTGAACCCGGCCGGGAGCTGCCCATCATACAGGTAGCCGGTACAAACGGCAAAGGTTCATGCGCAGCATTTCTGGCAGCCATTTTAAAAAATGCCGGTTACACTACGGGCCTGTCCACTTCGCCTCACCTGGTGAGGGTCAATGAGCGAATCCGTGTCAATGGTAAAAGTATTTCCGATGACGAGATCGTACTTTTTGTAGAGAACTATAAAAAGGAGATTGAACAAATCGGTGCATCCTTCTTTGAAATTCTCACAGTGATGGCATTATGGTATTTCCGCAAGAATAAAGTTGATATTGCCGTGATGGAAACCGGATTGGGCGGCCGGCTGGACAGTGTTACGGCCCTGCATCCGGCTCTCACATTGATGACGACGATCTCGCTGGACCATGTTGAGATTCTGGGACATACTCTGAGCGACATTGCACGTGAAAAAGCGGGTATCTTTAAAGCGGGAGTTCCCTGCCTTTCCGTCAAGCAACCTAAAGAGGCATGGCGGGTCATCCGGGAGATAGCCGGGGAAAATCAGACCCCTCTGAGGGAGATCGATGAAACCATTACCGGTTCATGGGAGTTGGGACTTGCCGGTGATCATCAGGTAAAAAATGCTTCTCTGGCAACCGAAGCAGCAAGAGCCCTGGTTGATTTTAAAATTACTGAGCAGCAGATCAGGTCAGGGTTGAAGGACTGCAAGTGGCCCGGCAGAAATCAGGTTCTGGGGCTCCACCCGCTCATTTTATTTGATGTGGGGCATAACCAGGATGGTATGCGGGCATTCCTGGAGTTTTTTCAAAAACTCCGAATAAAAGGGAACAAAAACCTCATATTGGCACTTGAAGCCCGGAAGGAAATCCGGGGTATTATTCCCGTTCTGGAGGCTGAATTTCAACGGATTATTTGTACTGAAACCAAATCTCGTACAAGAATGCCGGCACAAATATTAGCAAAAAAATTCTCAAACCAGAACAAAATCCTGATAGAACCGGAAACCGAAATTGCGTTGACAAGCGGTTTGGCTCTCACAGGGACTGATGATGCATTGGCAATTGTCGGAACGCATTACATCGGTGATGTGATTGATAAATACTTTAAAATATCTTTTGAGGAATTATAAAACAGTAGTAATTTTTCACGAGGGAATTACCGCCATTCCCAAGATTAACAATATTGACCACTATTCGTTATTTCCGGAATCAGAAATCTAATAAACTCAAAGGAACACATGGAGATTAATGAGCTTCAATCTTTAACCGTTAAAGAGCTTCAAAAATTTGCTCAGAATATCGGTGCTACCGAATATTCAGGGCTTCGCAAACAGGACCTTATCAAACGTATCCTTGAGGTACAAGCAGAAAATAACGGCAATATCTATGCAGCAGGCGTTCTGGAAATATTACCGGATGGTTATGGATTTTTAAGGTCCCCGGATTACAGTTATCTTCCTGGACCGGATGACATTTATATTTCGCATTCTCAAATTAAAAAATTCAGTTTAAAGACCGGCTCTCAAGTCTCCGGGCAGGTGCGTCCGCCAAAAGATAATGAACGTTTCTTTGCATTGCTGAAGGTCGAAAGCATTAATGGTATGCCCCCGGAAGAATCAAAACGAATGATCCATTTCGATAACCTAACACCGCTGTTCCCCGAAGAGCGTATGAAACTGGAGGTTTCGGCAAGAGAATACTCAACGCGTATTATCGATATGATCGCACCTATCGGTAAAGGTCAGAGAGGACTGATAGTATCGCAGCCAAAGACAGGTAAAACCATCCTGCTGCAGAAAATAGCCAATGCCATAACAGCCAACCACCCTGAGGTCAAATTGAATATTCTGCTCATTGATGAAAGACCCGAAGAGGTTACGGAAATGGCCCGAAATGTGGACGCTGAAGTCGTTGCATCTACCTTTGACGAGCCGGCTGAACGGCATGTTAATGTTTCCGAGATGGTACTTGAGAAAGCCCGGAGACAGGTCGAGGCAGGGCACGATGTGGTCATCCTGCTGGATTCCATTACCCGTCTGGCCAGGGCCTATAATGCCGTCATGCCTCACAGCGGGAAAATTCTCTCCGGTGGTGTGGATTCAAACGCACTGCACAAACCCAAAAGATTCTTCGGCGCAGCCAGAAATGTTGAAGGCGGAGGAAGTCTGACCATTATTGCCACCGCCCTGGTTGATACGGGCAGCAGAATGGATGAGGTTATCTTTGAAGAATTTAAAGGCACGGGTAATATGGAGCTTGTACTTGACAGAACTCTCAGCGAAAAACGCGTTTTCCCTTCAATCGACATTATGCGCTCCGGCACACGCAGATAAGATAAACTGCTGAGTCGAAAAGATCTTTCGAGGGTTTGGCTTTTAAGAAAATTATTAAGTGGAATGACCAATATTGAATCAATGGAATTTTTGCTCGATAAGTTGTCAAGAACAAAAAGTAACCGGGAATTTCTGGACTCAATGAGTTCCTGATCACGCAATCATAACTAAATACTATTATTATGAATTTAATATCACAACAATCAAAGGTCCGTTCAATTTTCGTAAGATTCAAAACTTCCGAACCCATCAAAGTGACACCGTATGTGGTAAAGGGTCACATCATGAAATATTTCCCTAATGAAAGATTTGTCTCTTTCATTAACGGGGAATTGCACGGCGTGTATTTGTACCCGCGTATCCAGGTGAAAATATTAAGAGAACAATTATGCTTTTTTGCGGTCAATGAGGGTGTTTCAGCAGCACTTTCACTGACGGAAAAACTTGAGTATTTACAAATCGAGGATAAAAAATACGATGTCGTCGATAAACAAATTCTCGATCAGAGTGAAGAATTATTTGTCGTGAAGACGGACCAGTATTACAAATACAAATTCATAACTCCATGGGTTGCCCTGAATGAAAAACAACTCAGTCAATATGAGCCCATGTTCTCGAACGAACGCCGTAATATGCTGAATCTGCTGCTCGAACGAAATCTTGATTTTGTCGCAAATGACCTGGGTCGTTTCAATGATGAAAAAATCGAGGTCCGTTTTGTGTCCAGTTCCCTCACACCGAAGACCATCGAATACAGCAAATTCGGGTCGTTCAAAGGATTTTTCACTTCCAATGTGATCATTCCGGATTACCTCGGGCTGGGGAACAGCATCTCAAAAGGGCTCGGAACGCTTGTTCAGTTGAAAGAACGTGAACCCGAAGCAGATATCGAAGGTAAAGACGCCACTTAATTCGATTGTTTAGCAAACGCCTATCCCTTTAAAATAGCCCGCCTTTTTTAAGGGATAAATTGTGATTACGGATCGAATTTCCAGAATAACACCATTAGCAACATTGCAAATGACCGGCAGGGCTGCAGAATTGCGCCGGGCCGGTGTCGATGTTGTTAATCTAAGTGTGGGAGAACCTGATTTTCCCACGCCGGCTGCAGTTCAGACTGCGGGGATCAGGGCCATCGTCAATAACCAAACCCGTTATACCGCTGCAGAGGGTTTGTTGGAATTGCGGAAGGCGGTTTGCACCAAACTCGAACGAGATAACAATCTGCACTATACTCCTGATGAGATACTGATCTCAAATGGTGGGAAATATGCCCTTTACAATCTCTGCCAGGTTCTTTTTCAGGAGGGAGATGAAGTAATACTTTTCACACCTTACTGGGTGTCCTATCCGGACCTCGTGAGAGTCACAGGTGCGGAACCGGTCTTTGTCGAAACGGATCCGAATTCGCAATTTGAACCTGTGATGGAAGATCTGGAGCACAAGATTACACCGAGGACGAAGGGAATTATTATTAATTCTCCCACAAATCCTACCGGGGGCGTATGGAGTAAAAAGGCCTTACAACAGGTTTTGGAACTGGTTGTACCCAGGGACATCCGGGTAATTTCTGATGAATGCTACGAACAGTTCGTCTATGATGCCCCCTTTGTAAGTACAGCCTTGCTGACGGATTCACCGGAAAAGGTCATTACGGTACAGAGCTGCTCAAAAACCTATGCCATGACGGGGTGGCGCATTGGCTATACAGCCGCGGACGCCGAGGTGATAGCTGCCATGAAGAAACTTCAGGGCCATGGCGCATCATCCCCTAATGCAGTGGGGCAGTATGCAGCTATCGAAGCTCTGACCGGGGACCAGAGCTATATTCCCGGATGGCGGCAAATTTTTAAAGGGCGGCGTGACTTGATTGTTGAACGAGTGAACGCTGTCGAAGGACTCCACTGTCCAACGCCGGCGGGTGCTTTTTATGTTTACCCTGATTTCAGCGCCTTTCTGGGTAAAACAGCGCAGGGTAAAAAGTTGAATACTGCAGGGGATTTGGCATTGTACCTCCTCGAAAGCGAAGGACTGGCCACGGTTCCGGGAGAAAGTTTTGGCTCCGGAACACATATCAGATTTTCATACACAGCGGCTGAGGCAGACCTGATCCGGGGCATGGACAGGTTAGCCGGCGGCCTGGCAAAATTGAATTAGAAAGGGAAAAATGAAGAAAGATATCCATCCTAAATACAAACTGGGCACTGTACACTGTGCCTGTGGCAACTCATTCGAAACCCGGATGACCGTTGACAGTCTCAATGTTGAGATTTGCAGTGAATGTCACCCCTATTTTACAGGGAAGCAGAATCTGATCGATACGGCAGGCCGGATTGAGAAATATATGACAAAATATAAACTCACGGAAAAAGACCTTAAATAATAAACCCCGATTCCGGGCGAAAGCAGGGGAGATTGAATCCCGCTGCAAAAGTCATTGCGAATCGGAACTCCTGACATTGGCAGATATCAGTTTCCACATACGGAAAAACCTAAACAACAGGTAACAGAATGAGCATTAGTCTTATCGGCAGGTCTGTGGGAGAGTCTGTAACGCTTAAGTTGAATGAAGTTGCAGCGATTCTCAGGGCCAAAGGGGAACCATTGATCCACCTTGGGGGTGGCGAACCAAAATCTAAAGCGCCCATCGATGCCATCACCCGGGCAGCGGCCCTGCTGAACTCGGGTGAGATCAGATACACACCGGCTGATGGGATCCCGGCACTCAAGCAGGCGATCATCCGCTATACAGAGGAATACTATCATCGCAGGGTAGAGCCGGAGAACGTCATTGCCTCAGGCGGGGCCAAACAAGCTATCATGGTGGCCCTGCAGGCTATACTCGATCCTCAGGATGAAGTGATCTTTCCTGCTCCGTACTGGGTGAGTTACCCGGAAATGACGAAGCTCTGCGGAGCCGTCCCGGTGCCGGTTCTCCCTGAAGATGGGACCTTCTACCCGCGTCTTCAGGATATCGAACAGAATGTAACGTCTTACACCAAAGCCGTGATTATCAACAGTCCGAACAACCCTACGGGAGCTATGTATTCGGAAGAATTCATCGCGGAGATTGTTGAATTCTGCGAGAAAAAAGACCTCTACCTGATCATGGACGATATCTACCACAGACTCATTTTCGACGGCCGCAAAGTCATCAATCCCTGGCAATTCGTGAAGGATAAATCAGAGAATTCCAAGATGATCATCGTAAATGGCGTATCCAAGCAGTACGCCATGACGGGTTTTCGCATCGGCTGGGCGGTTGCCAATAAAAAATTGATCCGTGTGATGACGAACATCCAGGGACATCAGACTTCAGGAGCTTCCGCAGTGATGCAGCATGCGGCGGTCGGCGCTTTAAACGGTGTCCAATCCGGTGTTGAAAGCCTCAGATTGACACTTGAAAATAACCGGAATATAATGGTTGAACAACTCAATGCTTTTACCGGGGTACGGGTATCACCACCTGACGGCACATTTTATACCTTTGCAGATTTCAGCGTCTATGAAAAGGATTCTACAAAACTGGCCAACTTACTCCTTGAAAAAGTAAGGGTTGTAACCGTGCCGGGTATTGAGTTTGGTCTTGACGGGTATCTGAGACTGTCAACCTGCGGATCCGTAAAAGACATCCTGGAAGGAATTGAGAGAATTAAATGGGCTCTCGATCCCGAATCTCCCAATGAATTATTCATCGGCGACAGAAAATTAGTGAGAGATTGGCTATGACAAAATACTTAAAGTTTGACACGCCCGCAATCCGTCATGCTAAAGACCTTGCCAGCGATTATAAGCTTAGTAATCATGGTTTGGTTCATCTGGATCAGGTTTTCTGGAACCTGCCGGTACCGGCACTCTATGAAGAAGCAGTTTTCCGCGGTGAAGGAAACATCGTCAACGGCGGGCCTTTTCTGGTGAATACGGGCAAATGGAGTGCAAGGGCCGCTAACGACAAATATGTGGTAAAAGAACATTCTACTGAAGACAGGATCTGGTGGGGTGAGTACAATCGCCCCATGAGCCCGGAAAAATTCAGTGGTATCCTCATGAGGCTGCAGGCCTATCTGCAGGGGGAAGAGTTGTTTGTGCAGGACCTGTATTCGGGGACAGACCCGGACCACCGCATGCCTGTACGCATCATCACCGATAAAGCCTGGCAGAGCCTCTTTGCCCGGAATATGTTCGTGCGCATCAATGACCAGGACGAATTAAAACGGCATGTCCCTGAATTCACACTCATCGCCTCCCCATCTTTCAAGCTGGATCCCAGAATCGACGGTACCCGCAGTGAAACCGGCATCATCCTTAATTTCGCCAGCCGGCTGGCGATTGTGGCGGGTACCAGTTACGGTGGTGAGATCAAAAAATCTATTTTTACGGTGATGAATTTTCTGAAACCCCTTTAAAATGTGATGGCCATGCACTGTTCGGCCAATGTAGGTGATCAGGGAGATGTGGCTTTGTTTTTCGGCCTGAGCGGTACCGGTAAAACGACACTTTCTGCCGATCCGAACCGGAAATTGATAGGCGATGATGAGCACGGTT
>JAJRUW010000069.1 GCA_024277615.1 Fidelibacterota bacterium | reverse complement strand
GGTACGGGGTATATGAAAGAATTCAACATCGAACGCCATGTGATGGATGCCCGCATCACCAATATCTACGAAGGTACATCACAACTGCAGATCGTTGCGGCTATCGGAGGAGTGATTAACGATATTCTTAAAGCTTCATTCGAGAAAAAAGAAGACCAAAATTATAAAGGTATCCTGCAGAAACTGGCCGGTCACCTGAAAGAGATCAGAGAAATTTTCCTGGAATGCCGGAAATACATAACGGACAAAAACGATCAGTTTTTTCAGGATGTAGCTGCCCGGGAACTGGTGGAGATGTACAGTTTTCTCTTTGTGGGCTATTTGCTGCTGGATGAAGCCCGGATCAATAACCGCAAGGCATTCATTGCCAACCGCTACATTGTCAATGCCCTGGCGCACACGCGTAAAAATGCAGAAACCATCCGTAACGAACAATACTCCGATCTGCTGCATGCCGGCGAAATCTTGATTTAAAGTTCAACCGATCGGAAGGGATCGCCGGCACTGTCCGGGTTTCATTGATCTTTCTGTTCATGTTTCTCTTCGCAGGAGTATATATTTTGCAGCACTTCTGCATCAGCATTTTTCCCTTCCGGATCACAGGGTTACACATTCCTGAGGAAGAATGAAATAGTAATCCCCCCAAGAACGACAGGGATGCCGTGGAATAACAGCTTGATAAAAATGAAAGTCAAATAAGTTAATGTCTGATAAAATAAACGTTTATTTATCAGATTCCGGCGATGATTTAAAATATTATTTGACGTCGTAATATAATAATTCATAAGTTATTCCAGAGATTTCATTATTATTAATATTTTTTTGAGGTAGTTGTGTTTACAAAAGTGCGTCTTTTATTCATTTCGATTGTCATTAGCAGTTCAATATTACTTCAGCCGCTTCTTGCCGCGGGAGAAACAGGCGCCATATTTCTGTTAATTGGTCCATCTCCAACGATGAATGCCATGGGAAATATCGGGGTAAGCCTGCCGGCCTATGATATCTACTCCGGTTATTACAATCCCGCTAATCCGATATTGCCTAAGGGGCTGTCATATCAGCAATCAAAATATCACACATCATGGCTTCCGGGGTTATCGGATCACTTGACCTTGGGAAGCGATGTGGAGATGATTGGTATCCGGTTTCGGAAGCCGGATATTTTCTTTTCCGTCAGTAAATATAATATTGTACATGATATAGGAGAGCAAACATTAACTGACGAATGGGGAAATACAATAGGAGAATTCAACCCCGTAATGCGATCCACTGCTACTACCTATTCAGCTGGCATGACGTTTTCTCGAGTTCCTCTGCGAATTTCTCTCGGAAGGACCGATAAAAAGGTGATCGAGGAGCTGGGTGGAATAATAAGTGACACCCTGATTAATCATAGTGATTTTTATGATTGGGGCTGTCTGTTGTCTTTTCCCCTTCAACTCAAGCGTTCCGGATCAATAGTAAATTTTGTCCCTTCCATCGGATACAGCCAATCAAACATAGGAGGTGATATCAAATACGTTAACCCCGGCGGTCTTTTAGAATATACCGATCCTTCTCCTCGCTTTGCCCGGTTTGGGATTTCCGCGATGCTGGAAGCCAGGTCTGCAAATGGTGGAAATTTGTTCAGTTTTTCATATGCCCGGGAGGCGGGGGATATCCTTGTAAAATTTTCACAGGAAGATGGTCAGTGGCATCACACTTATCAGAATGGTTTGGGCGATATCAATATAACAAAACATATAATCCGTCAGGAAGCGGATGAATCCGTCACGCTGTATCGGGGAGGAGAAATAGGGTTGCTGAATTTGTTTTTTATCCGAAAAGGCAGAATAATCGATTTAGACGGTTCGATGGATATAAACACCTCCGGATACGGGTATAATTTATCTGGATTGTTAGGTTTATTTTCCATATTAAAGGATGATTCTTTATTTTTGGCATTGTCTAAATATATTAATATCCGTTACAACTATGCCCGGGAATCAACCCGTGAACATGGCGGTCCACGGGATAATACAGTTTATCAAGAATTAACTTTCTCGCTGGAAAACCCTCAACAATTCCTTTCATTGTTGCGGAAGGAAAATATTACCTGGTTCAGCAGTGGGCTTGTCTCGAATCTTTGGTATCAACAGGATCAGAGTAATTATTCCCGAGTATTAGGATTCGATATGGGTGTTGAACTTCCCAACCTGTTTAAAAAAGACGGACTTGTTACCGGTTTCCGGTTTGCCCGAATGGGTTTTGCCATGAAAGATATGGTATATTATCTTGGAGACTCATTATTCGTTGGAAACTCATTATCCATAGATTATCATTTAAATTATTTACGGGCATACCTTGCAAAACCGTTCCGATTGCTGCAATTTCATTTCTTAATCGGCGTCGAGTTTGGTTATCTTGTTGATGTGAAAAGTAAAACAACTATTTGCGGATCAGGTGGAGAATGTGAATCCGAAACAACGGTGATTAACGGAAACGATTGGCGTAAAGATTATAGCGGCAATTCTGAAGATGCGGGAATCATCTCAGGCATACGAATTCCCATAAGTTCACAATTATCCGTTGGTTTTCAATATTATCACGGATTTACAAACTTGATTAATCCGCTGGATGCACAAAATCAGAGTCTGAAGCTTGGTTTATATTTTCATATTTAAATTTCATTTGTTCGTAAAATCTGTTAATCCGTGTCATCCCTTCCCAGAAGATGTGATCTCACGAAGCAGTCGGGAGTGATTCTGACAAGAAGCTCGGAGAACAGGCCTCCCGGCTCATCTCCCTGCACCGACATTGTCGGTGCACTCCAAGATCATCCAGCGTAACCCACGGATTTATCCATGCGTTTTGGGGGTTGTAAGAAAAGTAGATTCTTTGACCTCACCCCTGCCTGCGGCAGACCCTCTCCTCAAAAGGAGAGGGAAAAGGCCCGCCGGATTTCTTCTCCCCCTGCCGAGGGGCAGAGGGGGTCCGGAACCCCAGTAACCCACAGCCTCGGCTGTGGGTTACTGCTCTCTTTGCCTTTTCCCCAGCTTCAGCGCGTTGTTTTAGGGCACTTCCGAGCCGGGCTTTAGCCCAACGGCTCTCCCGTGAACCGTTTCAAAGGTTTTTCTGCCACTTCAAGTTTCCCCCATTGTATTTCAATCATAACGGTTTGAAAAGGTAATATCCTTTTACACAGTTTATTATCCCAAGTAATCATAAAATACAATTAATTTTATAAGTCGGGATTAATCAAAAAAAACAAAGGAGCGTGTACAAATGATAAAACTATATCGGATCCTTATTTTCATAACCATGGCAATGCAATTCTTAACCGCACAAATCGATCAGATGTTTACCGGTGACCTGCACTTTCAGTACTCCGGTGCGCTTAACGGTGATTTTGATGCCGTCTTTCTGAATGAGGACAGTCTGCAAATCCCCACCAGTGGTGCTGTTGCCGGAATTTGGTCGGATTCAACCGGAGCCCATATCCTGCTGCCGGCGCTGCGCCAGACACCCGATGTGGATCAGTCCATGGACCTCTTCCTGATGATGATGCGTGACGACGACGGCGTCATCGAACCCCAGAGCTGGGATGTTGTCCCTCCCGACGGTGAGGACCCTTTAAATAATTCGGCTGAGTTTTTTTATATTCCCGAACTGGATTCAACTTATATTTACGACCTGATCGCCCCGGTAATCAACGGTGAGATTGACAGCACCAATATCGGTCAGTATTTTATCGACGCCCTCTCCGGTTTAATTTCAGAAGCCTACATACCTTTGACCGGAACAATTTCGCTGGATACTTATGATGACCAGGGCATGACAGGTACATTTTCCGGCAGTTTGATGAAGTTAGCCTTTCCGCCTCTTTTTCTTACTATCAGCGGCGGGACCTACGATCTCGTATCACCGCTTAACGGTCTGGGACCTGACGCACCGCAGAATCTGACAGCCCAAATGGCCGACGAAGGTGTGCAACTTAACTGGGATCCCATGGACGGCGGACTTTTATCGGGGTTTAATATTTACCGCAGTGAGGATGATACAACCTTCACACAGCTGGCCCAAGTCGGGGGCTCGGAAAACAGTTTTATAGATTTTGAGGTCGGCCCGGGCAGCACTTATTTTTACTATGTTACGGCAGTAGGACTCAATACAATCGAAAGCGACCCCTCCAATGTTGTGTCGATAGTCATTCCCGGCGTATTATTAGGGGACTTGAATGCAGACGGGAATATTGATATTCTGGATGTGGTCCTGCTGGCAAATATTGTCATCGGTGCGGAGGCCACGGATTATGAGCTCCTTGCCGGAGACGCCAATGAAGACGGCGTGCTGGATGTTCTCGATATCGTTTTAGTAGTGAATATCATCCTCGGTAATTAAATCGACGAACTGTCACTGACAGTTTCAAGATCAATAAGGCATCAGCCGCAGTAAATATTCCGGAGCAAACTCATGAAAAATCTACTTTTTTTTCTCATTATCCTTGCTGACTCACTATTGGCAATAACAATTGATATTCCCGGCGATTACGGTACTATCCAGGAGGGAATTGACAATGCCGTTAGCGGAGACATCATTCTGATTCAGCCCGGTATCTACCGGGAACTGCTGAATACGCAGGGGAAACAGATCGACTTCCAATCCCTGTTTGTGGAAACCGGGAACCCCGGTTATATCGACGACACGGTTCTATCGGGTGACCTGGATGGCGACGGCATCGGTGATGGTACTGTAATCACCATTGAAAATGAACAGTACAATGAAAACGCTCATTTCACCGGCTTCACAATTCAGGATGGTTCCGGAACCACGGGCGGCGGCCTGAATTCGTTTCAGAGTGCTCCCACTATCGCCAATTGTATTTTTGTGAACAACACCGCTGAATCCGGCGGCGGCCTGTATGCTTTTAATTCCCAGATCAATATCAGCAATACTACCTTTCAGGCCAACAGTGCTGTTGAAGGCGGAGCAATCTATGCTGCTTCCAGTACCATGAATATGACCCACTCAGTTCTACGGGAAAATGACGCCGATCGCGGTGGTGCCGTTTATGAACTTTATTTTACCGAATTCTTCAATGAACGGAACCTCTTTGTGGGCAATACGGCGGACTTTGGAGGCGGCATTTACTCTGAGCTGGACAATTGTCAGCTCATCAATTGCACATTAACGGGTAATGCGGCACTCTATGGGGGCAGTCTTTATATTGGCAGCCAGGGATCTGCCACGGCCATCAACAGTATTTTCTGGAATGATATACCTGAAGAGATCGTTTTTAATCAGGATGAATTCAGCGGAAGTTTTACTGTTTCTTATACGGATGTTGACGGTGGTGAGGCCGGTATCAGCACCAGCGGCAGCGGTACTTTAAATTGGAATGAGGGCAATATCTCTGAAGACCCCCTGTTCATGGATCCGGATAATTATGATTTTCATCTGACCACCGATTCGCCCTGTATCGATGCGGGGAATCCTGACCCCCAATATGACGACCCTGACGGTACTATTAGCGATATGGGTGCCTACTTCTTTGGCCAAATCCCCGGATGTACGGACCCTGCAGCCTGCAATTATCTGCCCTTTGCCAATCACGATGACGGCTCCTGTCTTTATGAGGACTGTTTCGGTGAATGCGGCGGTCTGGCGTATATCGATGATTGTCAGGAGTGTGTCGGAGGCAGTACCGGTCTGGAACCCAATTACGCCCTGGATGACTGCGGTGTCTGCTTTGGCAATAATGCAGATATAGATTGCAACGGTGATTGCTTTGGCACAGCCGTGGAAAACGAATGCGGCTGTGTAGGGGGTGCCACCGGACTGGACCTCGATTACTGTTACGGCTGCACCGACCCCGCTGCCCTGAATTATGATCCTGCTGCCTGGATTGAAGACGGAAGCTGTTACTACGATTATGATATCCTTGGCTGCACGGATGCAGCCTCCTGCAATTACAATCCGGATGCCACCTATGATGATGGCAGCTGTCTCTACTGGGATTGTAATGATGAATGTGGCGGAACGGCCTTCGATTCGGAGTGTGGTTGCGTGGGCGGCGGCACCGGTCTGGAAACCGGGTTTTGTATCGGCTGCACCGACCCGGCCGCAATAAATTATGACCCTGTTTATACGCTTGATGACGGTAGCTGCCAATACGGTCTGCCCGGTGATATTAATCAGGACAACGGAGTCAACGTTTTGGACGTAGTCACCATTGTGGATATGATACTTAACCTCACGGAACCCACACCCTATGAGCTGAATACCGGTGATGTTGATTGCAGTGGGACCCTGGACATTGTGGATATTGTGATCATCATCAATTGCATCATCAACGGCGAATGTGATATGGGCTGTGGAAACCGCAGCGAATCTTTCGAAGCAATTCAATCGCCGGCTATCATCACTACTGCCAACCAGGTCCTGTATATTTCGGCAGATGAGGCCATCGGCGGTTTTCAGCTAAATGCAAACGGAGATTTTGGCCTCTCGGCAGCAGACCTGCCTGAGGGCTGGCAGCTCCATAAAAAGGATGACATCCTGCTGGCTTTTGACATTGAGAGAAATCACCCGACGAAAATAATTTCTCTGAACTATTCGGGAGAATTGACGATCAGGGAAGCCCTTGTTACCAATCTTGCGGGGATGAAAATTTATCAAAGTCCGGCAGCACCTTTGCCGGGACCCTGATCAGAGCCGTCGGTACACGCAGGGCTTAAAGCGCTGACAGATGTTTACGATGCTCCTTGAGAATGCAGCGATCCTGCACGGCGAATAAACCGGCATCCGCGGCAATTTTCAGAGCCTCATCATTCACCACACCTTCCTGAAGCCAGAGAGCTTTTGCACCGATCTCAGTTGCCGCCCTGGCGATGGGTACACAGACTTCTCCCTTTCTGAAGACATCCACAATATCCACAACTGCCGGGATATCCTTTAGGGTCGCATAAGACCTCAAACCCAGTATTTCGGCATGCCCGGGGTTTACCGGTATCACTTTGTATCCGTGCTCTATCAGGTAAAGTCCCACGCCATAAGAAGGGCGGGCCGGATTGGGGGACAATCCGACAATAGCGATGGTTTGTAAGTTTAAAATTTCAGAAATAGTGTTCATTTTTTCCTCCCGCTTTGGGCTGTGAAAATCAGGCCCTGCGAAACAGATTGTTAAGAATATAGCCGGCTATATTGGGATTCTCCTGCAACCGTCTGATGGAATAGGCATACCATTCGGGGCCAAAGGGAACATAGACCCTGACTTTATACTTCATCCCGATGAGTTTCTCCAGCCAGCCGGACATGGGGACACCGTAGAGTACCTGGAATTCAAAACGATCGTTGGGAACCTGGAGTTCACGGATCAGATGCAGACAATCTTTCAACAGCAGGAGATCATGGGTTGCAATCCCTACATACCCTTCGTGTTCAAATAAATATCTCAATACCTTGAGATAATTCTGATTGATCTCACGACGATCCTGAATGGCAATTTCGGGACTCTCGCGATAGATGCCTTTACACAGCCGAATGTTGAGTTTGGGCCCCACTCTTTTTTTCAAATCCTCTGCAGTGCGGAAAAGATAGGCCTGCAGGACAGTGCCCACTCGGTCATATTTTGCCAGACATTCATCGCTTAATTTCAGCGTGATGTCCGTCGTTTTGGAATTTTCCATGTCAATGCGTAAAAAATTATCCGATAAGGAGGCCTTACTAACGAGTTTCAACAGGTTTTCTCTTAAAATCTGCTCACCCAGATCAAGTCCGATATGGCTCGGTTTAACGGAGATGTTGCAGTCCAGTTTCCTTCTCCGGATAGCCTCAAACAGTTCACAATACTTCTGCGTGATCATGAAGGCGGTGTCTTTTGAGCGGGTATGTTCTCCCAGGATGTCCAGGGTGGTCGAAAACCCTTTGGAGTTGAGTTTCCGGATGACCTCAAAAGCCTCTTCGCAGGTCTCTCCTGCGACATAACGCCCCGCTACGAGCCTGATGAAAAAAAGAGGGAGATGAGGGATAAAAAACAGTATGAACCGGTTAAATAGTTTGATCATTCTGCACCAAATTTAGGGGGGCTAAATCTATATTCTCAAAGGCGTATTTTGAGGAAATAATAAAAATTATAAATTCATATTTTTTTCTTTGAATAACGCTTGACTAGCGGAAAAAATACCAAATAAATTTTCGGCCTGATTCTGAAAGAAAAATTGTGTATACAGATTTCGCACCCATTCTGATTTTTATATTCTTCGCGTTGCTCCTGATAGGAGCCCTTTTTGTATTACAGAATATTATTTCACCTAAACAAAATAAAAGTGGTGATAAATTAAGCACTTATGAATGCGGCGAAGTCCCGGAGGGCTCGGCCTGGGTTAAGTTTAATATCCGTTTCTATGTCATCGCTCTGATCTTCATCATCTTTGATGTGGAAATCCTGTTTATGTTTCCCTGGGCAGTTGTGTTTAAGCAAGTGGGTCTGCTGGCTCTGATTGAAATGCTGATATTTCTCCTGATCCTGATTGTGGGATTTGCTTATGTCTGGGTTAAAGATGATTTAAGTTGGGTTAAGATGACAGTACGCTACGGCAGGGGACGCTATGCTCCGCTGCAAAAAAAGGGGAATGAATCCTGATGGATTATACGCTCCTCGAAAAATTTAACAAAGACAATATCATTGTCGAAAAAATTGACAATTTGGTAAACTGGGCCAGAGCGGGTTCACAGTGGTATTTTCAATTTGGGCTGGCCTGTTGTGCTATTGAAATGATGGCCGCCGCAGCTCCCAGGCATGATCTCGAGCGTTTCGGGGCCATGCCCAGAGCGACACCCCGCCAGGCCGATGTAATGATCGTGGCCGGAACCGTTTCGATCAAGATGGCGGAAAGAGTAAAGAGACTTTACGAACAGATGGCAGAGCCCCGTTATGTCATCTCCATGGGAAGCTGTGCTAACTCGGGCGGCCCATACTGGCAGTATGGTTACCATGTATTGAAAGGTGTCGATCTCATAATCCCGGTGGATATCTATATTCCGGGATGTCCCCCCAGACCCGAAGCCCTCATCGAAGGGCTCCTGGCCCTGCAGCAGAAGATCAGGGAAGAGACCCCTTTCAGGAAGAAAGACTGATCATGGAATTTAATAATATGGTTGAACTGTTTGAGGTCAGATGTCCCGGTTGCGTAACTGTTACAGAGGACGGCAATGCTTTTAATGTGCAGGCAGAAAAATGGCTCGAAGTTGCCAAAATCCTCAGGGAAGATCCCGATCTGACATTTGACTCCCTGATGTGTCTTACCGGTTATGATAAAGGGACTGATGACGTGTTGGGAGTTGCCTACAATTTTCACTCAATGTCGAAATTACATAAGCTCGAAATTCGAATTGAGGTTTCCAGGGATTCCGCCGAAATCCCCTCCATCGCCAATATCTGGCGCGCAGCAGACTGGCATGAACGGGAAGTCTATGATCTCTTCGGCATAACCTTTAGCGGTCATCCCGATCTTAAACGGATTCTTCTGCCGGACGATTGGGAAGGTTATCCTTTACGTAAAGATTATGAAACACAAGATTACTATCATGATATGCCCATACCTAAAGATAAAACGGACTGGGAATAATGGCTGAACAGTTGAAGGATTTTTCCCTGCTGCATTCTGACGAAATGGTCCTGAATATGGGTCCCCAGCATCCCAGTACGCATGGCGTGCTGCGCTTGAAAATTCACACCGACGGGGAAATTGTTTCACGGATCGAACCCATCATCGGATACCTGCATCGTTGCTTTGAAAAACATTGTGAATATCTAACCTACGAGCAGATCGTACCGTTTACCGACCGTACCGATTATCTCGCTGCCATGAATATGAACGATGCTTTTGCCATTGCGGTGGAAAAATTACTGGGGATTGAGATACCCGAACGCGTGCAGTATATCCGGGTTATCATGGCGGAACTTCAGCGCATTGCAAGTCACCTCGTTGCAGTTGGAACCTTTGGCTTGGATGTCGGCGGGATCACGCCTTTTACCTGGACAATCCGGGACAGAGAACGCATTTTGGACCTCTTTGAGTATGTCTGTGGTGCGCGCCTGCTCTACAACTATATCTGGGTGGGAGGTGTTTCTCACGACCTGCCCGAACAATTCATCCGGCGTACACTGGAATTCCTGGATTATTTCGAACCCCAGATCGATGAGTACAACCAGATACTCACCTACAACAAAATTTTTATTGAACGAACCGCAGACGTGGGGACCCTCACCCCGGAAGTTGCCGTTAATTATGGCTGCACGGGACCGGTGCTGAGAGGCTCCGGAGTAAAATGGGATTTGCGTAAAACAGAGCCCTATGCCGTCTATGATAAATTTGACTTCGATATTGCCGTCGGTGATGGCCGGATGGGTACGGTGGGAGACACCTGGGACCGATACTTTGTACGCATTGTTGAAATGAAGGAAAGTGTGAAAATATTGCGTCAGGCGCTGGCACAGATCCCTGGCGGTGACGTGCATGCGGCTGTGCCCAAAAAGGTGCGGATCAAAGAAGGTTCTGTCTATTCGCGTTATGAGTCCGCAAGGGGAGAGGTCGGCTTTTATATCATCGCCGGCGGTAAAGACAAACCCATGCGAGTCAAGATGCGCTCGCCCGCTTTCTGCAATCTCAGTGTACTCAGTGAAATTGCCGAAGGCTGGATGATCTCCGATGTAATTGCTATTCTCGGCAGTCTGGATATTGTTCTGGGAGAAATTGACCGATGACCTCTGTTATTGACAGCATGCTGAAACTCTTCGGGTCCCCCCAGGCAGCAGGGAGTTCGGCCGTCAGCCTGATAGTTGCCGTAGTCATTGCGGGCCTGGTGGTTTTCACGATCATGGCCGTCATGGCCATCGTGGCTGTATATTTCGAACGGAAAGTATCAGCCTTCATGCAGGATCGCATCGGCCCCATGGAGGTCGGCATCTTCGGATTTAAAGGAGGCAAGCAGTTTTGGGGTGGTATCGGGCAGACTCTGGCTGATACCGTTAAATTGCTGGTGAAAGAGGATATCCTGCCAAAAGAGGCGGATAAAAAACTCATGATCATGGCACCCTTCATCATTTTTATCGCTTCCTTTCTCACGTTTATCGGTGTGCCGCTGTCCGAAAATCTGGTAGTTTCCGATTTCAATATTGGTATTTTTTATGTCATGGCGGCAGGAAGTATCGGAGTTATCGGTATCATTCTGGCGGGTTGGTCTTCAAACAACAAATGGTCGCTCTATGGTGCTTTGCGTTCAGCTGCCCAGATCATCAGTTATGAAATTCCCATCGGCCTGTCTCTGATGCTGGTGGTCATCGTTGCGGGAAGTCTGAATTTCGGAGACATCGTTGCCTGGCAGGCTGAACATCGCTGGTTTTTTATTCACAGTCCCTTTGCTTTTGTGGCCTTTATTATCTACGTCATTGCCGGCGTGGCTGAAACCAACCGGACGCCCTTCGATATTCCCGAAGCCGAGTCTGAACTGGTTGCCGGCTGGATGACCGAATATTCCGGTTTCCGCTGGTCTATTTTTTTCATGAGCGAATATGCCAATGTACTCATCATCAGCATCATCGCTTCCGTTGTATTTTTGGGCGGATGGCTTTCACCTCTGGCAATTTTCGGAGTTCATTTCACCTGGCTTGAAGGTCCGCTCTGGGGTCTCTTCTGGATTTTTTCAAAGGCCGTCTTTTTCGTCTTTGTGATGATGTGGTTCCGGTGGACATTTCCCAGATTGCGGGTTGACCAGTTAATGTATTTCTGCTGGAAAGTCCTGATTCCCTTCGCTCTGGCAAATATAATCTTCATTTCAGTTTGGGAGCTGATTTTCTGATATGGGCGAATATTTTAAAAATATTTATTCTGGATTACAGTCATTTGTCGCCGGACTGCAGTTGTCCCTGCATCATTATCATTCCCGGAAAAAACTGGTAGCGACCCTCCAGTACCCCCATGAAAAATGGCCCGTTGAAGAGCGGCATATCGGATTCGACCTGCAGGATTATAATGTGGTCCGGTCCCGCCTGCATGTGGATATCAACGACTGCATCGGCTGTAACCAATGTATGCGCGCCTGTCCGGTGGACTGCATAAAGATCGAAAGCGTCAAACCGCCTAAAGGGAGTGAATTTGACCCCGGCACAACCAGCAACGGCACTCAGAAACGGATGCTGGTAGCCCGTTTTGATATTGATCTGACGGAATGTATGTTTTGCAATTTGTGTACTTATCCCTGCCCGGAAGATTGTATTTACATGGTGGGAGGACCTAACAGCGCAAAACATCAGATCGAGTACGAATACAGCCAGCGTGACCGCAAGGATTTGATCTTTCATTTTGCAAATCCGCCCGAAGAAGAAATCCTTGCCGCAGGCGGAGCCGACTATCTGGCCAAAAAGAAGGGCCTGCCCGTGCCGGAAAAACCTGCTGCCGGGGTGGCAGCCAAGCCCAAAAGCACCGAACCCAAAATCAATTATACGCCGGTGAACGCCATCACCGACCGGATGACCCGCAGCCTGGCAAAGAAAGCCTTCACGGCGGCTGTCCGCGCAGGGAAAACCCCGAGTGAGACGGCTGCAAGCGTAAAACAGGCTCTCGAAGAAGCCGGAAAATATACATCCGAGCTGGATGCAGTCATGGAAAGTATCGGCAAAGCCGATTTGATGACACAGGCTGTCCAGGCACCTGAAACAAAGCTTACAAAACCGGACCAAGGCGGGCTTGACATAAAATTGCTGAACGATCTCACCGACCGGATGACCCGCAGCATCGCCAAGAAGGCATTTATGGCCGCTGTGCGGGAGGGAAAAGATGCCCGGGCGGTAGCAGATTCAATTCAATCGGCGCTGCAGGCGGCGAACAAATTTTCTGATGAAGTCAAATCTGTTCTGGCTAAGCTACAGTCAGCTGGCGGAGCGTCTGCGGCAACGGAGTCGGATCAAAAACCGGCATCGGTTGCCCTGAACATTAAGGTACTGAACGGGATTTCTGATAAAATGACCAGAGGTCTGGCCAAAAAAACGTTCATGGCCGCCCGGCGCGAGGGGAAAATCCCGGCAGAGATAGTCACCGAAGTTAAACAGACCCTGGAAGATGCGGGCAAACTGACACCTGAATATGCGAAAATTATTGACTCACTTCAGGAGGGCACCTGATGGCTGAAGTCGCTTTCATAATCGTTGCTGCCATAACCCTGGCGTCTGCTTTTTTTGTAGTTTTCAGCCCCAAACTGATGTACTCGGGTGTGGCCCTGTTTTTCACTCTGTTCGGTGTTGCGGGCCTGTATGTTTTTCTGTATGCCGATTTTCTTGCGGCAACCCAGATCATGGTCTATGTGGGCGGGATCATGGTTCTGATACTGTTCGGTATCATGCTCACCAATAAAATTGCTTCCACGGATCTGAGACAGACAAACCGGGGACGATTCATGGCCGGACTTGGGGCCTTCATCCTGTTCCTCTTTATGGCTTACATTGCCTTAACCGCCCAGTGGCATACGGGCAGTCCCCAATTGCTGGATGCAACAGTTGCCAAACTGGGGCTGTTGATCCTGTATCAGTATCTGCTGCCTTTCGAAGTCGCCTCAATATTACTGCTTGCAGCGCTCATCGGTGCCGCTTTATTGTCGAGGAAAAAATAATGGATAACCTGCAATCATATTTGATCATTAGCACGATTTTATTTTCCCTGGGGTTGTTCGGAGTTATGACACGCCGTAACGGCGTTGCCGTGCTCATGGGGATTGAGTTGATCCTGAATGCCGCCAGCCTCAATTTCGTTGCCTTCAACCGCTTTGGCGGAATGCGTGAGTTGGATGGTCAGGTATTCGGTATTTTCATTATCGTCCTGGCAGCCGCAGAGGCCGCAGTGGCGTTGGCGATCATTATCAACCTGTTTAAGAACCACGAGACTGTTAACATCGACAGCGCGGATCAGATGAAAGGGTAAGCCTGATGACTCCTACGCTCCTATTCGCACTTGCAATTTTATTCCTGCCCCTGCTATCATTTGTATTTCAGATTTTTGTCGGCAACAGAATCGGACGTGCCGCACATTGGTTTTCTCTGGCGGCTCTAGGTATAACACTCAGCCTGGCACTGAGCTTTTTGGCAAATATTTTCATTACTCCCGGCTATGCTCTGCTGGATGTAAATACGGTCTGGTTTTCTTCAGGGAGTTTTACAGTTGAGCTGGGCATTTATATCGATAATATTGCCGCCGTCATGCTGGTGGTTGTTTCTTTGATCTCTTTTCTGGTGCACATCTATTCAACGGAGTATATGCGTGGAGATCCCAGATACACGCGTTACTTTGGATATCTGGGTCTGTTCACCTTTTCAATGAATGGTATCGTGCTGGCCAACAGTCTGCTGATGATGTATGTTTTCTGGGAACTCGTCGGTCCCAGCTCCTACTTGCTGATCGGGTTCTGGTTTGAAAAACAAACTGCTGCCAGTGCCGGAATGAAGGCTTTCCTGACCAACCGGGTGGGCGATATCGGCATGTTCATCGGCATTCTGTTGCTGTTTATGCAGCTCGGCACCTTTAATATTCAGGCCATTGCCGAGCAGGTTGAATTTGGAGCTTTTGACGGCACGGGCATTCTGCTCACAGTGGCCGGTATTATGGTTTTTATGGGCGCAATCGGGAAATCCGCTCAATTTCCGTTGCATATCTGGCTGCCTGACGCCATGGAAGGTCCAACACCCGTGAGTGCCCTGATCCATGCGGCAACTATGGTAGCCGCCGGAGTTTATATGACAGTCCGGATTTTTGCATTCCTGACTCCTGCAGCCCTGGAATTTGTCGCCGTTATCGGCGGGATCACAGCTCTCATGGCGGCGATTATCGCCATTACACAGGTCGATATTAAAAGAGTACTGGCATACTCTACCGTGAGTCAGCTGGGCTATATGGTCATGGCCCTGGGAGTTGGGGCTTTTCAGGCCGGCTTTTTCCATCTCACCACCCATGCCATGTTCAAAGCCTGCCTTTTCCTTGCAAGCGGCTCAGTGATCCATTCCATGCATCACGCCCTGCATAAGATTGACGATCACAGTACGGACCCGCAGGATATGCGCAATATGGGCGGTCTCCGGAAAAAAATGCCCATCACTTATATTTCAATGGTAGTTGCATCGCTTTCGATCTCAGGAATTCCATTTTTTACCGGGTTTCTCTCAAAGGATGCGATCCTTGCCGGTACACTGGCCTATTATAACCTGCACCACGGCTGGACTATCTTTTTGCCTATCTCAGGTTTTGGGGCGGCCATCATTACCGCATTTTACATGTTCAGGTTGATTTTCATGACTTTTCACGGAGAATCCGCCCGTCAGGATATCCATGAACATCTGCACGAAACCCCCGGTGCCATGACCACACCGCTGATCATACTGTCGGTATTGAGTCTGGCCTTTGTTTTCACGATTCCATCTACTGTCAACCCCTTTAACAGCCGGGGCTGGTTCACCACTGCAATTCAAACCGGAGAGAATTTCGCCGGACTTGACATGGAGGTTGTGGGAGAAGCTCTGCATCACGCTCATGAACCGGCCATGATGATCTCTCTAACAGTTGCCGCACTGGGGATTCTGGCAGCTCTGTTATTTTATCTGTTCAGAGTCGTCAATGTAGAAAAACTCACCAAACGGATAAACAAGCTGGGCTTATATAATCTCTCGTTTCACAAATTTTATATCGATGAGATCTATGATGCTATCCTGTATCGACCGTTTTTCTGGTACACCCGGGTGGTGGCAAAGTTCGATTGGGAATTATACGATCAGAAATTCATCGACTGGTGGGGCTGGGTGACTTTAAAATTATCGGATTGGTCGGGGTATTCGGATTACAACTGGCTGGATCAGAAGGTAGTGGATGGATTCGGAAAAGCCACGAGGTATTTCGGCAAAGAATTACGTCTTTCACAATCCGGCGTCATCCAGAATTATATTCTCGGCGGCGTCATAGGTATCCTGTCGATATTCATCTTGTTTCAGGCATTTTAAATAGAGAAGGATTGATGATGAGTTTATCTGAAATTATATTAGGTTTAGGCTAGAGGGTTTATGAGTTCACATATATTATCACTGCTGATTTTCATTCCCGCCGCAGGTGCGTTGCTGATGTTGATCGGACACCGGTTTATTTCGAGCAACGGGAATTCTGAAGATTCGGGGAAAACGGCTGTCTTTCATAAATGGATTGCTGTCATTTTTACGGGTTTACAACTTTTCCTGTCGATATGGTTATGGGTGAATTATGTACCCGGTGGCGGCATCCAGTATCAGGAACATCATGCCTGGATACAGTCCTTCAATATCGAGTACTTTCTCGGTGTTGACGGGTTAAGTCTGCCTCTCATCGTTTTAACGGCCCTGCTGTCTTTCATCGGGGTTGTTTCGAGCTGGAACATCAAAAAATCAGTACTCGGTTATTTTTCACTGCTGCTCCTGCTGGATACAGCCATGATGGGTGTGTTTTGCTCCCTGGATTTCTTCCTTTTCTACGTTTTCTGGGAATTGATGTTGTTACCCATGTATTTCCTCATCGGTATCTGGGGCGGTCCGCAGCGCATGTACGCCGCCATCAAATTCTTTTTATACACTCTGTTGGGTTCTGTACTGATGTTGCTGGCCATGCTGGCACTCTATTTTTATACCGAACCGCATACTTTTAATCTCATTGCCATGATCCAGAGCGGAGCGGCTATCCGGGATACATTCTGGGGAATGGATATAAGGATGCTCATTTTTGTTGCCCTATTTATCGGCTTTGCCATTAAAGTTCCAATTGTCCCCTTCCATACCTGGCTGCCGCTGGCACATGTTGAGGCCCCCACGGCTGTTTCTGTGATCCTGGCAGGAGTCCTTTTAAAAATGGGTACTTACGGATTGCTGCGGATAAATTATCCCTTGCTGCCCGATCAGGTCTATATTTTTGCCTGGTCGATCGCACTTCTTGGAGTGATCAATATTATCTGGGGGGCCCTGAACGCCATTGCACAAATTGATCTGAAAAAGATGGTTGCCTATTCATCTGTGAGTCACATGGGCTATGTCCTCCTCGGAATGGCAGCAGTGGTGAGTACCAGCGCCGCCGGTTCACAGGCCGGGATAAACGGGGCGGTTATGCAAATGTTCAACCACGGGACCATCACGGCCATGTTATTCCTGCTGGTGGGGATTATCTACGAAAAAGTTCACCACCGCTACATTTTCTTCCCGAAAGATTACAAGGACCCGGCTCTGGCCGGCAAACTCGCTTTCGGTGGATTGGCAGGACAACTGCCGGTGTACTCCGGTTTCGTGGCTCTGGCCTTCTTTGCCGGGCTGGGGCTGCCGGCACTGTCAGGATTTATCAGTGAAGCCATGTGCTTCATCGGCGGATTCAGTATTTTCAGAACGCTCACGATTATCGGAACACTGGGCATCCTGCTGAATGCAATTTATTTTCTCCGCAGTTATATGCATATCTTCCTGGGACCCGTCAGCAATGCCTATGAAGGACTGAAAGATATGAACGGCCGGGAACTGCTGACCATCGTTCCACTGGCCATCATTGTCATTGCGCTGGGTGTCTATCCCCGCTTGATGCTGGATGTAATTTCACCGACCATGAACAGCCTGATCAAACTGGTCCAGGATATGGCCTTGATGGTGGGGATCAACTAAAGTGTCAAATTTCAGCAGCATCGCATTTTATCTGCCTGAACTGCTCCTGGTTCTGACGATCCTTGCGGTGATCGTGGTTGATCTGATTCCGGGATTAAAACGGTTCAATTGGATCATTGCCCTGGCGGGTATCATTTTTACCGGAATATTGCTTTACGGCGACTACGGAGTCTCCGAATCCCTTTACATGGGGACCATTGCAGCCGACCCCTTTGCCCACTATTTCAAGTGGATTTTTCTCATCGCCGGGTTCTTTACAATTCTGGTTTCCCGTCATACACACAGCCTCCGGGATGCCGATCTGCCCGAGTATAATGCCCTTTTGTTAATTGTCGTCTTCGGACTTTTTCTGATGGCCTCTGCCACAAATCTGGTGACGGTCTATTTGGGTATCGAAACCGTGAGTCTGCCTTCTTACATTCTGGCAGGAATTTTAAAAAATGACCGTAAATCAAACGAAGCCTCTCTTAAATACGTTATTTTCGGGGCTTTCTCTTCAGGTCTGATGATCTATGGGTTCAGTTGGCTGTATGGTCTTACCGGCTCTATGAGTTTGTCAGGTATCCAGCAGGGCCTTGCCGGTGTGCAGGAGCCATTGGCATTGTACATGGCCATTCTGCTCGTACTGGCGGGGTTCGGTTATAAAATATCCATGGTTCCTTTCCATTTCTGGACTCCCGATGTCTATGAGGGTTCTCCCACACCTGTTACGGGCTTTTTATCCGTGGCGCCCAAAGCTGCCGGCTTCGCCGTCCTGATGCGTTTCTTCTATAGCGTTTTTACTACCGGTTCAATGACGCCGGTTGCCGGAGTTGACTGGCTGACCCTGATTGCACTTCTGTCTGCTGTTACCATGACATTTGGGAATCTCATTGCCCTGCAGCAGGATAATGTTAAACGAATGCTGGCTTTTTCCAGCATTGCCCACGCCGGCTATATGCTGATGGCGTTATCCATCCTGTCTCCCGATGCCATCAGAGCAGTCATGATTTATCTGACCATGTATCTCTTCATGAACATGGGTGCTTTTTTCATGGTCATCTTTGCCGAAAACCAGCTCGATGCCCATACCGTTGAAGACTGGAAAGGACTGGGCCGGAAAGCTCCTTTCCTGGGAGCTCTCACGGTCATACTCATGATGTCCCTGACGGGATTACCACCTTCGGCAGGTTTCGTCGGGAAATTATATCTTTTTGCAGTCGTGATTGCCGGCAAAAAATTTTACTGGCTGGCTATCGTGGGTGTACTCAACAGCGTCGTCTCTTTGTTCTATTATTTCCGGATTGTCAAAGCCATGTGGCTGTTTAATCCCGCCGATACGAAACCGGTTAAAGCCGGCGGTGTGATTACTCTGAGTATACTGCTCTTCACGATTCCTGCCTTACTGTTAGGAATCTATTGGACTCCCATCATAAATTTAATAGATAAGTCTATCGGTTTCTGATCACGCGCTGATCTGCTGTTAATACGCTGCGGGATCGGGTAAAGCCGGTACGCGCCCCGATACTTTTCAATCACAAGGGTATGATGGAAAAACAGCATATCTCCGGTTCTCCGGTCTTCCCTTCCGCCTTGCAGTTCCCCGAACGGACTTCGGAGGAACAGATTGAATCCGCACTGAACAGTCTGGCCATCGGCCGGGACCGTTGGCCGCAGATTGATCTCACTGAACGAATATCACTTCTCGATGAGATTCACAGGGATATGAGCACACAGGCCTCCCGGTGGGTCGATGTCAGCCGGCAGGCCAAGGTTATTCCTGACGGATCACAAGCTGTCGGAGAAGAGTGGATGCAGGTTGCTCAGGTTTTTCGGATGCTGAGAATTCTGAGGCAAAGCCTGATTCAGATCCGGCGTGATGGTAAACCCCGGCTGCCATACCCGCTGGGAATGACACCGGGAGGGCAGGTGACGGCAAAAGTTTTCCCCCGTAATTGGTCCGACCGGCTGCTCTATAGAGGAATTACTGCCGAAATTCGTATGCAACCGGAAGTCTCAATCGACGAAGTTGAAGCAGAGCAGGCCTGGATATATCATGAAGAACCGAAAGTGAGAGGGATCTGTCTCGTACTGGCCGCCGGCAATATTTCTACCATTTCCGTTGTGGATTTTATGTACAAACTGTTTGTTGAAAACCAGGTTGTCATTCTCAAAACCAACCCCGTAAATGCATATATAAACCCGGTAATCGAGAAAGGCTTTCAGGCGCTGATAAAACGGGATTTTCTTAAAATTATCTATGGCGGGCCTGAAGAGGGATCAATTTTATGCCGGCATGACAGGGTTGATCATATCCACCTTACGGGGTCCGATAAAACCTTTGAGGCCATTCTGTTCGGAGCGGGAACGGAAGGGCAGCGCAGAAAAACCGCAGGCACACCGTTGTTAAAAAAACAGGTGACTGCAGAGCTGGGGAATATATCTCCCGTCATCGTAGTTCCCGGACCCTGGAAAGCAAAAGATTTCCGCACACAGGGAACAAAGCTGGCTTCCTGGTTGACCGTCAATGCAGGATTCAACTGTCTGAGCCCCCGCCTGGTGATTCAGCACAGCGCCTGGCAGGAGCGCCATCGTCTTTCCGAAAGCATCGGAGGAGTCCTCTCACGGGTACCCGTCCGCAAGGCCTATTACCCCGGTGCAGAGCAGAGGTTTGCTGAATTTACAAAACATCATCCCGATGCCCGGAAATTTGGGAATGCAACCCCGGGCTGCCTGCCCTGGACCTATATCGAAGGTATCGACCCGGCAAACACTGAGGAGATCTGCTTTCGTCAGGAAGCCTTTTGCAGCCTGATGGCAGAAACCGGGCTGGATGCCGGTTCAGTGGCTGAATTCATTGCCAAAGCCGTAAAATTTGTGAATAATAATGTCTGGGGCTCTCTGGTTATGAGTATCCTTGTGCATCCCGATTCACTCAACGATCCGGATATCTCGGCAGCTCTGGAAGCTGCTGTGGATGAATTGCGCTACGGTACGATCTGTATCAATCTGCGGGCGGAGTACGCCTACCTTCTGGCGGTTACTCCCTGGGGCGCCTTTCCGGGACATAACATGTACGACATCCAGTCCGGTAAAGGAGTTGTAAACAATCTGCTCATGTTTCGTTCACCGCAGAAATCCGTCATTCGCGGTCCCTTTAATCCTTTTCCAGATCCGGTTGCGGCTACTTCCGGGAATCTGGCTGAATTTGGCAGAAAACTCGCCGGGTTCGAAGACAACCCCACGGTCTTTAAACTGCCCGGATTGCTCTACACGGCGATGCATGGGTAAGATTGCAGTTGCCAGGTGAAAAGTAGGAGTTCATTGGCGATTTATCCAAGTTTTATATTAACTCCATCCTTCATTAGGCTTTAAATTTCAGCCCTGTTATCAGGTTGAATCCGGGTCATTGAATTGTATATTCTACAACCCGGTGAAAGCATTGCTTTCCCTTGCCACGCAAGGGTTAAGGAGGAGAGTACAGAATTAGTATTAGTCCCAAAGGCGGACCCGATCTAAAATTCCGGGGTCTGCGCACGGAGAAAATATCTGGCCTTCGCCTGCGGCATATCGTATGTGAAGAAGGAATAAAAACAGAATAGGGAAACCGGATTAATGAAACATATTCGGATAAAAAAAGGACATGATCTCCGAATTGCCGGAAGGCCGGAGAAAATCATTAAAAAAGCTGCTGCGCCCAGACAATTGAAAGTTGAACCCCCGAACTTTTCCGGCATTAAGCCCAAGCTTCTTGTTAAAGAAGGGGAGAGCGTGAAAATCGGCACCCCGCTCTTTTATGACAAGCTGCATCCCGGAATAAAATTTACCTCCCCGGGTGGCGGTGTGATAACACAGATCAAATTTGGTGAAAGAAGGCGTATCGAAGAGATCGTCATTGAGCTGTCTTCAGCTGAGACAGCCGTGGAATTCGGCGCACAGGGCAGTTCCGCATTATCTCCCGGGGATATCAAAACAACCTTACTCGAATCGGGACTCTGGCCGGTGATCCGGCAGAGACCTTTTTCCAGGATAGCCGATCCTGAAAAAGAACCTAAGGCCATATTCATCTCTGCGCGACCGACGGCACCCTTTGCACCAGATATTGAATTCCTCCTTGGAGAAAACTGTGAAGGCTTTCAAGCCGGACTAAATATACTGGCAAAACTTACTGCCGGTAAAGTCAATCTGGTGATTCCTGAAAACACTGCTGCCCGCTGCCTGGCAGAAGCTGAAAATGTTGATCTGTACTCGATTTCCGGTCCCCATCCGGCCGGTAATGTGGGCATACAAATCCATCATATCGACCCCATCAGGCCCGGCGAGTTCATTTGGTATGTGAGTGTGCAGGATGTAATGGCCATAGGGAATCTGTTTTCTAAAGGGCAATTGCCGCTTGAGAAGGTCATCTGCGTCGGAGGATCTTCTCTGTCGAAACACCTCTATTTGAAAATCCGGCGCGGGATGCTGGTGAAGGATATCCTGAAAGACAATACAATCTCAGGAGAGGCCCGTTTGATTTCAGGCGATGTATTGACCGGCAGGAAAACGGGTCTTGAAAACTGTCTGGGGTTTTATGATGAGATTCTATCGGTCATACCTGAAGGCCGCGAGCGGCGGCTCCTGGGCTGGATGAGGCCCGGCTGGGATGTCTATTCGCTAACCAATGCGTTTTTCTCCCGCCTGCGTCCCCGGTCGGACTCAA
Organism: Fidelibacterota bacterium; assembly: GCA_024277615.1. GTDB lineage: Bacteria > Fidelibacterota > Marinisomatia > SCGC-AAA003-L08 > JACNLC01 > JAADGM01. The sequence goes on along the minus strand of JAJRUW010000069.1, from coordinate 20,728 downwards.
TACTGACCACCAATCGAAATGGCGGTGTGCGGGCCATTGTGCCCTTTGGCAATTGGGAATCCGTCCTGCCCATGGAGATACTCCCCACCTACCTCATCAAAAGTATTTTGGCAAGGGATATTGACGACATGGAAAAACTGGGAATTTACGAATGTGATCCGGAAGATTTCGCCCTCTGTGCCTTTGCCTGTACTTCAAAACAGGAAGTCTCTGAGATCGTAAAAGAAGGTCTTGAGTTCATCGAGGCGGAGGGTTAAAATGAGAAAATTCATGCAGAAACTTGAGCGTCATTTCACAGGGGATGGTAAACTCCAAAAGTACTATGCTATCTATGAGATGGTGGATCATTTCCTGTACACCGGTGATGAAGTAACCCGGCGGGGTCCCCATGTGCGTGACGGTATCGATTTGAAGCGGGCCATGGTGCTGGTGGTGATAGCACTCCTGCCGGCTCTGCTTTTCGGTATGTTTAATGTGGGCTATCAGCAGGATGCAACCAGGAGCGTAAGCGCAAATTTCCTGGTTGGACTGCGTTATGTCATCCCCATCATAGTTGTCTCCTATGCCGTGGGAGGATTTTGGGAGATTCTGTTTGCGATCGTACGAAAACATGAAGTTAACGAAGGTTTCCTTGTCACCGGATTGCTGATTCCCATGATCGTACCTCCTACGATTCCCCTGTGGATGGTAGCAGTCGCCACCAGTTTTGGTGTGGTTATCGGCAAAGAGATTTTTGGCGGAACGGGATTCAATATTTTTAATCCGGCCCTGGTGGCCAGGGCTTTTCTGTTTTTCGCCTATCCCGGTGCCATCTCAGGGGATAAAGTCTGGACGGTAGTAGATGGTGTATCCAAGGCAACACCGCTGGCAGTGGCGGCTGCGAAGCCTGCAGCTGCAAGTGTAACTACGGCGGCAAATTCCGGCATTCCTTTCCTCGATTTCTTTTTTCAATCGCTGGGTCTGATCAAGGGAATTGCAGCTATGTTTCCGGATGGCGTACGTCAACTTGTGACTGCAGGATATTCCTGGTCAAATTTGTTTTTGGGATTCGTTCCGGGATCGATCGGTGAGACTTCCACTCTGGCCATTTTAATCGGTGCCCTGTTACTGCTGATCACAAAAATTGCCAACTGGCGTATCATGGCCGGCGGTCTGGCCGGAATGATCATCATGTCTCTGGTTCTGAACATCGTATCCTTTGGCAGCACCAACCCGATGCTGTCGGTGACCCCCCAGTATCATCTGGTCTTGGGAGGATACGCTTTTGGTCTGGTCTTCATGGCCACAGACCCGGTGTCCAGCGCTCAAACAGACCGGGGACGCTGGCTTTACGGCATTTTTATCGGGGTTTTGGTAGTACTGATTCGCTGCGTAAACCCGGCTTTCCCGGAGGGCATGATGCTGGCCATACTGCTGGCGAATGCTTTTGCTCCGCTCATCGATTACAGTGTGCTCCAGCGCCATATCAAGAGGAGGCAAAAAAGATATGTACAGTAACGCCTACACCTACAAATTTATTACGATACTCACCGGAATTGCCGCCCTGCTGCTGTCTCTGGCCGCCACCGGTCTGAGAGACAGACAGGAATTCAATAAAAAAATCGAGCGGGAAAAAAATGTGCTCATTTCGGTGGGTATCTATGAAAAGGGTCTCAGCTCTGCCGATGTGGAAAAACGCTACGGGGACAACATCCACGGTGAATATGTGACTCAGGAGGGCACTCTGACCACTGAGCCTCAACCCCTGCAGATCTTCATCTATGGTCCTGAGAATGCCCCTAAGGGCTACGTTATCCCCGTTTCAGGAAAAGGGCTCTGGTCAACAATTCACGGTTTTTTAGCGCTGCAGCCGGATCTTAATACTGTTGCGGGAATTACCTTCTACGAACATGGAGAAACGCCGGGCCTGGGAGGTGAGATTGAAAAGGATTGGTTTACTTCTCAGTTCAAGGGGAAAAAGATTTACGACGCTACAGATAATCTCGTTTCGATACACATTGCAAAAGGCAAGGCACTTAGACCTGACGACCATACAGTTGACGGTATCAGCGGGGCGACCCTGACCGGAAATGGGGTCGACAAATTTTTAAAATCAAATCTGTCAGATTATGAAAACTTCTTCAAAGCAAACCGATGATCTCAGTTACCCTGTATTGAGGTCAATAAAAGAGGGGAATTATGTCGGGTAAAAACACTCAAATTTTCACGGATCCGCTCAATAAAGATAACCCAATCACAAAACAGATCCTGGGAATCTGCTCTGCGCTGGCCGTCACCGTCAAGATGGATACTGCGCTTGTCATGGCCCTGTCCCTGACATTTGTAGTGACCTTTTCCAATATCATCATCTCCATGATCAGAAATCTGATCCCCCCCCGCGTGAGGATCATCGTTTTTCTCACAATTATCGCCTCACTGGTGATACTGGCCGACCAGATCCTGAAAGCCTATCTGTTTAATATCAGCAAACAACTCTCCGTATTTGTCGGGCTGATTATTACCAATTGTATTGTCATGGGGCGGGCAGAAGCTTTTGCCAGTAAAAACGGCGTTAAAGCCTCAGCGCTGGATGGCCTCGGCAACGGGTTCGGATATGGGATTATCCTCATTATCGTATCTGCGATCAGAGAGCTCCTCGGCAGCGGAACAATGATGGGTCTGCACATCATACCCCAGGCATTCTACCAGGGCGGATATGAAAATATGGGCCTGATGCTCCTGGCTCCCGGGGCGTTTATCGTTCTCGGTCTGCTCATCTGGGCCCAGCGAACTGTCATCGGATATACGGAGGACTAAAATGGACGTACTTTCACACTATCTTGGACTTGCCACTCAATCGATATTCATCCAGAATATACTGCTGTCGTCCTTTCTGGGGATGTGCTCATTTCTGGCAATTTCAAAAAAAGTCGATACTTCTTTCGGCTTGGGACTTGCCGTTGTTTTTGTCAACGGGATCACAGTCCCAACAAACTGGCTGATTCAAAAATATCTGCTGGATCCCGGTGCTCTGGCCTGGACAGGGATTGAAGGACTGAAGCATGCGGATATGAGCTTTCTGACATTCATTACCTTCATCGCCACCATTGCCGCCATGGTACAGCTCGTCGAAATGGCCCTGGATAAATTCAGTCCAAAACTTTATCAGGCACTGGGAATCTTCCTGCCGCTTATTGCGGTGAACTGCGCCATTCTCGGGTCCTCGCTTTTCATGGTTGAGCGGTCATATAATTTTCCTGAATCCATTGTTTACGGACTAAGCGCAGGATTCGGATTCTTTCTGGCCATCATCACAATGGCAGCCATCCGCTATAAACTCAGATACAATAATGTTCCCGGAGGGCTTCGCGGTCTTGGCATCGCCATGATCCTCACAGGACTGATCTCAATGGCCTATATGTCATTCTCAGGAATAAATCTTTAAAGGAAACCCATGATCGTTACCATTGCCAGCGTGCTTGTTTTTATTGCCATAATCCTCATTCTGGTCAGCATTCTGAATCTGGCTGAAAAGAAACTCCTGCCCCAGGGTAAGGTGAAGATCCTCATAAATGACGATGAGGACAAGTCGCCGACGGTGAAACCCGGGGGAACTCTTTTAAACACACTGACGAGCCTGAACATATACATTCCCTCAGCCTGCGGCGGCGGCGGAACTTGCGGACTCTGCAAGGTCCAGGTTGAAACAGGGGGAGGTCAGATCCTGCCCACAGAACTGAACCATATCTCAAGGTCCGAGGCCAAAGAACACTGGCGTCTGGCCTGCCAGACCAAGGTGAGAGAAGCCATGAAGATTCATGTGCCCGAAGAAATCTTCAATATCCAGAAATGGGAATGTACCGTGCGTTCAAACCGCAGTGTTGCGACCTTTATCAAGGAACTGATACTCGAGCTGCCCTCGGGGGAAAACCTGAATTTCCGGGCCGGAGGATACATTCAGATCGATATTCCGGAATATGAAATTGACTTTCACACCATTGAAATTGATGCAGAATACCACGCAGACTGGGATAAATATAACATCTGGGACCTGCATTGCAAGAACACCGAACCGGTTGTGAGAGCCTATTCCATGGCCAACCACCCTGCAGAGGGCAATATCGTCATGTTGAATGTGAGAATTGCAACACCCCCGCCAAAGCTGTGGAACGATGTGCCGCCGGGCATTTCCTCCACCTATATTTTTAATCTGAAACCAGGTGATAAAGTAACTATTTCAGGACCCTATGGTGAATTCTTTACCAAAGACACCGACAAGGAAATGATTTTCATCGGCGGCGGTGCCGGCATGGCCCCCATGCGCTCACATCTTTTCAATCTTTTCAAGACTCTGAAAACACAGCGCAAAGTTTCCTTCTGGTACGGCGCCCGATCCCTGCGGGAGATGTTCTATGATGATGAATTCAAACAGATTGAAAAAGATTTCCCCAATTTCAGCTATCATGTTGCCCTCTCTGAACCGCTCAAGGAAGATAATTGGACCGGCCCCGTGGGTTTCATACATCAGGTGCTTTACGATAATTATCTTAAAGACCATGAAGACCCCACAGAAGTTGAATATTATATGTGCGGCCCCCCGATGATGGTTGATGCCGTGGATAATATGCTATACAACCTGGGTGTGGAACCGGATATGATCATGTACGATAAATTCTGAGTTTCTGCAGGCTATCCATGAAATATAAATTGAAAGTTCGGTTACTGATACCGGGCTTTCTTATTTTATTTCTGTCCGTATGTTCCAATAAAAAACCTCAAATACAGTTTTACGGACAAACCATGGGGACGACCTACTCCATTAAAATCGCCGGTGTGAGCATGACTGAAACCAGGCAGTCCCGGCTGTATGAAGAAGTGGATTCGCTGATACAGTCCGTGAACCAGCGTATGTCCACCTATCTCGAGAGCAGCGAACTTTCCCTGCTGAATGCCAATCATACGACCGACCCCATAGCGCTTTCACCCGAATTGTACCGGGTTATAAAACGTGGTCAGGAGGTTTCCGGCATGACCGGCGGGGCGTTTGACATCACTGTTCAACCCCTGGTGCGGTTATGGGGATTCGGAAACGCAGGCCGGCGGTGGACTCCTCCCAATGATTACGAGATCAGGGCCTTACTGTCGGAAGTAGGTTATGGGAATCTGACCCTGACGGATAACTCCCTGGTGAAAAAAAATCCGAATACAGAGCTGGATTTGAGTGCCATTGCCAAAGGCTACGCCGTCGATTCTGCTGCTGATTATCTCACCTCCCTGGGTTATGCGGATTTTATGGTGGAGATTGGTGGTGAGGTAAGCTGCAGGGGTGTCAATGCGCAGGGTGTGTCCTGGCAGATAGGCATTCAATATCCCGATGATTCAACCGTGGATGCAATGAAACTCATCGGGAAAGTAAGTCTGCGGGAGAAGGCGATGGCAACATCCGGAAACTACAGGAATTATTTTGATTATAACGGGGAAAGATTTTCCCACACTATAAATCCTAAAACAGGTTATCCCGTTACCAATAAATTGGTCAGTGCTACCGTAATTGCAGCAAACTGCATGGATGCAGATGCTTTTGCAACTTCACTTATGTTACTGGGGCCGGAAGCCGGTTTGAAATGGATAAACTCCCTCGATGATACAGAATGTTTTATAGTGGAGATGGATATCGGCGGGAACCTGACTCAAATGATGAGTTCAGGGTTTCAGTATTATTATACGAAAAATGAGAATTAAAAGAGCCTTCCCGGATTTCATACATTAGACGCAAAGCCGGCGGCATGAATTGTGCTAATATTGCCGGTACGATTTACAGCTTTGTTTGGCTTCTGTCGTGCAGGCACAGTCCTCTCCGGTAGTGCTGCAGGTTCCGCGAATTTGTTTTTTGGAGACCAGCGCACTCAAACTTAAGCCAATTATCGCTATAAAAATTAACGTGAAAGTTGCTAAAATAGTCGCCATGATTTACCTCAAAGTTATCGTGAATAGCTGAATACGAAACAAGTGAAAGAAGGTTCCGGAAAAACATGAAACAGAAAATCTCCATTTTCCTCATCTGTGGTTTGATAGTAACTATGTCCTCTGCGCTTTTCGGCACCGAGCAGGCTGCCGGTCATAATTCAGGTGTGGTTACTCAGAGCCAGGATATTGGAAACTCTCATCAGGCCGATCATCCGGAAGATGCGCAAGGGGAGGGCGAACATGATGCACCCCATTTAGACGGCTCCACAGTCAATTTACTGTGGATCATTCCCTTTCTGGGGATTTTATTGTCCATCGCCATCTTACCGCTGGCCGTACCGCAGATCTGGCATCATCATTACGGCAAGATATCAGCCTTCTGGGGCATTTTATTCCTGGTGCTCTTTGCAGCCTTCTACGGGATAAATATGGCCGGTTTTTATCTCACAGAAGTCTATTTGAGTGAGTTCATACCCTTTATTGTGTTGCTGCTGTCTCTTTTTACGGTTGCCGGAGGAGTCCGCCTGACGGGCTCTCTGCGGGGCAGTCCCGGGGTCAATACGATCATTCTGGTCATCGGTACTATTCTGGCTTCCTGGATGGGGACCACAGGGGCGGCCATGCTGCTCATCCGTCCCCTGATCAGGGCAAATGCCTGGCGTAAAAAGAAAATCCATGTGATCGTATTTTTCATATTTCTGGTTGCCAATATCGGCGGTTCCCTCACGCCGCTGGGTGATCCGCCGCTGTTTCTCGGGTTTCTCAAGGGCGTCAGCTTTTTCTGGACTACAAAACACATGTTCATTCCCATGGTGTTTACAGCCGGCATCCTGCTTGTTCTGTTCTTTTTTATAGACAGCTGGCTGTACAAAAAGGAAGGCACTCCACCGGAGGAGGGGACAAAAACGCCTTTGGGACTGGAAGGCAAAAGTAACCTGCTGCTGCTGCCCCTCATTGTCGGAGCAGTGATCCTCAGCGGTATCTGGCATCCCGATGTAACCAATCCGGCGGACTGGGCCATATCGGCCTGGGGAACCTGCATGATGACCAAGGGTGTTCTGGCGCAGGTGATCCTGCTGCTCATAATCGCCTGGGTTTCATGGAAAATAACCCCTCTGGCAGTACGGGACCGGAACGGGTTCACCTGGGAACCCATACTGGAAGTGGCCAAGCTGTTTGCCACAATCTTCATCACCATGGTTCCGCCTATCGCCATTCTGAGAGCCGGCACAGACGGTGCTTTAAAGTTTGTTATCGATCTCGTGAAAAATCCACAGACCGGAGAGTTTGTCAACAGCATGTTTTTCTGGGCGACGGGGTCACTCTCAAGTTTCCTGGACAATGCTCCTACCTATGTGGTCTTTTTCAACACTGCCGGAGGAGATGCCGCCCAATTGATGACCACTATGTCTTCAACTCTGCTGGCAGTTTCAGCAGGCGCAGTTTTTATGGGTGCCAATACTTACATCGGGAACGCGCCTAATTTCATGGTGAAATCCATCGCCGAAGAAAATAAGATCAAAATGCCCAGCTTTTTCGGTTATATGGCCTGGTCAGTGGGGATCCTGATTCCCATCTTCATTCTTGACAGTATCATCTTTTTTTAGGGGGAAACGAAATGATCAAACATATTCTTTGTCCGGTAGCGCTTGAGAGCGAGATGCATGTGGCCTTGAAACGAGCCGTAGTTTGGGCACATCAGTTGGATGCCAAGATCACCCTGCTGAATGTCCATCCTGAATTCATGAGCCAGGAAGAGATGGAGATGCTCAGAGTAAGTGCCCTTAAAATGATGCAACAATTTAGGGAAACATCGCTGACCGCCAAACGGAAAATGAAAGAGCTCGTCGAAAAATACGGCGCCGGTGATCTGGAAGTAGATTATCTGTTGCGGAAAGGTAAGCCCGGAGATATCATCCCCGAGGTGGCCGAAGAACTTGGGGCCGACCTCATCGTCATGTACACCAAAGGGCGGGATAGTCTAAAGGAATTCATTACCGGAACCATCTCTCAGCAGGTTATCAACCAGGCAGCCTGTCCGGTGCTGGTTATACCGCATCACGAAAAATAGCGCTGCCGCCAGTACGACTATCTAAGCGGTCAGGCGAAATATAATACAAACTGGCATCTTCAGTTGATGGAAAGTCCCGTATTCAGGAAAACAACATTGTATTTTGCGGTTTTTTGCACACTAAGATAATCAAATATCTGCTGGTTGATCTGTAATAGCTGCATTTCGTACCCCGGTTCCAGCTGTAGTGAAAAGGTAGCGTTAATTTTAAATCCGACACCCAAAACCTGATCCATCAGGAAGCCTAAAGGTTTAAAATCTTCCGTTCCGTTAAATGAATATCTTTCTCGCAGGGTGAAATATAAAGGAACCCCGCCCATATAATAATCCGTCCTGATATTTGCTAAATGGGGGATAAAGACATCTTCCTATGTCCAGTAGTATCGCATCCCGGTTCCAAGTCCCAGCGAAAAATAAGGAGCTACTTTAGAGATCGCATAACATCGTGAACACAAAGTTTGCACAACATCGTGGACTTTTTAGTGATAAATATTTGCATAACATCATGAACACTCCTAGTTGTATCATATTTACGGAATTAGCGATTCTTCCAGAAAAAATCTGGGAAGATTGCCGTGAATGAAAAATCAAAAATAAAAGAGCAACAACGCATTGAAGTTGTTAACCAATATCTCAAAGGTCTCCACATTATCGACATTTGCACCACTTATGGATGCTCCAGGGGATGGTTTTATAAGTGGTACAATCGTTACAAAACCGCCGACCCCGAATGGTTCAAAGAGAAATCTCGAGCACCTTTAAAAGTAACCCATAAAACTGATATCAAAATGGAACAAACAATTATTGACACACGCGAGAAATTGATGAAAACTCCATATGCACAATACGGACCTCAAGCAATATCTTATGCTATCTCTAAGACAGGGATTACACCTCCACCCGTATGGACAATTTCTCGTGTTGTCAATCGTAACCATCTTATCAGAAAGAAATCTATAACTTATCTCCCCAAAGGCAATGTATATCCATATTCTTATGTGTTATGTCACCAGTTGGATTTAATCGGTCCTCGGTATCTTTTAAGTAAAACTCGATTTTACTTTCATACAATCATATGCTGTGATACGCATATTGCAGGAGCTTTTGTGTTAGATAACCAAAAAACTACATCTGTTTGTAATTGTCTTGTTAAGTCCTGAAAAAAATGTCGGAATACCGAATTATTTACAGATGGATAATTTTCTTGCTTTCTGGGGAAGTCTAAACAAATCAAATGCCCTGGGTAAACTCATCAGATTATGTCTATCATTGGGCATTATACCGGTGTTCATTCCGACCAAAGAACCTTGGAGAAACGGGATTATTGAACATTTTAACCGGTCATTGCAAAGTGCTGTATTGACAGCAGAGCACTACAAGCATACCTGCCAGCTCCAAACTGCTACAGATCAATTCTGTCAGTTTCATAACCAGCATCACAATTATAGCACACAAGGAGGATTGACTCCTGTAAATTGCCAGGAGCTATTAGAATATCCAATACAGTGTTTACCATATTTGGATTATCTTATGATCTGCCGGATAATGTCATGTATGAATATGTCCGGGGAATCATTATAACACATTATAACACATGAGCAATGTCTATTAATTTTCAAAGAACGTGAGCTGATAACGGAATTTTTGTTTCCACTGTATTAAATGAACACGATGTTATGCTATTTGTCAAGTAGCCAAACTCGAGTCCCAGCCTTGAAAGGCTGGGTGACAGTAGCATCAGTTTTCAGCTCTCGTGCTTATAGTAATCTCCCAATTACCCTGGTATTTATGCCGGGGGGTACAAAAGACCACACAAAAGGGCTGCTAATCATTTTTAATTCACAGACAGGTAAAAGACTCATATCCGTATGTGTGTAGTCAGAGTGCAGAATCCCCTCCGAAATGGTGGGGATTCTGCAGTTGAGGAAGTGTATTTTAACATGCTCACATTCAGCGTGTTCAAAGATCCCATTGATCGTTCAATTCGCTCCGTAAACTTTAAATGATTAATAATGTTGCACATCAATTTTTACTAAACTCCTCACGTGGTCAGATGAATCTATTTCAGTAACATAATTTTTTTAGTTTGTACCCCTGAGGAACTTTCCAGCCGCACCCAGTAGATGCCGCTTGGCAGATTCCCGCTATTCCAGCGGACCCGGCCGGGACCTGCATTCTGCACTCCCTGCAGCAGGGTTGCAACATTTCTTCCCCGAAGGTCGAGAATCTGCAGGGTCACATTACTGCGGGCAGACAGATCATACCCTATAAATGTACTTGAATTAAAAGGATTGGGACAGGCTCCTATCAGCTGTGCAGTATCGGGAACCAGCCCTGCTGTTTCATCAATGGACAGATTGGGTGTAATCAGCAGCAGAGCCGTCGCAAAGGCTTCCAGGCTAAGCGGTATGTTCCAGTCTGTGAATCCGCCGTTTGCGTCTATCAGAACCAGCCCCAATTGCGTTCCGGTCAGCAGATCCGAAACGAAATACTCGCCGGCAGGTAGCTGAGAAGCCGCAAGGGAAATTGCCGGTTGGTTCAGTGTAAAAATATGCAGATTGAACAGAGCCACGATCATTTCATCCGCTGTACTCCGGGCATAAGAGAGCAGATTATACTGTCCGGAGGTAACTTCTTCATAGTCCCCAATGCTCAAGGCCGGAAAATTGTTGCGGGCTTTGATCAGTCCCCGGTACCAGTTCCACAGCGATGCCGGGTCAGCCTGTTGGGTCACGACGTTGTGGGTCACATAACCGGCATCCACCGGAAACCAACTGCTGCCCGTAGTGAATCCAGCATTTTCAGCGGATGTCCACTGCATGGGACTGCGGTTTGTACCGTCAGAGTTTGAGCCGGTCATCCCAATCTCCTCACCATAGTAAAGAAAGGGAATGCCCGGCAGGGTGAGACAGATGGCAGCAGCCTGCTTCATTTGTTCAGTACTTTCGTTGAGCACTCCGAAAATGCGCTCCTGGTCGTGATTTGAGAGAAAAGGGGCAAATTGATAGACCGGATAGGCATCCAGTACTTCACTGATCCGGTCTCTGATGGGGGAGGGTTGATGCGTCAAAACACCGCTGCCAATGGCATCGGACAGCTCGAATTCAAAACAAAAGTCGATCCCCGTACTGTCCACATAGGTGGCCACATTCTCTGTGGAAGACCAAACCTCTCCCACGGTCATGGCCTCCGGTGAGATGGCTTTGTAATAATTTCGAAAGGTCCTCAGAAAATCATAAGTCTCGGGGACATTATTCAATTGCTGGCCATCCTCAAATAAATACTGAATGGCATCCAGACGGAAGCCGTCCACATGGAGGGAGTCCAGCCAGAAACGGGAGATATCCAGCATCTCATTCTGCACCGCCTGAGTGGCGTAGTTGAGGTCCGGCATACCGCTCCAGAAAAGACCGTAGTAAAAATAGCCGTTGGCTGCATGCCAGACGGGTTGCCCCCAGGGGCCCAAATAACCCGGATATTCATTTTCCCAGCGGAACCAGTCCCGATAGGGAGAATTGACATCCTGCTCGGCGGCCTGAAACCAGGGATGCTGATTTGAGCAGTGGTTCATGACATAGTCTATGATGATGCGGATACCCCGGGCATGACAGGCTTCCACGAGTTCACTGAAAGTGGCAAGCGAGCCGTAGTCCGGGTTGATGTTCCTGTAATCCGTGGCGTCGTAGCCGTGAGTGCTGGGTGAGGGCTGAATGGGCATGAGCCAGATGCCGCTAATTCCCAGATCCGTGCTGGTAGCAGGGTCACCGTCGTTGAGATAATCGAGTTTATCGATGAGGCCCTGCAAATCGCCGGTGCCGTCTCCGTCGCTGTCATAAAAACTCCTCACAAATATTTCGTAAAATACGGACTGATTCCACCAGGGGAGATCCTGCGCCCGGGCACTCTGCAGCAGCAGACAGCAACTTACAGTAAGGAGATAATATTTGAACATGAATCGATTCTGTTAAATTTCATTGAGATTTTAAAGTAGACATCTTCATTACGAACCAGCACTTAAATCTACAGCTTTTTTCACATGGATTCCTCGTATGCCTGCAGGACAGCCTGCAAGAAATTCTTTCGGTGCAGATGGACAGGAGACTTAGATTTGGGCGGCAGACCGGAGTATCGTTTCAAATATCAGAATACGACGGGGGCTGCCGGGAAAAATGAGTTTATTCAACAGGGTATTATGATTTTACAAACACTGGACTGGTCCATCATTGCAGTATTTTTTATCATTTCACTGGGGATCGGGATATTAGTCTCCCATCGTGCCGGGGAGAATTCGGCCGAATATTTTTTATCCGGGCGGAATATGCCCTGGTGGATTTTAGGCATCTCAATGGTAGCGACGACGTTTTCCGCCGATACACCAAATCTGGTGACTGATATTGTCCGGCAGAATGGCATCGCGGGCAACTGGGTGTGGTGGGCCTTTCTGCTGACAGGTATGCTCACTGTCTTTGTATATGCCCGATTGTGGCGCCGCTCGGGGGTTCTGACGGACCTTGAATTTTATGAGATTCGTTATAGCGGAAAACCAGCAGCTTTCCTGCGGGGATTCCGGGCGGTTTACCTGGGACTGTTTTTCAATGTACTTATTATGGCCTCTGTTTCACTGGCGCTGATCAAAATCGGTGGTGTGCTCCTGAACTGGTCCCCGGCAAGGACCTTGATAATCATATCGGCCATTACAGTTATCTACAGTGCACTTGGCGGTTTACGGGGTGTACTGATCACGGATGTTGTCCAGTTTGTCATCGCTATGACCGGTGCTGTGGGAGCGGCTGTTATTGCCGTACGCCTCCCGCAGGTAGGCGGTCTTTCAGGTTTACTGACGAACGAGCATGTCATCTCAAAACTGAGTTTTCTACCGGATTTTTCAGATTCCGGCGCTGTGATCACACTGCTTGTGCTACCACTCGCAGTACAATGGTGGAGTGTCTGGTATCCGGGTGCCGAGCCCGGGGGGGGCGGGTATATCGCCCAGCGGATGTTGTCTGCGAAGAATGAAGATCATGCCGTGGGAGCCACTCTGTTTTTCAATGCTGCTCACTATGCTCTGCGCCCCTGGCCGTGGATCATTGTCGCTCTGGCGTCACTGGTGATCTTCCCCGATATTGCCTCACTGCAACAGGCCTTCCCCAATGTTGACCCCGGGGTAGTACGGCACGATATGGCCTATCCTGCAATGCTGACCTTTCTACCCCATGGCTTACTGGGGATCGTAGTGGCTTCCCTGTTCGCGGCTTTTATGTCCACCATCTCAACACATTTGAACTGGGGTGCTTCGTATCTGGTTAATGACTTTTATCGCCGTTTTATTAATCCTTCTGCCGGTGAAAAACAGCTGGTTCTCATGGGACGGCTTGCGACTGTGGTTTTAATGCTGCTGGCCGGATTACTGGCACTCGTACTCAGCAATGCCCTGCAGGCCTTCAATATCATGCTGCAGATTGGGGCGGGGACAGGCCTGTTATTTATTTTACGCTGGTTTTGGTGGCGGATTAATGCCTTCAGCGAAATTACGGCCATGGTAGTTTCTTTTCTGGTTGCCATTGTGTTTCAGCTGGTACTGCCCGGTATGGGTGTAAAGGCAATATCAGGGCATATTCAACTGGTTTCTGGAGTAGCCATCACAACATTCGCCTGGCTGACAGTGACCTTCATGACCAAACCTACACAAAGAACTCAATTGATAAAATTCTATACGCTTGTGCATCCCGGAGGTCCCGGATGGAAAAGTATTTCGGTTGCAGCCGGTGCAAGACAGCCTGATAGCTGGAATGTCCCGAGGGGTATTCTAAATATGGTACTGGGTTGCTTTGGAGTGTACAGCGCACTGTTTGCAACCGGATATTGGATTTACGGGAATCGACTGCCGGCAGTACTCCTTACGGTCACCGGCAGGGCGGCGGTCCTGCTGTTGGTGTGGTCGTGGTCCGGGTCGAAAAGTTCGGAGAGCAAATGAAGTTGTACCTGGCCGGTGCCGGAGTGTTTACTTCATTTTCCTGAGTAATTCTCTTTTACGAACGACTTCTTTGGCAAGATGGGCCAGGTTCTCATCCACCATCAACCGATTGATATTTTCTTTGATGATCTGCCACTGATCATGCAGGGGGCATGGAATCTGATCGTTACATTCATCCAGGCCTATAACACACATGTCGGATTCCGGCGGTGGTCCTTCTATCGCTTCTACAATCTGTGAAACACGAATATCTTCCGCCGGGCGGTTGAGCTGAACACCCCCGCCTCTGCCGCGAGTTGATTTAATAAGATGATGTTTTGCCAGCGTCTGGACCAGTCTAGCCAGAAAATGACGGGGAATATCATAATCTTCAGCAATCGTACTTACCATAATTTTATCTTCTTCAGGATGTTCTGCGAGGTAGATCATCGCCTGCAACGCATATTCAGTAGATTTTGAAAAAATCATCTGTTAAACCTTTCAATATTGGGAAAATAAACTTTCATTGTGGCATTTAATAAAATAATTACCTGTCAATATTAAAAATAATTTAGTATTCAATGTAAATAAATTTAGCAAAAGATATATTATTATTTGTTGGGTACATTTATAGCGCTGCGGCCGACGGCTGTATGTATCTGCGAACCGGAGATAGACAATGCTGCCGGGGCCGGGAGGGGCTGCCGGGAAAAGCGGGCTCTGCCCTACGGTGTTTATTCCTAAAGTAAACCGGGGACAGTTTGCGGGTGGTGGATCTTCCGGTAAACTGACCCCGGTCAGGCATTCAGCGTGTGATTGCGCATTCAGGCCCTTATGGTTTGAGTAGTAAATGCCTTTCCTATCCGTGGTGTAGTCTCATTCAATCTCCAGAGCGACAAATCTGGAACCGCCATCCCTTTTGACCAGGAGTAATATCGGGTCGCCCTTTTCGTAATTATCCAAAATGTTCAGGTATTCATCCACGGAATCAATTTCTTCTTTCCCCAGTTTGACGATTACTTCACCTTTGCGTATATCGGCTCTGGCTGCCACCGAACCGCTTTTGACATCTTTTATGATCACCCCATGATCGGTATTGTAGTTTGCACGGGACGCAGAAAGATCGAGTTTTTCTACCTTTAAGCCCAGGATATCAAAATCACTCGTGCCCAGGAAGGAAGAAGCCAGATCGTCCTCATCAGGTCGCGTACCCAATTTGACATAGACGGATTTGGGTTTGTGGTCCCGGAGTCTCTCGAATTTCACCTTGTCACCCGGACGGCGGCTGGCAACAATATTGTTCAGACCCGAGGCATCCTCGACTTTTATCCCGTCCACGGCCGTAATTATGTCCTGTTCCTTAATATCGCTGGATGCAGCCGGGCTGTCAGGTATGACTTGTGCTATAATGGCACCGTTCGAATCCTTCAGGTCCAGCGCTTTGGCCATATTTTTATCGATATCCTGAATTGAGACTCCCAGCCAGCCGCGGGTAACATGACCGTTCTCAATCAGATCGGTTACGACCCGTTTTACCTGATTGACTGGCACCGCAAAGCCCACACCGGCACTGGCACGAGAAAAACCATCCGTGGCGATGGCCGTATTGATACCAACCAGTTCTCCATCGAGATTGAAAAGACCACCGCCGGAATTCCCGGGATTAATCGCCGCATCGTGCTGGATAAAATTCTCAAAATTTCCCCTGGAGATCACATCACTTCTGCCCTTTGCGCTGACAATACCGGCGGTAACGGTATGGTTCAAATTCAACCCGAAAGGACTGCCGATGGCAACAACCCACTCGCCTATATCGAGGTCATCCGAATCTCCATATTTGGCCTGTATCAGGTCATCTGCATCAACTTTGATCAGGGCAATATCGGACAGTGGGTCAGTGGCCAGAATCTCAGCACTGATCTCCCGTTTATCAAACAGAATAACCTGTATATCATCGGCATCTTCCACCACGTGGTTGTTCGTTACTATATAACCGTGTTTGGAATCGATAATAACACCGGAACCGAGACTCTCACCTTTGAAATCCATATCTTTTTGGTCTTCCCCCCAGGGATTCATAAAATAATGGGGAAATTGCTTCGTCACGGTTTTTTCTGAAACAATGGATACAACCGTGGGATTCCCTTTTTGTGCCACTGCAACGAAGGCTGCGCTGAACTCTTTCCTGCCCGGAGTTTTTCCCCATAGCACGCCAAGTATAAATAAAGCAGTTAAGACAGTTGTTAATTTTTTCATATCTACTCCTTAAAGAACAAATTAAGTCCTTGAATAATGCGAAAAAGCGGCTAATGTTCCAAATCCAGAAATAAAAACAAAAAGAATTTATTTAATTTATATGGATATAATTGTCGTAATTTTAAATGTCTGTAAAATATCTGAAAATATAAAGTCTACAAATAATATGAAAACAATAAACAAACATAATCGGAATAATTATATTATTAAAATCGATATAATGACTAAAATATTACTGCTGCTCTTCATACTACTGCTGTCCGCTCCGGCGGCGGCCGCTGTAAACTACGGGGGTATCTTACAGGGGCGGTCCGTTTACAACGTAGATGATGGCTCACAGCTTGACTTTCTGCTTCCCCGGGCCCGTCTGATTCTCACCGGTAAAGTAAATGACGAAGTGGGATTTTTCATTCAGTCGAATATGGGCAGTATCATCGATGTGAAGTTAAATTATGCCTGCACCCGTTTGAAAACGGTTTTTACGCTGGGGCGCTTTCTGCCTAATTACACTTATTACATGCCTATTCACACGGGGAAACTGGATTTTATCGACTATCCGCAGCTTACGGCTAAGACGGCTCCCTGGAGGCAGGTTGGGTTTCAAACTCAAACAAAATTAAGCGGGGCGGTGAAGTTCAATCTGGGACTTTTCAACGGGGCGCTCGAGCCTGACAACTGGGCTGATACAACGCGGGATGGCAAAGATTTACTGGTAAATTTGCAGTATCAGGGTAGAGCATTATTTCTGAAAAGTTATTGGTGGCTGATCAACGCGGCCGGTGGCTCCGAAGGGGCCGCCGAAGGCAGCCGCATCGGAATGGCTGCTAAATATTCCATTCCGGACCTTAAGCTGATCGGAGAGTTTCTCTTAACCGACTTCGGCGGCAGCCGGAAAGGAATAAGTTATTATCTCCAGGGCGCATATAAATTCCCTGCTGAGAGAGTGGAATTACTTTTCCGCTGGGATATTTGGGATCCCGACAACGACATTACCGGAGACAAAAATACACGGATGACCCTGGGGCTCAACTATTATCTGCAGGGTGAGGATGCCATGTTTTATTTCAATATCATTTCCGTCCGCTCAGGACAATCTGCTGTCTATTATGTGCCGGAAATACAATACCAGATTCTGTTTTAGACTGCCCAACGGATGACTGCTGCATAGAAATTCAGTTTTTTCAAATCGACTATCTCAGGCCACAGCATTGCCATATTTATTCCACTGAACTCCGTCCCCCCACAGGTCTTAAAATAGATTCTTAGAGAATGTCTTATTCTCTTTAGATTTCCCATCGGAATAGCCCATTTTTCCGACATATAGCACCCTGGCTGCAGAGGTCCCGAAACCAGAAGTGACCGAAGTTAACCAGCGCTCGAGGATAAATCATACATTATTTTAATTCGAGGAGAATGAGGAAGTGAAACCGCTAAGCCTGCTGCGAAACCGTTCGCTGATTTTAGGACCGCTAATCTCCGCACTTTTTATTCTGATATTCGATTTAAGTCCCGGACATCCTGAAGTAACCCGCACAGCAGCCGTCGCGATTCTCATGGCAATCTGGTGGATTACCGAGGCTGTGCCCCTGGCGGTAACCGCGCTGCTTCCCATAGTTCTATACCCGGTTTTAGGCATCATGAGCGGTAAGGTTGTGGCTCCGATTTATTTTAATCACATAATCTTCCTCTTTATCGGTGGCTTTATTGTAGCTCTGGCCATGGAAAAATGGGATCTGCATAAGCGCATTGCCCTGCACATTTTATTGAAATTCGGCAGGAAACCCTCCCGGATATTGCTGGGGTTCATGGTGGCAACCGCTTTTTTATCCATGTGGATCAGCAACACGGCCACTACGATGATGATGCTTCCCATAGCCATTGCCATCATCCTCCGTTTTGAAAAATTGATGGACACGGACAAAGTAAAAAAATATTCTGTGGGGCTGTTCGTCGGGCTGGCATACAGCGCCTCTATCGGCGGTATTGCCACGCTGGTGGGAACACCACCCAATCCGGCTCTGGTCAGGATTTTCAGCATCTCCTTTCCCGAAGCTCCCGAGATATCTTTCGCTTCCTGGTTCCTGTTTGCCCTGCCCGTGTCCGTCCTGTTTCTGGCTTTCCTCTGGATTTTTCTGGTCAGGAGATTTTTCAGCGATGAAGGAAATAAAGAATTGGATGTGGAAATATTCCGTGAACAGGCCCAGGCATTGGGCCCCATGTCTTACGAAGAAAAGGTCATTCTGACAGATTTTATTCTGTTAATTCTTGTGTGGTTATTCAGGGCTGATATTAAAATCGGTTTATTCATGATCCCGGGCTGGTCCCGGTTATTCGCCAATCCGAAGTTCATCAACGACGGCACTGTCGCCATCGCCATGTCCATCATCCTCTTCATGGTTACCTCCCGAAAACGCCCGGGCGAGAAGATTATGGAGTGGAAAACCGCCGGAAAACTGCCCTGGAATATTGTCCTGCTTTTTGGCGGCGGTTTTGCCCTTGCCAGCGGTTTTAAAGAATCCGGTTTAAGTCAATGGCTGGGGACACAGCTGACGTGGGTAAGCCACCTGCACCCCTTGTTCATCGTCATTGTCATCTGTCTGGTCATCACTTTTCTTACGGAGTTGACCTCCAACACTGCCACGGCTCAAATGCTGTTGCCCATTATCGCATCTCTGGCAGTTGCCATTAAACTCAACCCCCTGTTCCTGATGGTTCCGGCAACACTTTCCTGTTCGTTTGCTTTTATGCTGCCGGTGGCAACACCACCCAATGCCATCGTTTTCGGGTCGGAAAGGCTGAAAATCATCGATATGGTCAAAACCGGTATCTGGATGAATTTTGCAGGTGTTATTGTTACTACGGCAGCAATATTTATACTGGGAAAAGTCGTTTTCGGGATTGATCTCAGCAGCCTGCCTGACTGGGCTCACTAACAATTGAAAATCCACAAAAAGGGGATAATATGAGAATGAATATCGTCATTACAGGCACTTCGAGCGGTATCGGTATGGCCATTGCAAAAGTACTGTTAAATGCCGGCTTTCGTGTGTTCGGCAGCGTTCGTAAACTCGCAGATGCCGAAACTCTTATTGAATTCGGCGGTGAACACTTTCGCCCCCTGGTCTTTGATATTACGGATGCCTCATCCGTCATTAAAAGCGCTCAAGATGTGCAGGAATACCTGCCGGATGGCGAAAATCTCACGGGACTTGTGAACAATGCAGGCATAGGACTAGGGGGACCCCTGGAACATCTCAGTCTCAAAACACTGCGGCACCAACTTGAGGTTAATGTTGTCGGGACACTTGCGGTAACCCGGGCCTTTATTCCCCTGCTGAAAAATGAAAACGAATCTAACCCTGCCGGAAAGATCATCAACATCAGCTCCGTTGCGGGGAAAAGAGCACTCCCTTTCACCGGCCCCTATGTTGCTTCCAAACATGCCCTCGAAGGGTTATCCGACTCATTGCGAATGGAGCTGCAGCTACACGGAATCGATGTAATCCTGGTAGAACCCGGCCCTGTGAGGAGTGAGATTTGGAACAAGATGCCCGATCCCGAAAACAACCCTTTTCTGGGCACGGAGTACGAACCGGCACTGCGTAAATTTTATCGTATTACCATGAGTCGGGTCGAAAAAGCCCTGCCGGCGGAAAAGGTGGGACGGTTAGTACACAGGATCATAGAATCACCCCGTCATAAGGCCAGGTATGTAATCACCCGGCATAAATGGCGGGATTTCATCCTGCCCGGCCTGTTGCCCACTCGTCTGATAGATCGTAAAATCGGTAAATTCCTGGGATTGCACAAATCCTGATAACGTTGCAGAATTACTCCCGGCATTCCGGAACTTCCTTGTATCGGCAATTTGCAGAGTCGTAATTTTGCCCGCTTTTTTCAAGATAATTTTTATCGTAAAAAGCAGCAATCGGTAAAATCGAAACGAGGTGTGGCTCAGCCCGGTTAGAGCACCTGCTTTGGGAGCAGGGGGTCGCAGGTTCAAATCCTGCCACCTCGACATTGATCTTTGCTTGTAATTATTAATGGTGGCTGTAGTTCAGTTGGATAGAGCACCTGACTGTGGCTCAGGATGTCGTGGGTTCGAGTCCCATCAGCCACCCGAAAATCCCCGTTCTGCGGGGATTTTTTTATTGACACAAATCCTGGCGACGGTACTCTGCATTGAAAGGTAAACTTTTGTCAGAACCACGAATTAAATATTCCCCACTGGCAGGGGTGCAGGGGGTGGATTGAAAATGTGTCAGAATAACGCCCGAAAACCAGCAGGCTGTTAGGCAGGTACTTTTAACTTTCGTCTTTTAACTTTTATTTTTCTATCCGGACCCCCTCTGCCCTGGGGGCATCTCCCCTTTTTGAACACACGGTAACCCACGATTTCAATCGTGGGATGCTGGTGCTCCTGCTCCCTGCTAACCATTTCAATGGTTTTTACATTCCCTCAATTACAAACCGTTAAAACGGTTATGGCATATCTTCTTTTC
>JAJRUW010000068.1 GCA_024277615.1 Fidelibacterota bacterium | reverse complement strand
GTTGTTGCCGTCGCCGTTACCGTCACCATTGCCGTCGGCGCTTTCGCAGTAACCGTTCACACAAGTTTCATCGCTTTCACAATCGGCATCGGACACGCAGGCGTCGTTATTGCCGTCGCCGTTACCGTCACCATTGCCGTCGGCGCTTTCGCAGAAACCATTCACACAAGTTTCATCGCTTTCACAGTCGGCATCTGTCAAGCAATCATCACTACGATCATTCACAGGTCTTGATTGATCCTGAAGCAGTGTTTTAAAGGTTGTTAGGTTTTGCTGCATACTTTTGCCGGCATGGGACTTCGCATCCGTAGCGAAAATAAATCCTAAACTGAAAATAAGTGTTACTATTGTTAGCTTTTTCATCATCTTTGAATCTCCATTGTTGGTGTTTAATTTGAACAATCTTGGTTATTGAACCTGCATAATAATAAAGTAATGTTATAATATAATGCAAGTATTAAGTAATTATTTACACAATTTATTTATATTAATGCATCTTTTTAATAGTTTTCTGCACAGCCGGCAGGCTTTAATTGCCGGTTCCTATCCGGCTTTATGCCTGTGGCAACCCCTTCTGTCCAAAACGTTTGGGAGTAATAAGAATAAGCCCGTAATCGGATATAGTAACAGGGCTAATCTTTCGACATCAACCAAAACCCAGGTTTCGTCCCTGCGGGATTTTATGGTGGTTCCAATCATTAAATCAACATCTGCTCCGTAGGAGCAACATTTTTGTAGAACTGCAATCTCATATCACTGACTAGCTCCGTAGGAGCGATATTTTTATCTCTGTTGGATAATCCTTTTTAAAAGCGGTGTTCAATTCACATTTCTGATCAACTGCCGTCTCAGTAGTTGTCGTTGGAAGCACACTTTTTAGATCCGTAAATAATCTTTCCAGGTCCGGGAAAAGATCAAACCGTCTTAAACAAATTTAATCTTATTTTTGGGAGGCTACGTGTGGTTACAGATTAATTTCCGGGATTGGTAATTATAACTTGTGGGGCAGGAATTATAACAATAAATTCAGCCTTTGTAATTAAATTAAAAAATATGAAAAAGACACCACTCGCCACCCGAATAATACATCCCGAGACATCCGCCCTGTTCTCTTCCATCATTGAGAGCCCCAAAGATTTCGTTATTTTCGCCCTTGACAGGGACTACTGTTATACTGTCTTCAATTCCAATCATCGTAAAACCATGTTGAAAATATGGGGTGTCGAGATTGAAGTCGGCATGAACATGCTGGATATCATCCGGGATCCGGTGGACAGAGAGAAAGCCAGAAGAAATTTTGATCGTGCCTTAAAGGGGGAGTCTTTTACTTTCCTGGAAGAATACGGTGAACCTCCGAATCGTTATTATTATGAAGATTCGTATAACCCGGTTCTTGATGAAAGCGGTAATGTCATCGGGGTTTCTCTTTTCCTTACCGATGTCACTGAAAAAATAAAGGACAATGAAGAACTCGAGCGCTACAGAGCGCGGCTGGAAGATATGGTCAAAAAGCGTACGGCAGAGCTGGAAATTGCAAATCGGAGATTGGAGCAGGAACTCAACCGCCGCCGCCAGACTGAACTTACTCTGAATGAGAGAGAAACCTTCCTGAATAGTGTACTGACCAGCATTCAGGACGGTATCAGTGTATTGGATATGGATATGAACATTCAATATAATAATCCGGTTATGGCGTCGTGGTATGCAGACAAAATGCCCCTGGTGGGGAAAAAATGTTACATCTGTTACCGTGATCTCGACGAATGCTGTGATCCGTGTCCGGCTCTGCGCTGCATCAGGTCGGGTAAAACGGAGACCGATATTATTCGGGCAAGCCAGGGGGCTCCGGTTGAATGGCTGGAGGTTTCCTGTTTCCCAATGAAAGACTCGGAAACGGGAGAATTAACGGGTGTAGTTGAATTTATGCGGGATATCACCGACCGCAAGCGCACGGAGGATCAACTAAAAAATTCAGAAACTTTTAACCGCACGGTCCTCTCAAGCATTCAGGAAGGTTTCGTGGTCTTTGATCGAAATCTGAATTATCTCGTGTGGAATCCCTATATGGAAAAAATATCAGGATTGAAGTCAGCGGAAGTGATTGGTAAAAACGTCCTTGACCTGCTGCCATTCGTTAAAGAAAAAAATCTGGATGCCCTGCTAAAAAAGGCTTTAAGCGGTGAGACATATAAAAGTCCCGATTTTCAGTATCGAATTCCCGATACAGGACATGAGGGTTGGGCTCAGTCTATTTACTCGCCACATCGTGACCTTGACGGCAATATTATTGGTGTAGTTGTGGTTGTTCGTGACATCACCAGGCGGAAAATGGTTGAACAGGAAATCACTACCTGGGCTGATGCGCTGAAAAGCATTCGTGAATGCGTCAGTGTCACCGATACCGAAAACAAACTTATCTTCATTAACCGAGCCTTTACGCAGACTTATGGCTATGCTGCGGAAGAGGTCATCGGCCGCAATATCTTCGAAGTTGCCGGATCATCAAAAAATCCGGCGGAAACAGTTGCCGAGATCCTGCCGGCAACCCTTAGGGGAGGGTGGCAGGGAGAATTGATCAACCGGCGCAAAGACGGCAGTGAATTCAGCATCTCTTTGTCAACTTCGCCGGTTTACAACGATCAAAATGAAGTTGTAGCCCTGATCGGTGTGGCTGAGGATATTACTAAGAGCAAGGCAATCCGGTCGGCTTTGAAAGAAAGCGAAGAACGGTATCGGACTTTATTCGATTACTCCAATTATGGCATTTTCCTGCACGATCTGAAGGGTAGAATAAAAGATGTAAACCGGCAGGCCGTCAGGCTCTTCGGTTACACACGAGATGAAATATTGGAAATGGCTGTCACCCAACTACACCCCACCGATGAGATCAGTAAAAGTAAAACTCTCTTTAAAGCAATCCAAACATCAGGAGCTGAACAATTCGAGATCAATTTCAAAAAGAAGAATGGGGAAATATTTCCGGCTGAAGTCTCCGCAACAATTATCAAAGTAGGCCGGGAAAAATTGGTTTTGGGGATTGTCAATGACATTACGTCACGCAAAACAGCCCGAATGAAGTTAATGGAAAGAGAAAAACTTCTGCGCACGATTGCCGAGAATTATCCCAATTCCTATTTATCGATCATCGAAAAGGATCTGACAATCAGCTACAGCGCCGGGCAGGAATTCAAAAAACAGAATCTCGATCCAGAACAATTCAAGGGTCGTACGATTGACGAGGTCTTCGGGGATTACGGAGCGGAGACCTTGTCCAAAGTTAAGTCCGCTTATCAAAAAACCTTCCGGGGCCGGGAGCAAGCCTTTGAAGTATTCCTAAATGATCAATACCAGCAATACAAAACCGTCCCCCTTTACGATGACAATGGCGAGATAAAGCGAATTCTTGCCGTGGTTGAAAATATTACCGAAAGTAAAAAAGCGGCTCTGGCCCTCAACGAATCGGAAACGAAATACAGAGATCTGGTGGAAAATTCCGTGCTGGGTATGGCCCTCTACTTCAAGGATGGTGGCTATCAGTTCGGCAACAGACGCTTCTCGGAGATTACCGGATATTCCCGTGAAGAAATCGAGTCCCCGGATTTTGATTTTGCACCGCTGTTTTCGAAGGACGCTGTTGAGCTGATCAACGCAAATATCATTAAAAGGCTGGCCGGGCACCAAATCAAACCCTATATTCTCCCCCTCACAACCAAAGACAAGACTCAAAAATACGTGGAAATCAACAATGCGCTGGTGACCTTCCGGGGTAAGCCGGCTATTCAGATACAGCTCCTGGATGTAACGGAAAAGAAACAAGCCGAAGCAGCACTGCTGGTTAACCTCGAGAGGACACAAAAATTACAGGAAATTGTGGGAAAACTCAACCGGGCGAATACGCTTGAAGAAATTCTCGACATTTCGATAAAGGGAATCCTGTCAGCAAT
The DNA here is from genome assembly GCA_024277615.1 of Fidelibacterota bacterium. Taxonomy (GTDB): domain Bacteria; phylum Fidelibacterota; class Marinisomatia; order SCGC-AAA003-L08; family JACNLC01; genus JAADGM01. Next base: position 72,355 of record JAJRUW010000068.1, on the reverse strand, counting down.
TAAGGCCCACAGAGCTTCGGTTCTGCTGGCAGACCCGGATGGTGTAGTACGCTTCAAAGCCTGGCGGGGATTATCAAAAGCATATCGGAAAGTTACGGAGGGACACTTCCCCTGGAAACTTGAAGACCGTAAAGCTAGTCCCATTTGCCTGCCGGACATTGCCAAAGCCGATTTGACTCCGGAGTTGCGCTCCTGTATCCTGAAAGAAGGCATCCGAGCCTGCAGCTTCATTCCGCTGGCGGGTAAAAACCGGCTGCTGGGGAAATTCATGGTGTATTATGATGAAGTGCATACATTTGAAGCTGACGAGTTGAACATAGCCCGGGTTCTGGCCGATAATCTCGCTGCAGTTCTTGAGCGTCTGCAAAGTAATACCGCTCTGGCAGCCAGCGAAGAACGTTACCGCTCCACCATCGAGTCGATGAAAGACCTGATCTTTGTGATCAGCAAGGATGGCTATTTCATCGATTATTATGCACCCGATTCCAGTGAGCGGCTGCTGACAATACCGAAAGCCTTCCTTAATCAAAAATTCAAGGATGTGCTCCCTGAACATGTCTCCGAACTTCTTTCAGATGCTATGCACAAACTGGAAGCCGGAGACAGGAGCGCAATAATAACTTATCCGATGAATATTAAAGGAGTGGAGCTCTGGTTCGAAGCCAAGCTGACGGCACGGCGCAATGCCCGGGACAAATATGTCGGCGTCACCGGTGTCGTCAGTGACATAACCGCCCGTAAGCGGGGTGAAAAACAACTGGAACTCATTATGCAGGGCACAGCCACGGAAACCGGCGAGGACTTTTTCATAAACCTGGTCCGCTGCATCGCTCAGGCCATGGAGACGGACGTTGCTTTCATAACCAGACGCCTCAGTGACCGGCCGGCGGCCGTACGGAGCATTGCCATGTGGCAGAAAGAACGACTTTCAGAGAACATCAGCTGGGAAACAGAAAATACTCCCTGTAACCGGGTACTGGCCGGCGAAACGGTAGTGATCCGGGATGCCGTTCAGAAAGAATTTCCCGAACACCATTGGCTGCAGCAGATAAATGCAAAAAGTTATATGGCCGTGCCCCTCCTGGATAAGGAGGGAAGCGTGATAGGTCATCTCGGTGTATTAAACAGTAAGCCCATTGACACTCCCAAACAATTAGCCCGTATTATCAGTATCTTTGCCATCCGGGCAGGCAGCGAACTGCAGCGGCTCCAGGCCGAAGAAGAGCTTAACTCTATTTTTAATTCCAATCCATTACCGGTTTATGTTGTGGATGCCGACCACATTATCCTGAATGCCAACAAAGCCGCGCAGGATTATATGGAATTGACTCTTTCGGAGTTAACCGGTTCACGCCACGGAGAAGTATTATCCTGCATTCATCATCTGGATGACCCCAGGGGCTGCGGCTTCGGACCGGATTGTAAAAATTGCATCACACGGAATACAATCCTGGACACTTTCAGGGATGGCAAAACCAGACAGGGAGTCAATACCGAAATAATTCTCAAATCAGGTAAAATGACGCAAGTACGAAACATCCGGCTGAACACATCTTATTTTGAATCTTTATCAGGTCCCCGGGTCATGATAGTATTTGAGGATATTACCCGGCAGATCCAGGCCCAGCGCATTATAAAACGTTCGGAAGAGAATCTGAGCAATTTGTTTCTGTTTACTACTGATGCCATCGTCCTGCAGAACAGAAACAGGGAAATTATCGATTGCAACAGGGCGACAGAGAAGCTGTTCGGCTACACCCGACATGAGTTGCTGAATGACCGTTCCATCAAGCTGGGAGACCGCGAAAGAACACAAGAAAAGCTGCGCACGAAATATCTCGACAGGGCCATGCAGGGAGAGTCGCAGCGGTTTGAATGGTGGGGCAGGAAAAAAGACGGTACGGTTTTCCCCGAAGAAATAATTCTTAACCGGACTATCTATAACGGTGAAGAAGTTCTGATGGTCATTATTCGCGATATTAGTAACCGCAAGAAAATGGAAAACGACCTCCGGGAAAGCGAAGAGAAATACAGGGGAATCTTTGACGAATCCATCGTTCCGATAATCCTGATGGATAACCGAAAATGTTTTATCGATACCAATCAGGCCGGTGTGGACCTGCTGGGTTACACCAAGGATGAACTGTTAAAAATGAGTGTGGCAGATGTAGATGCAGACCCCGCGGCAGTCATACCTGCACATTCGACTTTACTGGCCGGTGACCGGATCGTAAATTATGAACATAAACTTAAAAGAAAAGACGGACGAATTATAACCGTCCTGAATAACTCAATTCCTATTTGCGATACGGATGGAAAGGTCGTTGGAATGCAAAGTACACTCATCGATATTACCGAGAACAAAAAGGCCGAGGAAGATATACAACTGGCCTTAAGAGAAAAAAGCATACTGCTCAATGAGCTCTATCACAGAACCAAGAACAATATGCAGGTGATCTCTTCTCTGCTGGCCTTGCAGTCCCAAAAAATTGCCGACCCTCTTCTGCTAAAAAATAATGAGGATATGATCCATCGCATCGAGGCCATGGCGCTGGTCCACCAGAAGCTGTATCAATCCAAGGACCTTTCAAGTATAAATCTGAATGACTATGTTGAAGAGCTGGCTGCCAACCTCATGGAAGGCTACAGTGATACCGGCCATACGCACGAGTTGAAATTACAGGTCGAACCGCTGCAGGTTCTGATCGATATTGCCATACCCTGCGGCTTGCTGCTGAACGAAATGCTCACCAATGCCCTGGAGCATGCCTTCCCGGACCAGCGGAAAGGTATAATCAGAATTGTTTTAAAAAAAACCAAAGCGGATAAGATCCTGTTGAAAATAAGTGATAACGGCGTAGGACTGCCTGCAGGCCTTGATACCCGCCGCAGTGAGAGCATGGGTATGCGCCTGATCTACGGTATCGCCGAACAGCAGCTCAACGGTTCTGTTAATGTTGAATCAAACCGGGGAACCACCTGGACCGTTGAATTTGAACACAGTCAATACAAACGGAGGGTATGATCTTGGAGAAAAAACCGAAAGTTCTGATTGTTGAAGATGAGTTCATCAGCGGTTTGCTCTGGACAACCATTTTTGAGCAGAATGGATATGAGATCTGCGGTCAGGTCGGGAAAGGTGAGCAGGCTGTACAATTGGCGCTGTCCGAAAGGCCTGAAGTCATCCTGATGGATATCGGTCTGGCAGGACCGATGGACGGTATTGAAACCGCACATGAGATCTATAAAATCTATCATCCCGAGCTTATTTTCATGACGGGCTATTCAGATAAAGAGACCATTGGCAAAGCCGAAGCGTTTAAAGCCGTGGCCTTTCTCAACAAACCAATTTCAACGGAACAACTCGAATCGGTTATCGCCAGGCTTAAAAGTTGACGGCTTAATGCGGGGTTTTTAGTGCCCCGAAGTTCACTTTTCAGCTAATTTTTTACACAACGCCGCTGCAACTTTCGCAGGAAGACCAACTTTCGCACTGACCTCTTCAGCCGTAGCCTTTTTTAAATCCGACAGGGAATTGTACGCCTGCCAGATTTTCTGAATTCGTTTTTCTCCCAGCCCCGAGACCTCCTCCAGTACCGACCGGGTCATAGCCCTGGCTCTTTTTTCCCGATGAAAAGAAACAGCAAAACGGTGAGCTTCGTCCCGAACCCTGCGCAGCAGAAAGAGCCCGGGTGATGTTTTCGGGATATTCTGGGGTTCGCTCATAGCGGGTTTATAGACTTCTTCCAGACGCTTGGCCAGACCGATGACCGGGAGATATTCCAGTTTCAGCTCTTTCAGAGCCCGATAGGCAAAACGTAACTGCCCTTTACCGCCGTCGATGAGAATGAGGTCCGGCAGGGGGAGGTGTTCCCGCGTGACCCTTTCATAACGCCGTTTTACAACTTCGTACATGGATTCGAAATCATCAGACCCCGTTACGGTTTTGATGTCGAATTTGCGATACTCGGATTTACAGGGTTTGCCATCGATGAAACACACCATGGAGGCCACAGGATGTGTCCCCTGTATATTTGAATTGTCAAACGCCTCAATCCTCCGCGGCGGAACTGCAAGTCCCAGATCCTCTTGCAGCACCGTAACCGGTTTCGGCAACAATTCCCGTCGTTTTAGTTTCTTGAGTCTGATCTCTCCCAGTAAAAGATCTGCATTGCTGCGGCAGATTCTCACCAGTTTTCTCTTTTCACCTTTTTGAGGAACCAGGACTGTCACCTTATTTCCTCTGCGTCCCCGCAGCCAGGTCTCCACGACATTCAAATCCTCAATTTCCATTTCCAGCAATATCTCTTTCGGTATATCTTCCGTTGCGGAATAGTACTGATGCAGGAAACGGGATACTATCTCAGCTGCGGGAGTTCCGTCCACTATTTTCAGACTAAATTTCTCCCTTCCCAGATAGAACCCGTTGCGAATGCGCAGGACAACTCCCGTTCCGTAGGTATTCTCCGAGGCCACCACCAGGACATCCCGATCCGTGAAATCGGCAGTAACTTTCTTCTGCCGCTGAGTAAATTTCTCCACGGCATCCAGTTGGTTGCGAAAACGCAAAGCTTCCTCAAAGCGCAAATTTGTACTGGCCCGGTTCATTTTGTCGATGAGGTAACTGCGCAGCTGGTCATTCCTGCCGCGCAGAAAACGGATCACCTGACTGATCATTTCGGCGTAATGTTCCCGGGATACGAGACCCTCACAGGGACCCTCGCAGCGTTTTATGTGGTAATCCAGACAAAGCTTAATTTTACCTGCCGCAATTGTTTCGGCATCCAAATGATAGTCACAGGAGCGCAGGGGGAAAACATTGTGCAGTACACGCATGGTCTCTCTCAGCCGCTTTACTTCGGTATATGGTCCAAAATAGGTGGACCCGTCCCTGGGGATTGTTTTCATTCGGATGAGCTTAACGCGGGGAAAGGGCTCGGTGCTAATTTGAATATACGGGAAGGTCTTGTCATCCTTAAGACTGATATTGAAACGGGGTCTGTGCTCCCGGATCAGGTTGGCTTCGGTAAGCAGTGCTTCAACTTCGTCACGTACTACGAGCCACTCAAGGTCCGCAATATTTTTTACCAGCAATCTGGTTTTGGCATCTTTGTTTTTCGTGTTTTGAAAGTAGGAGCGCACGCGATTTCTCAGCACCAGAGCCTTGCCGATATAGATTATGGTTCCCCGGGTATTCCGGAAAAAATAGACACCGGGCAAGGGAGGAACGCGCTTTAATTTGTCTTTCAGGTCCATGAGCTTAACAACAGCCGAAACGGCAATTGCACCGCCTTGCGGAGCGGTATCCTTAGACGATGATCAGAGAATGTCTTTCAGCCAGTCATAGAAAGGATTGTACAGTATGATCGAGCTGGTCAGCCAGAAAAAACAAAACCACCACAGAAACACCAGAATCGTTCCCCTGACGGTCTTAGGCGGAAAGGTTTCTTTGCGATAATAATGTGTGATCACATAGGGGACAATCGCCACTAAAAGAGCCGTGAGGAAAAGAGCGAACCGGAAGCCGGTTCCGGCGTAGTCCTGAACTTCAGCGACGATCTCCAGGTAGAAATCCCCGCGATAATTGCATTTCTTCTCAAAGTAAGTTACTTCTTCAGCGTTGAGAACCTGGGTCGATGTACTTTCGAGATCGGCACAGTAATAGTTCCTGAACTCCTGATAACGTGTCATAATATAAAATAATACAACCAGGGCAATCCAGGGCAGGTATTTGACAAGATAGGAAAATAAATAGCCCATTCCTTCGAGGAAAAGCCTCAGCAGATAACGGGGTGTGATCTTCCTTTTTATTTTTACTGGTTTCATAACAAGGGTTGTGTCTGATTTATTTACAAGTCAAAATTTCTAAACTGGAATTTAGCAGTTCTGGAAGGTGTGTCCGGGCATAAAAAATGTTACGGTTTTTCACAGAGCTCGATGAGAATACCACCGGTTGATTTGGGATGCAGAAAGGCAATTCGGTTGCCTCCGGCGCCCCGGCGGGGTTCTTCATCTATCAGACGAAGGCCTTTTTCACGGCAGTATATAAGCATGCCCTCCAGGTCTTCCACCAGCAGGGCAATATGATGTATCCCCGGTCCTTTCTTCCGGAGATATTTATCCACCGGAGAATCTTCTGCAACAGAAGCCAGTAATTCGATTTTTCCCCGTCCGGTTCCGAATATATCCGTTTTTACACCCTGATCTTCCACTATCTCCGTACCCAGGGCCTCTATTCCCGGGAGTTCCCGAAGCAGGTCACCCAGTTCCTGCAAGTCTGAAAGAGCTATGGCCACGTGGTCTATTCCGATGATTTTCATTCAACAGCCTCCCCGACCAGCTCGTATTCGCCGGCCTCTGTGAATTTAACATTGATAAATTCTCCCACGGGGTGTCGGCCTTCAACGGCCACAATATTATCCACCTCCGGAGAGTCCCTGAAGGTCCGCCCCACAGAGTTACCGTCTGCCGTGTGTGTATCGATGAGAATTTTTTCCGTGGTGCCGATGAGGTCCTCATTTTTCTGCAGACTGATATCCTGCTGGAGCAGCATAATTTCATCCATTCTGTCAAATTTTACCTGTGAGGGAATATTATCGCTGTAGTCAACTGCCTTCGTACCCTCCTCCTCCGAATAGGTGAACACGCCCAGGCGGTCAAAACGAACTTCCTCTACAAAATCCCTCAACAGATTAAAATCCTCCTGTGTTTCACCGGGGTACCCTACGATGACGGAGGTTCGCAATATGATTTCGGGATTGACCTTACGCAGTGCATCGATGCGCTTCAAAATACCATCCCTGCCCAGACCACGGCGCATGCTCTTCAATATTTTGTCCGAAGCATGCTGAACCGGCATATCCACATAGGGCACCAGCTTTTCCAGCCTGCCAAACTGTTTAATCACTTCCCGGTGCAGATGTGCAGGATGAGCATAATGCAACCTGACCCACTCCAGACCTTCAACCCGGTCCAGGGCTTCCAGCACATGCTGCAGACCTATCCTGGGGGACAAATCCCAGCCGTATGAAGTAGTGTCCTGACCGATAACGAGAATTTCCTTCACGCCGTTTTGAGCCAGCCGCCGGGCTTCGTGAACACACCATTCCAGAGGTTGGCTAACCTGCAGTCCACGCATGAGAGGGATTGAACAAAAAGAGCAGCCGTTATCACAGCCTTCTGTGATCTTCAGATAGGCGTAATGTCCGGGGGTCAGCAGAGAACGATAATAGTCCGGGTCGGCTTTCACATGTGGTTTCCCCGTGAGATAGGATAAAATTTTTGCCTGATCGTGAGTCCCGAAAAATTCATCCACCTCAGGCAGTTCCCGGCGCAGTTCCGTTCCGTAACGTTCAGAAAAGCATCCCATCACTACCAGTTGGCTGATCTGCCCAGCAGTTTTCAAAGCACCCGCTTCCAGTATGACTTCCACAGACTCTTCCCGGGCGGACTCGAGGAATCCACAGGTGTTGATAATGACGGTATCTGCATCACCCGGTTCATCCACGATGCTGAAATCTGCCTTTTTGAGTCCGCCCAGCAGCACCTCCGAATCTACCAGATTCTTGGCACAACCCAAACTTACCAGTGATATTTTTTTGGGGCCGTCTGTCATGGCATTAACGCATCCTCCCTGAGTCCGATTAGCCCTTTCAGATAACTTAGTTGATCAAACGGAATGAGATCATCCGCCTGCTCCCCAACTCCCAGATAGTAAACGGGCAGCTTGAGATCCAGCATGATGGGAACGGCTATGCCCCCCCGGGCCGTGCCATCCATTTTGGTGAGGATTACACCATCAATGGGCAGAGCTTCGTTGAACTCTCTGGCCTGCATAATACCATTCTGTCCGGTATTGGCATCAATAGTAATGAGAACGCTGATGTGCTCGGTCTTTTTACGGGCCACACGGTAGATCTTTTCCAACTCTTTCATCAGGTTGGGAGAAGTGTGCAGACGACCGGCAGTATCCACAATGAGACGCTCGTAATTCCGGCTGAGACCGGAGGCGATCCCGTCAAAGGCGACTGCAGCCGGATCCTTGGTGGAAGTGTTGGCCATGAGATAAACTCCCAGACGTTTTGACCAGGCCTCCAGTTGTTCGACGGCTGCAGCTCTGTACGTATCCGCCGCAATGAGCATGACGCGTTCCTGCTCGCGGGAAAAGAGTCCCGCAAGTTTAGCGGCAGTGGTTGTTTTACCGGTCCCGTTGACACCGACGAGGAGCAGAGTCTGCTTAAGGGCAGGAGCCGACCCGTTGCCTGCGAGCATGGCGTTGAGCGTGGTTACGAATTTGGCTTCCCAGGTCTCCCCCGCCGTGCCTGGTTCGGACAGACGGTCGAGTATCTGTTCTACGACCTGCCATCCCAGATCGGCTTGCAATAGGGCTTCCTCCAGGGTTTCCAGATCAGTGGCGGAAAGAATGCTTTTCCCTGAAATTCTGGCAAATGCCTGCAACAGCTTCTGCCGGGTTTTTTGGAGCCCCGAAAATGTTTTCCTGAAAAATGGTATCATTTACTGTGTTAATTCCTTCATATAATTTCGATAATTTTGAAAATAAAAAAAAGTGCTGATTGCCAGCAGGATCAGGGAAGCATAATAGAGTATCATCCCCGGCCCCGTCAATCCGATGACGAATAACAGCATCATTGCAGCGGTGACGGTGATGAAGACCTTGCCCCACCACAGAGACTGGAATACTTCTGATCCGCTGCTGAGCAGAAAAGTGGCAAAAATTACCAGCAACAGATCCCTGGCACCCAGCAAAATGATCAGGATCAGAAAAGGCGTGCCGTATTCGAACAGCAGATAAATCAGCACCACCATCAGGCAGATCTTGTCCGCGACCGGATCGATCAGCTTCCCGAAATTCGTTATCTCATCGGCATGGCGAGCCACATAACCATCCAACAGATCGGAGAGGATGATCAGACCGATGTATAACAGCGACATTCCCAGTCTGTTATTTTCAAGGTAATATACCAGAGGCAGGGCCATGAGCATGCGGCTGATACTGATCATATTGGCCAGTGTCATGATGCGATCCTGCCGGGTGGCGAGTCTCTTCTTACGAATTCTTTTGCGGCTGCGGCGTAATTTCACGATTTAAAAATCCCTTTGAAGATTAAAATCTATAAATGCCCCCAAGGCAACTTTAACCGGTGAGTCGGGGAAAATGCTCCAAGCTTCCCGGGCTTCATCCGAGAACCGGCGGATAACCTTCAGGGCATAGTCCAGGCTCCCGCTCTCCCGGATGGCCCTGCTGATAGAGGCTTTATCCCCGCGTCTGGCATGATTGTTCAATTTCCTCCGCAAATGTCTGCGATCACCCTCATTCACAGATGCAAAATAGTGGATCAGTGGCAGGGTCAGCATATTTTTTTTGAGATCGAACCCCGTTGGTTTCCCCAGCCCCTCAACATTTCCGATAATATCGAAAAGGTCATCTTTGATCTGGAAAGCTATGCCCACTTTTCACCATATATCCGCATAGCTGAACGCTGTTCCGGGTCAGTGGTTGTGGTAACGGCACCCAACTCACAGGCGGCTGAAATAAGGGAAGCCGTTTTGTCCGCTACCATACGGTAATAGACTTCTTCCGACATATCACTTTTCATGGCTTTTTCAATCTGGAGGATTTCACCCTGGCTGAGGCGTTCTGCCGTAGTCGATAGAAGTTCGAGAGCATCAAAATCGCGCAGATAAATCATATTACTCAGGGCCTTGGAAAACATATAATCCCCCACCAGAATGGCCAGTTTATTTTTCCAGATGCGTTTAACTGAGGGCCAGCCACGTCTGAGGTCAGCGTCATCAACGACATCATCATGGACGAGTGTGGCCACATGCAGCATTTCCACCAGGGCTGCAGCCCGATAGGTCATCTCGGTGGCCGTTCCGCAGATATTTGCAGCCAGCAGTGTCAGAATGGGACGGATCTGTTTACCTTTCCTGCGGGAGATGAAACTGATGACCGTATTAATTAGTTTGACCTCCGATTTCAACGAATCCCGGTACATTTGATGAAATTCTTCGATGTCCGTCTGAATAGGTAAAGACAATTGCCTGAGAATTTTTTTCATCTCATTTTTTCTCCCGGTTGACCAGCCAGGCAATCAGAATACTCAGTTCATAGAGCAATAGCAGAGGAATTACGATCATGATCTGGCTCAGGGGATCCGGCGGTGTGAGAATACCGCCGACGATAAGGAAAACCACCAGGGCATATTTACGGTATTTGCGTAAAATTCCTGAACCGACGAGACCCAGTTTGGCGAAGAACAGCACAATTACAGGCAGTTGAAAGGCCAAACCGCAGGCAAACAGGATCCACAAGCCGTAATTGAGATAGGCATCCAGCGTAAAATTATAGTTAACCGGCACATAGGCCGATGTCAGCGATGTGAAGAAGTGTAGCGTAAAGGGGAGCAGAACGAAATATCCAAAGGTCAGCCCCAGGAGAAAAAAAACCGTTGCAAAAGTGACAATGAAAAAAATAGCACCCGTCCGGGGCTCTTCAAAAGCCGGAGTAATGAACCGCCAAACCTGATAGATGATCATGGGCAGTCCCAGGCAAAGCCCCCCCATGAGGCTGATTGAGAGTTTTACCATTAACATACTGGTCACTTTCAGCACCTGCAGGTTTAGATCAACCTTCAGATTCGCCGTTGGTGCCACGAACAGTTTAATGACTTCATCGGAGTAATAGTAGGTGATCACAGCACCGATGATGACGGTAAAAAGGATCTTAAATATCCTCCAGCGCAACTCTTCAAGATGCTCCCAGAAAGACATTTCTCTGGCGGACTTAGTCATTCGTGAAGAGACTCCCCGCCAGTTTAAAAGGGTTGATCCTTGCCCCCGGCTCACGGTCAAGCTGGTCCTGAAGAGCTTTTTCTTTTTGAGGAGTCCAGAAAGAGTTGTTAAACTGCCTGACAACCTGATCCCGGACCTGACGCGTATAACGGGCATTCATTTTCTGCTGCCACAGTCCTGTTTCGCTGAGGTATTCCAAGTGAGCCCCGATCTTTTGAAAGAGCGGGTCCACTCCGTCACCGGTCGTGGCCACGGTCAACAGCACTTCGGGTTTCCACTGCCCGGCCGACCGGGGAGCAGAGTTGAGGATATTGTTCAATGTGACCTGCAATTTCCGGGCCTCGTCACGGTCGGCCTTATTGATCACGAAAAGATCGCCGATTTCCATAAGACCTGCCTTCATCATCTGGATTTCATCGCCGGATTCCGGCACCAGCACCACTACCACCGAGTCGGTAGCCTGGACAACATCCAGTTCAACCTGCCCGACGCCGACAGTTTCAAAGAGAATAATATCAAAACGGGCCGCTTCGAACACATCCCCCACCTCCTGCGTCTTGCGGGCCAGTCCGCCATGCCCTCCGCGGCTGCCCATACTGCGGATAAAAACGCCGGGATCAGCAAAGTGGCCCAGCATTCGGATACGATCGCCCAGAAGCGCGCCGCCGGTGAACGGACTGGTAGGATCAACGCCAATTACGGCGACTTTTTTTTGCTGTTGCCGGTAGAGCGTCACCAATTTGTCCGTGAGAGAGCTTTTACCGGCGCCTGGGGGACCCGTTATTCCGATGCGGAAGGCCCTGCCCCTGAAGGGATAAATAGCGGCAAGAATTTCCTCATGTCCGGGCAGAGAGTTCTCAATAGCGGTAATCGCCCGGGCAACGGCTGTTCTGTCGCTCTGCCGAATCTTGTTGATCAGGTCGGAAAACATGGCGCAAATTTAGGTTAGCTGTCCCTATGATTCACATCTTCAAAATAAATTGACGCTAATCGGTAACTGGTACTGCACAGCGATTAATACGCTATTTTTCCCTGGAATTCCCGCCCGGGCTAATTGCTGATAACTCCCAGGCAGTCCTGCAACAACCTGAAAGGAAAACGGCCATTCATGCACGAAGCTGAAACCAGCCGTTTTTTCCGGGATATAAAGTGTCAGGGGGAGTCTCAATTTCTACTTAAAATAATGGCCAGACCCACCGTAAATTTCTCTCCGGTTAGTGTAATAAAAATCTTCACTGCCACTCAGAATGCAAGCCACGCTATTAATCGGACAATCGTCATTTTGTGAGAGAAAGATCACCTTTAAGGGCGATTGGCCGACATTGATTGCAGAGGTTTGGTTTGAAATTTGCATAGTCACGATTGATTTAAGTTGTTTTATTTCTATTTAATTAACAGGGTCAATATTTGAGTACATCCCTAAAAAATTCTCAGGCCGGTTATTATGAACTGCTGGGACTGGTTCGTGAACCATTTGCCATGGCTCCTGATCCGGAGTTTTTCTATCAAACTAAAAATCACGGTGAATGCCTGAATCGTCTCGAAATGTCACTCAGACTCAATCGCGGACTGCATGTTGTCATCGGTGATGTCGGGACCGGAAAGACTACGCTTTCACGCCTGCTCCTGGACCGTTTTGTGGAATTCGGGAAAAACTATGATTTTTTCCTGATCCTGAATCCGACCTGGAGGGATGGAATGGAGTTTCTGCTCTTTTTGAAACGACTTTTCATAATTAAAAATAAAGCCGATGTCAAAACGGACACTATGAACCAGGTCGAACATTTCCTGCTGGATTCGGCCATCCACTCGAATAAAGAGATTGTGCTATTAATCGATGAAGGTCAGAAAATGGGAGCCGATCAGATAGAAGTCATCCGTACATTACTGAATTTTGAAACCAACGATCGAAAACTGATCCAGGTGGTCATTTTTGCCCAACCGGAATTTCAGGAACTGGTAAATCAGCATGAAAATTTTAAGGACAGAATCGCTTTTGGTTATGTGATCAAACCTCTCAACGAGAGCAGTACTATTGCTTTTATCGACCACCGCCTGAAAGTAGCCGGCCTGCCTGCGGGGGAACGTCTCTTCACCGATGAAGCAAAAAAAATGATTCACGAACATACGAAAGGGTATCCGCGCAAAATTGTCAATTTATGTCATTATCTCATCATGGATATGCTCCTGAACGGTAAGGAAATTGTCGATAGTACGCTGGTCTTTAAAAAAATGCAGTCTGAGGACCCTTTTAATGTCTAATCCGACATCTAAACGAGGTGAAATTGCCACCAACAGGCTTTTAGACCTGTTGAGGGCACAGGATGCGGAGAAAGAACTGCGCACCAGAGCAGTACCGGAAAAACCTTCTCAAGCCCCCGATGACGAATCTAAAAATAACTCAGAAGGCAAGGAAACCCCAAAGCCCGAACAGAAATCCGATACTACCGGGAAAAAACAGGAAAGGGCAGAGCATGATCACGAATCTGTTATCCAGCCCAAAGTACTGCCGGTTACCAAATCCAAGAAAACAGAAATAAAAATTCCCGGGACATTGAGAGGAGAGAAAAAGTCGCCAAAGCCCGCAGCAGAACCCGGATTAAAGTCGGGGAACACGTCGGAAAAAACGGGGTTGCTCGAAAAACTAAGGTTGACCCGCCAAAAATCGGAAAAATCCGAAAACACAGACTCACAGAAAAAGACCACAAGTGCAGATTTACGTAAATCGGATATATCCGGTAAATCAGAATTATCCGCTCCCAAAAAAACGACTCCTGCCCCCGTCTCCAAACTGGATGAACTGATTGCAGCCAAGAAGAAAGCCGCCGGTGCGGCGGCCAACCAACGGAGCGCTCACACAGTTGAAACCACCTCCACACAGGGCACGCCGGCCGTTCCAAAGAAGGCTTCTACCAAAAATGCCGTCACCAGGGAACTGGCCAGAATTGAAGAGATCTTAAATAATATTGATCAAAGATCTGCCGTCAGAAGCGTTGATAAACCAGCGGAAGCGCCTTCCGTACAACCCGGGAAGACACCGGAAATTGCCAGTCCTGCTAAAGTGACTAAAAGCCCGGATGCGGTAGAAAAAACTCCGCCAAAACGCAAAGAAAAAGACCAACCGCAGGCAGAGACCCCGAAAATAAAGGAAGAATCCCAATCCAGCGGTAAAAAAGAGGCCCCACGCCTTAAAACTGCCGGGGCGGACGGAAAGGCAGCTTCCGAAACTCTTGGCGCAGCCGGGGAAACTGCACGATTAGAGGAATTGTTGAAAGATAAGCTCGGGAGTAAACCCGACGAGCCCGCAGCACCTGAGCGATCGAAGGAACCGAAAGCTGCAAAACCTGCCGCCGGGAAAGGAATTACCAAGTCGCCTGAAGCGGTGAAGTCCAAACCCGCTGCAACAGATACGCCGGCAGAAAAGAAACCCCGGGAAGTCCGCAAGGAAAAAGCCGGACTGACACCCACTGTTTCTATTGCAACCTCTTCCGGCAAAATGCGTCTTTCCCGTATCGAGAAGGGGAGTACCGAAGATGCGGCTAAACTAAAAAAGGGGAGCAACATTTTAAGCCCCATAGAGGAGCCATCCGCAAAGCCTGCAAGTTCCCCTGGTAAACCGGATGCCCTGTTGAAAAATACAGCTTTGAAAAAGGGAGAAGTCGCACCGGTTGTGGTAAAACCTCCGGGCTTCGATGAAGAGTTGTTTAAAGTTATCCCTGAGCTTGAGATAAAGCCGAAGGGCGGCCATTTTCTCACATCTTTAAAGAATAAGTTTAATGAAGCTACATATAAAATTAGTCTGCACCAGGATAACAATCAACTCTGGCTGCTCCAGATAAAAGAGGATGGGAAAGGTACTGAAATCCGGGATTTCAGGGAGTACACACTCCCCTATCACGAGGGAAAGCTGACCCTGGACTCAGTGGAAAAACTCATCGACCACGTGCTTGAAAATGATATTGACGATTCTGTCCGGAGTATTTCTTATTCAGCTTTTCTTTCGGCGAAGCATCCCACAAAGACCCACATTTTTCAAACTCCCCGCTTAAAATCCGGTGATCTGTCTGACCTCGTAGCCTGGCATGCCAAGAAGAACCTGCCATTCAGTTCCGATCATGCGGTGATCAACTGGGAACAGATCAAATCTCCGGATAAGAGTATTAAAGATGATATCGTGATTAGTGCCGGCGATAGAAGTGTCATCGAAAAGTCCATTGCTACTTTTGAAATACACAAGCTGAAATTACGTTATTATTCCACCATTCCGGTGATAATGTGGAAAGCATTCATGCAAAATTATCCGGATCTGAATCGAGGTTGTTACGTGCTGGTTCGGATGGGTGAAATGCGCACCGTGGTTACGGTGATCAACTCTCACAAGCTGGCTTTTTCCAGGGAAATTGCCATCGGCGCAGATGATCTTTATAAAGCCGTAATGAAAAAAGTGACCGCTGATGACAAATCCATTCAGATTGATCTTCCCATGGCCCGACAGCTATTAAAAAAATATGGATTCCCAAAAGACCGCACGGGCATTTCGGAAGGTTCACACATCGATCTCTATAAGATCTCAATATTCCTGCGACCGGTGGTTGAGCGCATAACCAGCGAATTAAACCGTTCTCTAAACTATTTCAAAAAACAGAATCCGGACTTGAACTGGGAGGTCATGTTGTTTGACGGGGTCGGCTCGACTTTTCCCAATCTTGTTCAGACCATCAATCAAAGCCTGAACCTGAAAGCAGGATATTTCAATCCCCTGCGCACAGGGAAATACAGGTTCAAAGGCGGAAAGGTAATTGCAGAAAGCCAACTCCCGAACTTTGTGACAAACTTTGCCCTGTTGGCAAAAAATACCGAACCCCTCAACATCATACCCGAAAAAAACCGCAGCGAATACCGCTATATTTTCAGGAGCAAACTCATGACGGCCATGGCTGTAGTTTTACTCCCGCTTTTTGCCGTCTCCGGATTCTGGATGAGTACGAGATATGATTCGATCTCCGTGAAGCTGGACGAAAAACGGATTCACGCCGAACAGTTAACGAAGCGTAAAAACGAGATGCTGACTCTGCAGAAAGATACAAAGCTCATTGAGGACTATTATCGTCTGTTGGAAAATGACAGGGTCTATACCGTTTATCAGAGAAATCTTCTCAAACTGTTGTCTAACATAATCCCCAAAGATATCAAGCTGACATCGCTTTCATTCACTAAAGAGACCCGTGAAACCGTCGATGATAATGGTGTAAAAACCGTTAATTCAATTGATGACGTCCTCCTGCTGAACGGTTTTGTAACCAGTGATGTATCCCTGGCGCATATACAACTCACGAATTTCAGGCTTAAGCTCGAACAACTGCCTTATTTTTCGTCGGTTTCCATTGACATGGAAGATATTGCCGAGAAGGCATCCAATAAGTTTTTGTTTAATCTGAAGCTGGGGATCTGATATGAAAAAGTACAAACGTACTTATATCATACTCCTGGCAGTCCTCGTTGTCGCATTCCTGTGGTGGGCCGTTAAAGTAATTTATATCGACGGCGGCAACCTGATCCAAAAACAGGAAGAACTTTCCAGGGTTGAGAAACAGATCGAAACCCTGAACCTGTCGGTGGAGTATTACCCGTTGATCAAAGCTCATTTCACGAAAAGTGAGGCCGATTTTGACACGCTGCAATATTCTTTATCGAGCCATAATAATTTTGTGGATGTACTGGAAAAAATCCGAAGTGTGGCAAAAAAACAAAATATCCGCATTATTTCCTTTTCACCGGACCTGAGGGATTCCTTTCCCGCAATCAAATATCAATTGGTCACTACTAAAAAACATATTGAGAGAATCCCGATTCAATTCCAGTTTATGGGAGATTTCTTTTCTATCACCGCCATGATTGAAGAATTCGTCAATTCAGACGCATTGATCAATATCGGCTCACTTGATATCGAATCCGAACTCGAACCGGGCGGAGCCCTGACCGGAGAAATGCTGCTCTATACTTATTGGTACGTTGCAGGGGACCGTAAAATATGAACAGTGAAAATAAACGTCAGTACATTTTAGCAGCAGTTTTACTGGCAGTGATTGTCTATTACCTTTGGGATTCAGGCTATCTGGGAGGTAAAACCGGAACGGCGGTGCAATCGGAGACAGCTGCCATTGCTGCAACCGTTACCGCTCCCGTCGCTCCGGCTGTAAGCATTCCCGATATGTCCCGAATTGAGAAATTGTTAAAATCCGGCTGGCCGGAAGACTGGTCGCAAGACCCATTTTATTATGTTTCGGCTGATCTGCAGGAAGGCGACGGTCTGCTGTTTGACAAAGCAACAAAAGCATCGACTCTGGACCTCACCGGAATCTCCTGCATCAGCAACAGCTGCACGGCTGTGATCAATTCAAATATTTTGCGGGAAGGCGACGTGATCAGTGGCTACCGTCTCGATAAGATTGCATTCCGGTATGTAATATTGAGCAAGGGGGATCAATCAATCCGATTAATACTAACACAATAATACCATGAATTACAGAAAAAAAATACTTCCAATAATCTTATTGATACTTCCTTTGTGTCTCTTTTCCCAACATCAGGAGTGGGTTACAACCTACTTGAACGGGGACAGTTCAGTTGTGTCAATTACCCTGGGTGAAGATTTGATCAATGCCGATGAATTTTCATCACCACCACAGTTGAAGTTGACTTTCTCCACTAAAAAATTCGACATTGACCATTTCAGCAAACAGTTGGACCTGCCTCCGCTGTACAGAATTGATGCCAGTGAGATGTTTGCCAATACAGGGCATAATAATCTGATCGTAATGCTCCGTTTTACATCGTTGCCCGATTACACAATTCACAACAGCGGTAACCGCGTTATCGTCGCCTGGCGGTCTCCGGAGTCTGAAGCTCCTGCTGACAATCCTCTGGAAGAAGCCTTTCAATTCAGTCAAACCGGCTCGCTTAATTTCAAGGATGCTCCTTTACTGGATATCCTCCGGCTCCTGGCTGAACAGAACAATCTCAATATTATCGCAGGTGCCGATATCGAGGGCAAAGTAACCGTGACCCTTACGGATGTCAATCTGGGGGATGCACTGGATGCTATCTTAAAAGTCAACGGATATTCGTGGTTCGTGCAGGGTAATATTGTCGTCATCAAACCCACTGCCGACGATATGGCGGGCGAACTGACTACGAGAGTCTATAAACTGGAGTATGCAGATGCAATTTCGCTGGCTACGGCACTTGAAAATGTACTCTCAAAAAAAGGTAAGGTACAGGTATTCACACCCATTCCCCAGGGTGGACTCGGTCTGTACGGTTCTTCATACGGAGCTGGCGGCATCGGCAGTGTGACACCCTATGGCAGTGGCGGACTGACCGGTCAGGGAACAGGCGGTTATGGCCAAACCGGCACCCAGGCCAGCCTGTCAGGGTACACAACGGGCTCAACTTCAGGCCGTTATGGCGGGAGCGCTCAGGGTGGACTGGGTGGTCTCGGCGGTTACGGGAATCAGCAGCAGACGAGTCTGGACCATATAATTGTAACGGACATTTATGCAAATTTCGATCAAATCGAATCCGTCATCTCAAGGCTCGACAGGCGGATAGAACAGATCAATATTGCCGTTAAGTTCATAGAGACAAAGTTGACGCTGGATGAGAAGCTGGGCATCGACTGGACTATGAGAGCCGAACTGAGTGCCCCTGCCAAGACCTCCGCCGAACAGTCTGACCTGAGTTCTATAGTGGACCTTGGAAAGCTCACAAATTTGAAAATCGCTACGCTTAGTCTGCCGGTCTTTAAGGGTATCATGGATCTGCTCTCCTCTGACGGAGATACACGCCTGATCCAGGAGCCGCAAACCACGACTTTAAATAATACCACTGCAACCATGAATGTCGGGACAACCTTCCCGATCCTTGTGCCACAGAACAGCAGTACTATACTATCTGAAACCCAGTACTCCTTTGAACAGGAAGATATTAATATCACGCTGAATGTAACACCCAGAATTAATCAGGATGAGTATATTTCCATCAAATTGAATGCCATCGTCGAAGCCCTCGTCGGCATGACCGGTCCCAACAACGACAGACCCATCATCTCAACCCGATCACTGAATAACCAGGTCATGGTTAAAGACGGTGAGACACTGTTAATCGGCGGATTGATTTTTGATCAGGTCATTGACAATACTAAAAAGGTTCCTGTTCTCGGTGATATCCCGCTTTTGAAAAAATTGTTTACCCATAAATCTTCGATTGCCGAGCAGCGTGAGCTATTGCTCTTTGTCACACCGAATATTGTAAAACTGGATTAGCAGTCAGGGCTCAGTATGGAAATTTATGAATTACTGAACTTCATTCGTAAAATCGGAGCCTCTGACCTGCATCTGAGTCCGAATCATGAACCCATTGTCAGAGTGGATGGTGAGGTTCAGCGAACCGATCTCCCTCGTCTTTCCGCCGAAGATGTGCATCTGTTGTCCTATGACATCATGAATGAGGATCAAAAAAAACGATATGAAGAGGAATGGGAACTCGATTTCTCACGTGATTTTAAGGGAATAGGCCGCTTTCGGATCAATGTCTTTAAGGGCTATTTCGGTGATACGGTGGTGATGCGGGCAATCTCCGAAAAATGTTTTACTTTTGAGGAATTGAGATTACCACCCATTCTGAAAAAGCTTGCTCTGAGTCCCAAAGGTCTGATCCTGGTCACCGGACCGACCGGCAGTGGTAAATCGACAACCTTAAACACTATCATCGACTATATCAATCGGCGACAGAAAAAACATATCATCCTGATTGAAGATCCCGTGGAATATATTCATGAAAGCAAACTTGCGCTGATCAATCATCGGGAAGTAGGGATTGATACACACTCCTTTTCAAAGGCTTTGCGCAGTTCGCTGCGGGAAGACCCTGATGTGATCGTTGTCGGTGAGATGCGAGATCTGGAGACGACTGCACTGGCAATATCCGCTGCGGAAACCGGCCACCTGGTTTTTGGGACACTGCATACGGTGAACTCGACCAAAACCATTGACCGCATTATCGATCAGTTTCCTCCCAGTCAGCAGAATCAGATCCGTCTGATGATCAGTGAAACACTCATCGGTGTGATTTCGCAAATTCTGCTGAAAAAAAGCAACGGGGGCAGGGTGGCGGCATTTGAAGTAATGCTGGGGATACCTGCCGTAGCCAACCTCATCCGGGAGAAAAAATCCTACCAGTTGCCCTCGATATTGCAAACAAATACAAGAATGGGAATGATCACTCTTGAGCAGTCGATAGACAAACTGGTTCGTACAGGTATCGTTTCTAAAGATGCTTTACTGGATGTGAACAGTGAATTGAGTCTGGCTCTGGCCGGGGCGGAATAATGGTTGATATTTACAAAGTTGAAGATCTGTTGAAAATCATGGCAGAATCCAAAGCATCTGATTTATTCATCAGTATCGGCGCCTATCCGACTCTAAAAATAGGCAGTGAGATTCATGTGATCGAAGAGAAGAAGGTTACTTTTGAAATGCTGGATGCCCTCCGCACCAGTCTGTTGACCAAACAGCAGCAGGAGGATTTCCGCCGGGAACATGATCTGGATTTTATTTACAGTTTTCCCGGTGTGGGTCGTTTTCGCATCAATTATTTTCAGCAGAGGGGCTCGGATGCCTTTGTTATCCATCAAATTTTGAACCGGATTAAAAGTATAGACGAATTATCATTACCGGTACAGCTGAAAAACCTCACTCTGAAGGAGCGTGGGCTCATCCTGGTCGTGGGCCAGGCCGGCTCGGGGAAGTCAACAACCATCGCAGCCATGATAGACCATCGTAACGCCACTCTGCCCGGACATATTCTGACGCTGGAGGACCCCATCGAATTCCTGCACTCGCATAAAAAGTCTATCGTCAACCAGCGGGAGATAGGACACGATGCTAAAAACTACACTCAGGCCCTAAAAAGCGCTCTGAGGGAATCCCCCTCAATGATCTCTATCGGCGAAATACGCGATATCGAGACCATGTCGGCAGCTCTGAATTTTTCTGAAACGGGACATTTGGTCATCAGCACGCTGCATGCCGTCAACACCTCTCAAACCATCGAACGGATCGTCAACTTCTTCGATCCTTATCTCCAGGTCATGATCCGGTCGCAGATCAGCAACAATCTGGAAGCCGTTATTGCCCAGCGGCTGGTGCCGGGCATTGACGGTAAAAACATTGCCGCTCATGAAATCATGTTCCCTTCGGCCCGCGTTAAAGACCTCATCCAGCGCGGGGACACGCACATGCTGAAAACAACCCTCGAATCCTCGAATAATGAGGGCATGCAGTCTTTCGACCAAAGTCTGTTCAATCTTTACCGCGAAGGCAGGATAACCAGGGAAACCGCCGTTTGGTATGCCGACAATCAATCCGATTTACGCTTGCGGATCAGTACCGAAGAAGAACAGGAAGCCAGTTTATCCATTCAGCTTAAAACAGGAGTATAAATGGCCCAGCACGATGACAGAAAAAAGATATTGATCATTGATGAAGAGTTGTCTTTCGTCGATTTCATCACCGCATTCCTCGAACAGATCGAAATGAGGGTTATTTCAGCAGATGATGGACTTACCGGATTAAAACTTGCCCGATCGGAAAACCCCGATCTCATACTTCTGGCCGTTATGCTGCCGGAAATTGACGGTCTGCATGTCTGCCGGCTGTTGAAGTTTGACCAGCAATACCAGCATATTCCGATAATCCTGATAACAGATCAGGGTGCAGACCTCGATGAGAACCTGCTGAGAGAAATTCGCGGCGATCTGCAAATCTCAAAACCTATTGTACCGGAGACATTATTGGAAGCCATACAACAAATTACGGAGCCTCGAAAATGATATCAGCACTCGTGATCATACTGGGCCTGGTAATTGGGAGTTTTCTCAATGTCTGCATTTACCGGATTCCCCTGGGAAAATCCATTGTCTCACCCCGTTCAAGCTGCACAAATTGCGGACACATGATCCTGTGGTACGAGAATATCCCCGTACTCAGCTATATTTTTCTGCGAGGTAAATGCTCAAATTGTGCCCAAAAGATATCAATTCGATATCCTTTAGTGGAGCTTCTGACGGCAGCAATTTTATTTGTCACCTATTTACGTGTTAGTGACCCCATTGATTTTATATTTTATGGCATCTTTCTCTGCCTCCTGATTGGTTTGACCTTTATCGATTTTGATGTCCAAATTATACCGGACTCCTTTTTAGTAATTGCTTTAGTCCCGGCCCTGTATTTTGTTTACCGTAGTGGTTATGCGGGGATTCCACAGCATTTCTGGGGCTTTTTGGGACTTGGACTCGGTTTTCTGATTATCAGAATTCTGGGAAAACTCATTCTGAAACAGGATGCGATGGGATTGGGGGATGTGAAATTTGCATTTTTGCTGGGTCTCTTTTTTGGGTGGCAGGAAGGTATATTAGTCGTTGCACTGGCGTTTTTCTCTTCGGCAATCGTCATTTTGATATTGCTGGTCAGCGGCAAATCAGGTTTGGGCAGACGATTGCCATTCGGACCTTATCTTAGTTTAGGAGCATTGATCAGCATTTTATATGGTCCGGAAATTATCAACTGGTACGTACATACTCTGATCATTAAAGGATAGTAACCATGGCACAGGAAAAAAAATTACTTGGGCAGATCATGCTGGACGAAGGCAAGATTGATATGCAGCAGCTGGAAGAAGCCCTCCAATATAAACAGACGCATGACATATACCTGGGCCTGGCCCTTATTGAACTGGGTTTTGTAACGGAAGACGATATCATCGAGGCCGTGAGTGACCAGTTGAAACTGCCCACATTGGATCCCCTGACTTATGAAATCGAAAACGGTGTCATAGATATCGTTAAAGAGGATGTTGCAAAAAGGCTGAATATTATACCGCTATTTCATATCGGCAACAAATTGACGGTAGCCTGTTCCGACCCGATCAACGTTGAGATAATTGATGAGCTGAACGTTGAAACTGTAATGGAAATAAATCTCGTACTGGCTCCTGAGATGAGCATTAAGAAAGTCATCGATCTCTACTACGGGGTCGAACAATATGTTGATGGGGGAAGTGAACAGGAGGATTCCCGCTCAAGGGTAAGGGTTGTATCCAAAGAAATTGCCGAAGATACGGAAATTATCGAATCAGCGAATATGCTGATTCTTGAAGCCGTGAAAATCGGGGCCAGTGATATTCATATCGACCCCAGAGAGAAAGATGTCCGGATCCGCTTCCGGGTTGACGGTGTTCTGCAGCAATATTATACATTCCCGCGTTCAGCCTTAGCGCCCTTGATCTCCCGAATTAAAATACTATCAAATATGGATATTGCCGAATCCCGGAAACCCCAGGACGGCAGGTTTCATTTTCAGGAGCAGCGCTCGGATGTGGATATCCGCTCATCAACTTTCCCGACTCCCCTCGGAGAAAAAATAGTAATGCGAATTCTGGACCAAAAGAAATCCAGAATATCACTGGAAAAAATGGGATTCAGCAAGGATACATTTCATACGTGGGAAAGATCAATTCATTCACCGAACGGATTGATAATAGTGTCAGGCCCTACCGGTTCCGGTAAGACGACAACCCTTTATGCAACCCTGGCCGTGGTCAATACTGTGGAAGTCAATATAATGACCGTAGAGGACCCTATTGAATACCGTCTGGACAACATCACACAGGCACAGGTAAATACAAAAGCCGGTATGACATTTTCAGCCGCACTACGCTCCATGCTCCGTCAGGATCCGGATATCATTATGGTTGGAGAAATCAGAGATCTGGAGACTGCCGAACTGGCTATCAGAGCTGCACTTACAGGGCATCTGGTCTTTAGCACAATCCATACGAACGATGCCGCATCATGTTTTACGCGCTTGTCAAATATGGGGATGGATGCCTACCTGGTCAGCTCCACCGTGAGAGCAATACTTGCCCAGCGCTTGATAAGACTGCTGTGTCCGAGTTGTAAAGAGAGAATCACAGCTCCGCCGGAACTCCTCGAAAGCCTCGGGATCAGTGCCGAACAGGGCAGTTCCATTTATGAAGCCCGGGGGTGCATGCATTGTAAAAACTCAGGTTACACCGGCAGGACAGGAGTATATGAATTGCTCGTACCCGACGAAGAAATAACCGGTATGGTTACCAGGAATGCCACGGCTCGCACTATTCACCATACGGCTGTGGAAAAGGGAATGCGAACTCTCCGCGAATCCAGTTTGGAGCTGGTCATCTCGGGGAAAACGTCGGTTGAAGAAATGTTGCGGATAACACTGGAATAAATGCGCTACTTGCTGGGCATATCGACGGGACTGTTAAAATCCGATCCCGGATTTATTAAGAAATTAAAATCCAGTCTGCAGGAGAATTCATCAGAATTGACGGTCACACGGAACCTGACCTCGGTGTTATCCTATGCAACTGTTGAAACATTTTCTGCCATTTTCCTGGACTGGAAGCTGCTCCGGAATAATTACAGCGGATTTATACGACGCCTGAGGCGCCAGGACCGGCATCTGCCCGTCATCATATTTTATGACGGTAACAAAATCAGTGGAGAACTCTGCGGGAAAAATGATGCCCTTTTTTCGATCAATCTTCGCAAAATGATACTTTCGGAATTACCGGATATTCATTCCAGGATCAATACTTATTCCGGTCTTAAAAAGGCCCTGCCCGAAAAACTGCGAACGCACCTGAAACCAAACGGTTTTGGAAAATTTGTCGGCAATTCGTCTCACATGCTGGATATTTACCGTCAGATTACAAGAGTGGCCGCGACTGACTTTACCGTTATGATTCTCGGTGACAGCGGTACCGGCAAAGAATTGGTTGCCAGATCCATCCATCAGCTAAGTTCCCGGAGCAGTCAAAATTTTATTTCTCTGAATTGCGCTGCAATCCCCGAACATCTTCTGGAAAGTGAGCTTTTCGGTTATGAGAAAGGTGCTTTTACAGGCGCTAATACTGCTAAACCCGGCATGTTCGAGCTCGCTGATAACAGCACAATCTTCCTGGATGAAATTGGTGACATGGCGCTTGATCTGCAAGCAAAGCTGCTGCGGGTATTGGAGGATCATACTGTTCAGAGACTCGGGAGTACAACCACAAAAACCGTTGATATCCGAGTGATTGCCGCTACGAATATGAGTCTCGAAAAACTCATCGCCGAGGGTAAATTTAGAGAAGACTTATTCCACAGATTGAACGTGATCCCGATCCGTCTGCTGCCTTTGAAAGAACGTCCCGGTGACATTCCTCTGTTGATCTTGTTTTTGCTCGGTAATTACCTCACAAGTTCAATGCTCGATTTAAAATCGATATCCTCCGACCTGATAAACAGCATCTGCGAGCTCCCTCTCAAAGGGAATATCAGAGAGCTGGGTAACCTGCTGACACGCATAATATTTTATGCAAAAGAACCTCACCTGGAAAAATCTATCCTCGAGGAGGCTGTTTACCGACAAACTGAGCCTGACCCGCCTTCCACCGGGGCCGATAAGTTGGTTTTTGGAGAAACTATTTTACCGCTTGCAGAGGTTGAACGATTGGCTATAGAACATGCTCTGCAGATAGGCAAAAAAAATATCAGTAAAATTGCCAAAGCACTCGGTATTTCTCGAACAGCCTTATACAGGAAAATGAAAATTTATGATTTACAGGGAGACCGGGATGACTGAAAGATTATTGAATATTAGACGAAATCGTAACCTTAACATTCCAAACTCAAGGAGTGATCTGTAGTGCCCCGGTTCAGCTGTAAAATTGTAACCAGCGATGGTTTGATAAGGGAGACAACCATCGAGGCGGACTCCAAATTTGAGGTCTATGAGATCATGGAGTCGGAAAACAATACACTGCTTTCTCTGAAAGAAAAAGCTGAACCCATCAATTTACAGGTATTCCCAAAATTCAGGAAGGTCGTAAAACCCCAAGAACTGGAAAACCTGACTTCTCAACTGGTTGTAATGTTAAAAGCCGGTGTCCCGCTGATTGAATGTCTGGAGTCTATTGAGGAGCAGGCCGAAACCGATAAATTGCAGAAGATCTTACAAGATATTATCCAAAAAGTAAGAAGCGGTCAACCTTTCTCCTCTGCTCTGGCGGATCATCCAAACGTCTTCAATACACTTTATGTCAACATGGTAAAAATCGGTGAAGCTACCGGTGTTTTGGAAGGGATACTCGATAATTTAAGGGTTTTCATTCGTCATGATATCCAGGTTTCAAAAAACATCAAAGCGGCTCTGCGATATCCCATCATCGTTTTGACCATTCTGGCCCTTGCCTTCACCGGTGCAATCGTTTTCATCATACCTAAATTTTCAAAAATGTTCCTTTCAGCAGGTGTGACGCTGCCTCTGCCCACTCGTATTTTGATTGGAATAAGTCACATGTTTATCAATTACTGGTGGATTACACTGCTGGCAATTATCGGGATCATTACAGCCCTGCGGTTTTATCTGAAGACTAATGCAGGTGCCGTATCTTTTGATAAATTAAAGTTATCAATTCCGATTTTTAAGGATATTATCTTAAAGTCATCCGTAGCTAGATTTGCGCATATCCTGCAAACACTGATGAAAAGCGGGATTCAGATCGTGAAGGCACTGGAAATTACCGAACTGACGCTGGAAAACAGAATTCTCAAAAAGGACATCAGCAGCGCCAAAGGGCAGGTAGTTGAAGGAGTTTCACTATCCGAGTCATTATCCGACAGCCGGTATTTTCCAAAGATGACCATTAAAATGATCTCAATCGGTGAACGGTCAGGAAGTCTGGAACAGATGCTGGAAAACATTGCACACCAATATGATACCGAAGTAGATGCAAAAATCGATGGGCTCAGTGCCGTGATTGAGCCTCTCATGACGGTGCTGATCGGGATTTTTCTGTTGATCTTTGCAATGGGGATCTTCCTGCCAATGTGGGACATGAATACCTTGATGAAATAGATTCGTTGACAGTTTCTCAGTGAGCTGTGAACATTATCGAAGTGTAATATTTATTTACCGCATGTCCCAAATATCAACAATGAATTACAATATATTGAAATAAGTTGAATATTTTTATCTATAAATTGCCTGGCCTGAAAATTGCAGTTTAAGGTGTATGGAAAAAATTAAAGTACTCATAGTTGATGATGAAATCCGCCTGTGTAAGCTGCTTAAAAAAGGGTTGGAAACACTAACCGATAAATATTCTATCAGGACAGCCTATTCAGGTATGGAAGCGCTTGAATTCCTTAAATGTGAGAAATACCATGTACTGATTACGGATATCCGCATGCCCGTAATCGACGGATTCGAGTTATTGAATCGTGCGGATGCCATTCAGGAAGACTTAAAAAAAATTGTAATGACCGGTCATTTAAATTATGAGAAAGAGATATCGGACAAATTAGAGGTTTCAGGTGATGTTGATTTTTTCCCAAAACCGGTGTCTTTTTATGGATTACACAAATCAATTGCAGAAGGATTAAAAATAGAATTTGCCGCAGCCTGAGCACTTGACTGATAAGTCTGCCTCAGTCGGTACGGGCTTGTAACATTATAAGACAGATTCTGTACAATCATAAGACAACACATTCCGGAAAATCATCAATTTCCCGTAATTTTTATTGACGGTTTGATTTTTGCAGAAATAACCTCATAATGGAAAAATCCGTACAATCTAATGGGAAATTATCATTCCCAAAAGACGCAACAGGAATTCAGGGCTGACCCCTCCGATGATCTTCAAAGGGATGTCAAAGGACGGTTTTTCGGTCATTGAAATCATTATGGTTATTGCAATCGTGGGCATTCTATCCGTCATCGTTAGTTCAAAAGTCAATACTGTGATAATAAACCTGCGTCTTAATAATGCCAGTGAGAAGTTGAAAGAAGATATTCAGTACATCGCCGATTATGCAGCTTCAGTTCACGATACAACCTGGTTGGTCATAAATGTAAATCAAAATAAATATGGAATATATTCAGGTCCAAATGTGCAAAACAGGCAGCTAATGCTCGATCCTTCAACAAATGAGCCAGGGGAGTTTTTACTGGATGATCTATACCCCGGTGTCAGTTTGACGGCTGTAGATTTTTCCGGCGGTAGTGAAATATTTTTGATTGGTGGGGTACACCGTCGGCAGGGGGTACTATTGCCCTGAACGACAACAAGTTTATCATCGTAACTGCCGAAACGGGCTATGTTTATGCAAATTAGAAAATATCAGCAAGGTTTTTCACTGCTCGACATTATTGTCGGGATAATTTTTCTCAGTGTCGCCTTTATTGCATCTCTGGTGACACTGCGCAATCTGCAATCTCAGGAGAACCGGATGGAAGCCATCATACGCGGAACATCTATGGCAAATAATATTATGGAGGTCGTCAGAGCACACTCTTTCGATGAGCAGTCACTGTCTCCCTGGAGTGACCCCTTAGGTGCGGAAGAAAATTCAGCCGCAGATTATGATGATATTGATGATTACATCGGATACACATTTACCTACCAGGGCTATTTTGGCTTTACAGGTAAAACAAGAGTATTCTATGTTGATCCTAATGTCAATCTGCTGGACAGTGTCGGAACTGTTACCGATTATAAGAGAATTATCGTTACTGTATTACACCCGGAATTGCAGGCTCCCGTAAATATAACATCTATAATGACACCATGATGATGATGCAAAAGCCACTACATTCCTCATTTTCCAGATTGCCAGGGTTTACACTAATTGAATTGATAATTGGTATGGCGGTGGTAACTATCATCTCCGTTGTAGTGGCCTCGATTATTTCGGTAAGTACCAATACTGTCAACACGATTCAAACGAGAAAACAAATTGTACTCGATGGTTCCAACAGTGTAAAACGGTTTACCCGGGAATATGAAGCCCTGGTGGATTTGGTTTCTGTTGGTAATACTACTCTCAGATTCAGTTATCAACAAAGCTCATTTGCGTCGGATGATACGCTTACAGTTGAATATACGCTTGGTAATGGTGGCTTATTCCGTCAAATTATCGGTGAGGGTTCTCCTATGATCGTGACCGCTAACGTTGTGGTTGACTCCAGCGGGTTTTATTATTATAATCAGGGTGATGACTTAACCGAAACCCTGGCAAATGTATGGCGTACACGTTTGAATCTGCTATTGAAATCGGGAGACCAGTCGGTTAGGTTTATCGCCGATGTTTATCCGGAGAATTAAGGGATTTATGATTATTTATAAAATTTTTATCCTGGCCCTGGTAGCAACCCTGCTCACGATTAGTGCAGCGCTTTTCTTTAATTCAGAAAAACTGCAGAAGATTTGCCGAGCCTACAGTAAACATCTGCAATTTTCTGCCATGAAAATATATAATGAGAATGATGAAGCGATCTTTCTTTACCGTTTCAGTTTCGGAGGGATTCTCGCAGCAGCAGGTCTGTTATTAATTTTCCTTCAACTTTAGATTAATAAAACGGAGGTTCTAATGAAAAAGCAGAATAATATAAATTTGAGTAACTGCAGAACAGATCGCCAGGGCGGATTTGCTTTTTCCATAATGTCACTTGGTGTCACCTTTATTCTGGGGTCTATCGTTCTCTGGTCGATGAATTCGGTCTCTCTCTCGACGACATTGTCTTCAGAGTCACTTTCTTCATCTCAATCAAAATACAGCTCCGTCTCGGGGATCGAATTCACCAAAAGGTGGATACAGACCCACAATCTGGCTAGTGTTGAAGGAAATTGGGATTTCCACAACAGCACAATTGCAATTACAACATCCACAAAAGACAGATTTGGAAACAGCTTACCGCCCTGGATGGTGCGTGTCATCAGCACGACGACTGTCGGGAACAGCGTACGGCGAATTCAAGCGTATTTTTCCTCGTTAAATAACAATTTCTGGCCTGATATATCCGTAGTTGAGTCAGTGAAAAACGCTGGCGGTCACGGGGATGATGACGAGGACGACGATGATGATGATGATGATGATGATGATGACGATGACGGTGGATGCGGGCATGGTCACGGCGGAGGTCACGATGGAGGTCACGGGGGTGGTCACGGGGGTGGCCATGAGTCCGGCATTGTCATGAAAGATGATTTTATCTTTGACGGTACGGTCTATTTTGGTACAGACGTCAATATTGATTGTGATAACTGTGTTGGAAATAACTCCGGTGCATATTTTTACAGGAGAAACGGCAATAATATCACCGACAACGGCTCCGGGAATTTATGGTCCTGGGAAACGGTGGGTGAAATGTTCATTCCTGCTGCTAATTTCTTTTATGAAGACAGTCTTATAGATATTGCCAAAGCAATTTCTCATACAACAGGTAATAAGATCAAAGGTGATTATAAACCTGAAAATTCGGATATTAATCTTACTGATTATGAGGATAACACACTGTTTGTAAAAGGAAAAGTAGAACTTAAAGGTTGTAATGTGCTTGATTGCAGTATCGCCGAACCATGTTTTATTGTTGCTACCAAAGATATAATAATTAAAGAAAAACATCATAATGGTACCACCATTGGCGATAATATAATCCTTGTTTCAGATGAAGACATAAAAGCTGAAAAAGAAGCCCAGGTGGGAATTGATTATTCGGACATAAATCCCCTGGAACGTCCCCTAACGGTCAATGAACTATATGCAAACCGTGAAATTTCCATCGATCATAATGTAAAAACAGTTTGGGCACAATCAATTTCTCCGACCCACAAAGTAAAAATAGATGGTGTTTATTATGGTGTCGTGTACGCCGGTGAGGGGTTAGAATTCGACGACCACAACAGCTATATTGAAGGTACCGTGTTCACACGGGAATTGTCGAAACCACCAAATGGTGATTTAAAACGTGGACGCATGAACCTTACAAACCGAAATCAGAACTATTTTTTGGCGACGATTGGCTATGATATCGTTCCCGGAACCATCGTTGAATATTAAATTGTACTATTAAAGAATTTACCAATCTGAGCTGAAACCTGTTCCGGACAAATTTAAAGATGAAATGCCAAGGACAAACCATTGTAGCAGCCAACAGCGGTTTCATTTTCTCCATGGTTTCTCTTTTTTCATCAATGATAATTATATTACTCATTACCGGTGCTGTAAATACGGTCACAAAAACTGCCGTTGATTCTGAAAAATATATTTCTGACATTCAGTCCGGTCTTAATGCAAAATCAGGGATTTGTTTTTCCAAACAATGGCTTAAGGCAAACTCCCTGCCATCACTCATTGGGAGTTGGCAATTTTTTAAAGGGGATATTTCCATCAAATCTTCAACAACGGATCGTTTTGGAATTGCTTTGCCGTCAGATCACATCCGGTTGGAAAGTACTTCGCTCGTAGGAAAAAGTTCAAGACGTATGCAGGCTCAGTTTACTATGGTAAGCTCCCCGGACTGGCCCGCGATATCGATAATATCAGATGGACAGTTAGCGAATATTAGTTTCCGTAATCATTTTAGATTTGACGGTGATATATTCTTCGAAGATAATCTGTCCATCGATTGTGATGGATGTGTCGGTAATATTGAGAGTGCGGACTTTTATCATCTGTCGTCTTCTTCAATTGCTGACAATGGGCAGGGTAATCACCTGAACACGACTCTTGTGGATCTTGCTCCGACGACTAACTTCGATTTTTCGCAAGAAGATTCTCTCATTGATATTGCCGAAACAATCACTAGTACGAAGGATAATAAAATTCTGGGAAATTATGAGCTTGAAAATGATAACCTGGATTTGAGCACATTTCCCGACAAGACACTGTTCATCAAAGGTGAGGCGGAATTTGAGGGAGTCTCCGTCTATGGCGGATCAACTGCCGATCCTGCTTTTTTAGTTACTACCGGAAGCTTAACCCTTAAAGGAGAACATGATAGGCCAACAATTTTCGGTGACAATATAATACTTATTTCAAAGAAAATAATCAGAATTAAAAAAAATACACAATTCGGCATCGACCGACAGACCACACGACCTTTAGAGAGACCCGTCTTACGTAATGAGATTTTTTCCCATGCTTCTATCAACATTGATCGGAACTACAAGACGATTTGGGGACAGCTAATAAGTCCGAACAAAAAGATTGTCCTTTCCGGTAAGGTTTTCGGCGGGATATATGCACCTGCAGAAGGGCTGGAATTATTGGGGGATCAGGCTCATTTTGAGGGCAGCCTGGTTGCTTCAAAAATTGGCCGTCAACCAGAACTGACTGAAGGGAGTATGGTCCTTTTTGAGAATAATTTTTCCCGCTTCACATCAGACATCCGTTATCAATTAATGCCCGAGTCGATTATAGAATATTAGGAGAAACAACCCTTGAAACTATATTTAGCAACCATTGCCTGCATTTTAGTTCTCAGCGGAATATTGCTGATATTCTCACCTAAGACGTTAATAAAACTTGGTGAGTATATTCACCAAAACACATCTTCAAATGATATAATAACCGATTACTATATTTATTCGCACCGGCACAGCATTGGTATTATCCTCGTAGCCCTAGCAGTATTTTTAACTTATACGGTTATCATCCATCTGTGAGTTGGGAATTATTACTGATCAGGCCGTGTTTCCCCTGCATTTTGTGCATTGCCTGTTCTTTTTTTTTACAGAGGTGTCATATTCTGCGACACACTCCATTTAGTAAGGAACTTAACATCTTATGATACAATGTATTAGCATACATTATTATTACCGGCACAGTTCTTGTAAAAGTACATTTAAGACGGGTACACTGAAAAAAGAATTTTAATAATAAAATAATCCAAGGAGAAGAATAATGAAAAACAACCATAAACATCAAAGTGGTTTCACGCTTATTGAATTAATCATCGTAATTGCCATTATCGGTATAATGGCTGCGGTTGCTGTTCCGAAATTCTTTGATCTGACAACCACGGCCCATAACGCAAATAAAAATGCAGTTATTGGAAATATTAAAACCGGTCTGAATAATTATGCCTCAAATCAGTTGGCGACTAACGGGACTAAGACTTTCCCTGCAACTGCATCATTGACACTTGAGAGCATTCTCGATGAAGTGCCTGACGGTTGGTCCTATGTTGGGGGAACCGGGATCTTGACATACAGCGGTGATAACTCAACCTGGCTTTATACATCACCGGTCGGAGGTGACGCTTCAAAATATACTTTAGTGGCACAATAATTCCTGACTTACTCGGTTCATTGTTATAACAGACAATGTTGAAGTGGGCTGTCATAACAGGCAGCCCACTTCTCACAATCATGAAAACACAAAAATTATTACTGTCCGAAAATATCCCTCAAACCTGCACTTATTCGAAGACGGGATTCACAATGATAGAACTGGTTATTGTCATTGCGATCATTGGCATCCTTGCAGCAGTTGCCGTTCCGAAATTCTTTGACATGAAATCCGTTGCTCAGGAGGCGAACAAAGATAAAATTATCGGCATCATCCGTTCGGGCCTTAGCAGTTATTCCTCTGATCAGCTGGCACAAAATAATCAAAAGGTCTTCCCGGCCACAATTGACCTCAGGCTGGAAGCTATCCTTGATGAGGTTCCGGATGGTTGGTCCTACACACCAGCCAGCGGCACACTCACATTTTCCGAAGATAATTCAACCTGGCTTTATACTTCGCCTGTCAGCGGAAACGCTTCAAAATATACGCTAATTGCCCAATAAACAATAGCTGTTACAGATTCCCGTATTACAATTCCGGCTGCAAGCTAACCGGCATACCTCAAGTACCCGCATCGTTATATCGATACCCCTTCTTTTACCTTTACATATTGTAAAAAATATTTGGATGCTCGTTTAATAATTATTTAATATTCTTTACGGTTTTTCTGTTAATTTTCTGATTAACACTGACAAAGTTAACGTATAAGAATATACACAATAAACGAGGTGCCATCATGAAGCAACAAGACGGTTTTACGCTGATAGAATTAACTATTGTAATTACATTAATTGGAATAATGGCCGCCGTTGCCGTTCCGAAATTTTTTGATTTTACAACCACAGCGCACATAGCAAATAAATCATATATCATTGGGAATATCAAAACGGGCTTAAATAATTATGCGGCCTACCAGATTGTGACAAACGGTGTCAAGAGATATCCGGCGACGAATCAACTGGACTTTCCCCTTATTCTGGATGAAATACCTGATGGCTGGACCTACGATCAAAACACAGGTATTCTCACATACGACGGTGATAACTCTACCTGGATATACTCCTCTCCCGTCGGTGGTAATGAGGATGAATACACTCTCATTGCCCAATGACACGACGTTGCGGCTCAACAGACACCCGATCTTGAAAACCTGCATGAGCAGGTTTTCTTTTTCCCAAAATTGTTTTTTTGTACCGGTTGATTCACTTTTGATAAAAAATGATTCAAGGGTAAATTTACAGGTTGGATTTTTCCCAATTTGGGGTTGTAGCTCAGTTGGGAGAGCGCTGCGTTCGCAATGCAGAGGTCGAGGGTTCAAGCCCCTTCAACTCCACAAATCTGTGCTAGATGGGAAGCTAGCGGTTTCCTGTAACCTGAAACCCGCTTAAGCAGGGTCGAAAATCGCAGGGCGGGCTCTGCTGAGCTGGCCAATTGATGTAAGTAGTGTTGATGCTTTCAGCTCTGCGCAATGTTCTGGCATCGAACCCCGTCAGGTCCGGAAGGAAGCAGCGGTAGCTGTCTTGAGCATGTGCCGCAGAAATCTGGGGCTGAGCTGGCTGCATCAAAAAGCTTTCAAACAGAGGGTTCAACCTGCGGTGCACAGATTTGTCCAATTATAAAACTAACAAAAGTTTTGGAAATTCGGTCGGGAACAAGGTTCCCGGATATTTCCCGGTATCGGTATCGTTTTTATGTTACCCTGGGTGTAATTTCAGTTGATTGTCTCTTAATAATCGGTTGCAAAATGAGTTATCAGGTCCTATCCAGAAAATATCGCCCCATGGTCTTTGAGGGGATTACAGGCCAACAGCATGTAACCCGAACCCTGCAGAATGCAATTCGGTTAAATCGCGTTGCCCATGGTTATTTGTTTACCGGTCCAAGGGGCATCGGAAAAACTACCGCTGCCAGAATACTTGCCAAATCACTGAATTGTCAGCATTATAAAGATGATAATCCCTGCGGTACCTGTGTAAATTGTGTGGAAATAACCGAGGGACGAAGTATCGACGTCCTGGAGATAGATGGAGCCTCGAATCGCGGCATCGATGAAATCCGTGACCTGCGTGAAGCCGTCAAATACCACCCGGCAACCGGTAAATACCGCATTTATATCATCGATGAAGTGCATATGTTAACGCATCAGGCTTTTAATGCCCTCCTGAAAACCCTCGAGGAACCTCCTCCCCATGTAATCTTTATCATGGCAACAACGGACCCCCAAAAGATCCCGCTCACAATTTTATCCCGCACGCAGCGATTCGATTTCAAACGCTTAACCACCGATGACATTGCTGCTTACCTGGGACAGATACTTATCCGGGAAGGATTGTCCTACGATGGGAATTCACTGGAACTCATTGCAACAAAGGCAGATGGAAGCATGCGCGATTCCCTTAGTTTATTGGACCAGATAATTGCTTATTGTGAGAATGATATTGAGGAATCCATCGTAAAGGATGTACTTGGCATAATTGAGGATCCCCTCTATCTCGAACTGCTTGGGGCAATAATTAATTCCAATTACAATGTTTTACTTACCAAAATTTCCGAAGTTGTGGATTCAGGTTATTCCATCCCTAATTTCATAACCGGCTTTAATGCTTTTCTGCGGAAATGTCTTTTCGTTTTAAGCGATCAAACGGATAAAGTACGGTTAGATAGAGCCGTTGTTAACTGGCTTTTGGAGAACAGTCAATCCGTCTCCCGGTTGGATCTGCTCAGAATGATCGAACTCGTACTAAAATTTGAATCGCGGTTGAGATTCTTACAGCAGCCCCGGGTTGCCCTGGAAGCCCTTTTTCTAAAATTAGCCGCCATGGATTCATCTGTGCTGATCTCTGAGCTCCTCGCTGACAAGACCAGACGCGTAACACCCCGACCTCAGCGAAAAAGTAAAACCGTTACCGGTACTGCTCAAGATGCCGCCGCGAAAACACCGCCTGAGTCGAACGGCAAGCCTCTGACCACCCACAACCGAAAACCAACTCATGTCTCCGAGCCCGATCCTGCTTCGCTTAGGCATCAGACAGTAACTCCCGAGTCGATTAATTTGGAATTTATCTGTGAAAAATGGCCTACAGTTTTGGAAAAACTTGGGCTTGTTAATTATAAAATTGCTCATTTTTTACAGGGATCGGAATTGCTGACCTTTACGGGCGGGCAGCTTGCTGTACGATTAAATAACGAAAATGGATTCACGGTACGCAGTCTGGAAAAAGACAAACCCACAATAGAAAGTATTGCAAAGGATGTTTTAGGAACATCTGTCAGAATAAAATTTAAATCTAATCCGACACTGGCAAAGCAGAGTGCCGTAAAACCCGTTGAACCGGAACGCGACCACCCTCTTATGTCGGATATTATTGAAAAATTTAATGGTGAAATTATCAGATAGGAGAAATTAATGTTTCCAAAAAGTGGAAATATGGCCGGGATGCTTAAGCAGGCTCAGCAGATGCAGGCTAAAATGGCCAAAGCACAGGCTGAGCTGGCAGATCTGCTGGTCGAAGGCCAATCCGGCGGAGGTATGGTCACGGTCACGGCAAACGGGAAAAAGGATATCATATCTATTAAAATTGAAAAAGAGATCCTCGAAGAAGATATCGAAATGGTAGAGGATCTCGTCTTAGTAGCAGTGAATCAGGCACTTCAAAATGCAGACAGCGCCGCAGAGGAAAAAATGAACGCAGCAGCTGGAGGAATGCTGGGGAATCTTAAAATTCCGGGGATGTAATGACGCCTTTTCCCCCATCCCTTGAACGGGTGATCACGTCTCTGGAGAAACTGCCGGGAATCGGTAAGAAAACCGCCCGCAGACTGGGATTTTTCCTCCTTACTGCCGAAAAAGAATATGTGCTGGAGATGGCTCAGGCACTGCAGGATTTGACCAAGTACATCCAATTTTGTGAAATCTGTCACAGTATCGCCGAGGGATCACTTTGTGAGATCTGCCAAGACCCGCATCGTGACCGGGGAACAATCTGCGTGGTAGAAGAACCCGCTGATATCTTCATTTTTGAACGCACCGGCTTCAAGGGGTTATACCATGTAATAGGCGGAGTCCTTTCGCCACTCGACGGTGTCGGTCCCGACGACCTTAATCTGCAGGATTTGGTGAAGAGGGCAGCTGAGGCCAGGGAGATCATCCTGGCGATTAATGCCAGTATTGAAGGCGAGACAACCACTCTTTTTCTCACACAATTATTGGCGGACCAAAATGTAAAGGTTACCCGCCTGGCCAGAGGATTACCCGTTGGGGGCAATCTGGAATATGTGGATGATCTGACCATAAGCCGGTCATTGACAGAGAGGGTTAGCGTCACTGATGGGTAAGAGACATGTCCCGAATCTGCTGACTATCGGTAGGATTTTATTAACTCCGCTTTTCCTGTACTTTTTGTTTTCAGGAATCTCACATGGTAAGACATTTGCGCTGATCGTTTTTATCATTGCCTCGATCACAGATGCTTTCGACGGGCGCATTGCCCGAAAATACGGCGTTGTGACCAAGGTCGGTGTCTTTCTCGATCCGCTGGCAGATAAATTTCTGGTGCTCTCAGCCTTTGTCTCTTTCTGGATTTTCGGCGAAATAAAATTATGGATGCTCCTTTTAATCGCCTTCCGGGATGTGGTGGTAACAGTTCTGCGGATGATCATGCAACTGAAAGGAGTCACCATGAAGACCAGTCGGGCCGGAAAACTGAAAACTACTCTGCAGATGATAGTCATTCATTTGATCCTCATCTATTTCGTATTGAACAGCTATCACTGGTTCCGGATTTCAAACTATTTTACACAGTACCACATTATTTACATTCTGATGGTATTCACCACTGCTGTAACCGCATATACCGGGTTTCATTATCTTCTCTATAATTATAATATTTTAAAACTTATTTTCATAAGAAAGTAGCGTGACTATTTTTACAAAACTGTTTTCAACATTTTTTTATATCGGATATCTCCCCTTGGCCCCGGGGACCTGGGGAAGTCTCGCAGCGGCCGCCATCTGGTGGGTTATTCCGGCAAATATTTTTTTGCAGCTGTTTCTGATTCTGTTCATGCTTCCGGCCGGCATCTTTTTTTCAGGGAAGGAGAGTCGACGCACAAATGAAAAGGATCCTGCCAGAATTGTCATTGATGAGGTTGTCGGTATGTGGCTGACCCTGCTGATCATTCCCAAGGAGTTGTTGCTCTTCATACTTGGCTTTTTACTCTTTAGACTTCTCGATATTTCAAAACCCTGGATTGTCAACCGGGTCCAAAGTCTTGAGGGTGGTTTAGGAATTATGGCAGATGATGTCCTGGCCGGTTTTATTTCGTGGATTTTGCTTTTGGCCTTCACTCGACTGTCATGACTGCCTGCCTTATCACGATTGGAGATGAACTCTTGCAGGGGTTTACAATCGATACAAACTCCGCCTGGCTCGGACAAACGCTCCTGCCGCTGGGAATCTCAATCCGACAAAGGATCACTGTCCCGGATGATACAGAAGCGATCATATCAGCGGTTTCGCAGGCACTGAAAACCGGATATACATTCATCTTTGTGACGGGGGGCTTAGGCCCCACCCGCGATGACATTACCAAGGCTGCTTTTAAAACAATTTTTAAAACGGATGAATATTTTGATGAAAAATATTACCGTCAACTTACGGAGAGATTCAAAAAAAGGAATTTTAAAATTCCATCTTTAAATCGTTCACAGGCCATGCTCCTGACCGACTGTGAGCATATCCCAAACCGTATCGGTACAGCCCTGGGCATGCGGTTTGTCCATGGCAAAAGTTCAGTCTTTGCCCTGCCCGGTGTCCCTGCGGAAATGAAGGCCATGGTTTTGGAAACAATCCTCCCAGAGTATTTACCCCAAGCAACTTTTAAACGAATTGTTACGCTGCAAACCACGGGCATACCGGAGAGCAAATTGGCGGAAGATGTCCGGGATATTCTCGATAATAACGCCCGGGGTTTCGGTTTTGCTTTCCTCCCTCATCACACGGGTGTCAATTTGCGTATCCGGCAAAAACCGGGGACAAATGACGAAGTTAAAGAAAAACTGATCAACCGGTTAATTCAACGATTGGGTACACATTATTTCGGCCGTGACGGTGAAACACTGGAAAATGTTGTCGGGAAAATGTTGCTGGGCTCCGGGAAAACCCTTTCCGTTGCTGAATCCTGTACCGGTGGTCTCCTTTCAAAACGGCTAACGGATATTCCGGGGAGTTCCCGGTATTTTTTCGGAGGTGTGGTCAGTTACAGCAATGACCTGAAACGTGAATTGCTGGGGGTACCGGAGGAACTTCTGTCTCGTTTCGGAGCAGTAAGCGCACCTGTCGCCACGGCCATGGCAGAAGGCTGCAAAGCCCGGACGGGCACAGACTTTGCCCTCAGCATGACGGGAATCTCCGGGCCGGGAGGCGGTTCCGATGAAAAACCTGTGGGGCTGGTGTTTATTGCCTTAGCTTACAGTTCTAAAACGCAGGTGAAAAAATTAAATCTCATTCCGGAACGGACGCTGCACCGGGAGATGACTGTCACGGCTGCCCTCGACCAGCTCAGACGATTCCTGCTGCATAAAACAAGTCGGGAAGAGGGAAATATTCTCACATGACCCGAGAAAATACAAAAAGAACTTTTGTCGCAATAAATATCCCCCGAACTGTGGGCAAGCTGATGCCCATGATCGCTTCCGTAGTAAAAACACCCCTGGCTGAAATTCGCTGGCTTTCGGGCTTTCATCTGCACCTGACACTCAAATTTCTGGGGAATGTCGAAACGGACGATATTCCGAAGCTTGCTGAACAACTGCGAGGGATTGGCACTTTTCCCAGAATTCCCGTCTCTATTGAGGGAACCGGCCTTTTCCCGGACGAACGTAAAGCACGAATCCTGTGGCTCGGCATCCGCAAGGGCGCTGCGGAGCTCATTTCGCTGCAGCAATCCATAACTCTGGCATTGGCAGAAACCTATCCCCCGGACCCCAGAGACAATTTCAAGCCGCATATTACCATCGGAAGGGTCCGACCAAAGGTAAAACCTGATAAAATAGATTTTACACCGTTTTTGAATACGGTTTACAATCCCATTAATTTCACAATCAACGAATTCATTCTCTATGAAAGCATTCTCACGCAGGACGGCCCGCAATATACGGTTTTAGAAAAATTTTCTCTAATTCAGAACTCAAGAAAGGCATGAAATGGCAGAAAAAAATCAGAAAAGCACTTCTATTGATCTGGCAATAACTCAAATTGAAAGACAATTTGGAAAAGGTTCCATAATGCGCATGGGGGATGGTGTTGCAGTTAAAGCCGAAGCCATCTCAACCGGCTCCATATCTCTCGATGCAGCCATTGGGATCGGAGGTGTTCCCCGGGGTCGAGTAATCGAGATTTACGGTCCCGAATCCTCGGGTAAAACCACGCTGACCCTGCACATCGTAGCCCAGGCACAAAAAACAGGCGGTTATGCCGCTTTCATCGATGCCGAACATGCGCTGGATCCCGGTTATGCCAAGAATCTGGGTGTCGATACGGAAAATTTACTCATTTCACAGCCGGACACCGGCGAACAGGCCCTCGAGATATGTGAAACGCTGGTGCGTACCGGCGCCCTCGATGTAATAGTCATTGACTCCGTGGCTGCCCTGGTCCCTAAAGCTGAACTCGACGGGGAGATGGGTGATAAACATGTTGGACTTCAGGCCCGTTTAATGTCCCAGGCGCTGCGGAAATTGACCGGGACTGTTTCCAAATCCAACACTTCCGTTATATTCATCAATCAACTGCGCATGAAAATTGGCGTCATGTTCGGGAATCCTGAAACCACTACCGGTGGTAATGCCCTGAAATTCTACTCATCCCTCCGGCTGGATATCCGCAGGATCAGCCAGATTAAGGAAGGCGACAGGGTCGTGGGGAGCAGAACCCGCGTCAGAGTCGTGAAGAATAAGATGGCTCCTCCCTTTAAGACCACAGAGTTCGATATTATGTATGGTACGGGTATTTCTTATGAAGGGGATTTGCTGGACCTGGCGCTGCAAGCCGATGTTATTGAAAAAACAGGTTCCTGGTTCTCATACGGACAAAATAAAATCGGACAGGGTCGGGAAAATGCCAAAAGATTTCTTACTGAAAACGACAAGATCAGAGAGGAAATTGAGCAGAAGGTCAAAGCATTCCTGGGGATGGAAATAGAATAATACTTCATGAACCTTTTTTAATAGCGGTTTGCCTTGAGCTTTCGTAACCGGAAATCCCTTCCCGCCATTTCTTTCCGGAGATTCAGCTGTACAGCAACATTACTGTACCTTTTGGTTTTACCATGTTTTGGCGGAACCTTTGATCATGCTTTCTGGCTGATGGATTCTGCCCTGGTGGAGATGAATATGTCCCGGGGAGATGTATGGCTGCCCTGGGATGTCGTGCCCGACGACCCGCAGCGTCTTTCTATTGTCAAAGATACTTTCGACAACCCCGCCGGGCTTGCGCCGCTTACCGAACAATTTGCCGACAGCCTCTACGCTCACCCCGCTGCTTTCCTGGACTACATGCGGGAAACCATTACCGACACGATTATTTCCAGACAGGCACTCATGAAGATCCTTTCCCGCAGCATCCCGACTACCGAAAAGCCGGCGCTGCCTTTCTGGAAGGCGGTTCCCGTTGGAGTATGGAATAAGTTGTCACAGGCCTTGGCGGCAAAATCTCTTAGGCCCAGTGAAACCACGCAATCGGTGCTAAAGATCATCAGCTCTTCGATGACCACATCCGCTAGATTATCACAGTATCTGGCCTCTGTGGATTCTACACTGCTGCACCGAATCACGACACAGGCCGATTCTATGCTGCTCATGTCCGAGGAGTCCCAGGATATGTCAATCTGGGACTTGAAAAAAAGTGAGATGGAAAGTGAAAAGACGGCGGCGGATTTTTTTTCGGCAGCAGAAAAATTTGACCTGAATGAAATTCTGATCCCCACACTGGACTTATTTTCGCTGATCTATTCCACGCTTGATTCAATCCGGTTAAAACAAGAGATCAAGACCAGAACTGTACATACGGATTACGGCGATATCCGCTTTGGCGGAACCGGAAACGATGTGCACTCCGGCGACTTTTTGCTCATCATTGACTTTGGCGGGGATGATACTTATCTGCTGCCGGACATGGACAAATCCGCAATGCTTAAACAGCCTGTGAGGGTCATCATTGATACGGCCGGGGATGATCGATATCTGGGCGGGGATTTTGCTTTCGGCAGCGGGTTTTTCGGGGCTTCGCTGCTCTTTGATCTAAACGGCGACGACTATTACGCAGCCGGCAATTTTGCTCTCGGCTCGGGTCTGTTTGGAGCCGGTATTCTCGTGGATTCCGCCGGAAACGATCTCTACTCCGGAAAAACCTGTGTGGAGGGCAGCGGCGCTTTTGGTCTGGGCTTATTACTGGATAAATCAGGCAGCGATCTGTACCGCAGTTACGCCCAGGCCCAGGGCTTCGGCTTCACGAGAGGGTTCGGTGCCGTCGCCGACTATTCGGGTAACGATGTTTATGCCACCACCAGTCCTTTTCAGGATTTCCTGCGCTACGATACACATTTCGTGGCCTTCACTCAGGGTGCCGGACTCGGTTACCGCCCTTTGGCATCCGGAGGTATCGGGATGCTTTTTGACTATGCGGGAAATGATACTTATCAAACGGATATCTTTGGGCAGGGTACGGCCTATTGGTACAGTCTGGGAAGCCTTTACGACCGGGAGGGAGATGATCGCTATCTGGCCTACCAGTATGCCCAGGGGGCGGGCATCCACCTCGCCCATGCCGTGCTGCTGGATTTAAAAGGTAACGATCATTATTATTCCCACGGCGTATCCCAGGGCTGCGGCCATGATATTGCCTTTGGCGGCCTGTTTGATCTCGCAGGAGACGATGATTATACTGCCGAAAGCCTCTCAATGGGCGGCGGTAATGCAAACGCTATCTCCGTTTTGATTGATGAAAAAGGAGATGACAGCTATATTGCCAGAAACCTGAAAAACATGCTGGGGTATTCCGACTTCCGCCGCAATTACGGCATGATAGGTATTTTTGCAGATGGAGCCGGTATTGACCTGTATGGCAGCAAGGAAGGCAACAATACCGTCAGCCGTAAATCAACTTTCGGCATCTTTGCCGATTACGACCTGTTCCCCGATCTGCTTCCCGAAAGGACCGACCCCCTGCTGACGCCACCGGATGAATTGAAAATACCTCTGGCCTCAACGGTTGACAGCCTTTTTATACAAGCTTCGGCAGCGCCCCAAAAATTTCAGTATAATGTGCAGCCTGCAAGGGATGCAATTATCGCCCGTGGTGCTCAAGCGCTGCCTTTTTTGAAAACCAGACTGAACACCTCTTCCGCACGGGAACGGCATGCACTGGAAGCATTGCTTAATAAAATGCTGGAAGGACCGGATTCCACGGCTTATAAAACTTTACTGACCGACTCTCTCGCATCAGCCCGCCGCGCGGTGGTCTCAATGTGTGCCCGGGTTGCAGGAAATAAAAAAGTCCGGGAAGCTCTGCCGGCATTGACGCATCTGACTAACTCCCCGCACTGGCAGACCCGGGCATTAGCGGCTCTGCAGCTTGGCAGGATCGGCGACCAGGATGCAACCCCCGCGCTCTCCCCCCTGCTTCAGGATGAACATGTCCATGTCCGCATGCGGACAGCCTATGCCATCGGGACGCTGAACCCGGCCCATGTGGAATTCTATCTGCCTATCATCTTTGCGGATTCCAGTCAGCTCGTGCGAAACAGCTTC
The DNA here is from genome assembly GCA_024277615.1 of Fidelibacterota bacterium. Lineage (GTDB taxonomy): Bacteria > Fidelibacterota > Marinisomatia > SCGC-AAA003-L08 > JACNLC01 > JAADGM01. The sequence continues at coordinate 28,517 of JAJRUW010000068.1, read as the reverse complement.
ATACAGGGGCTCAAGAGAACCAAAGCCAAATTGAGCATGCCGGTTTTTCTGAAAATCCTGCGGCATACCGATATAAATTTACGGGGTGAAACTCTGAAATTGATCTCAAATGTCGTGGAAATGGATTCATCCGCTAAAATTTTCAGGGAGTGGATCCGCTTTCAAAGCCCCTCCCTGCGGAAGCAACTCATTGCCGAACTGAAAGACTCGGGCGGCACATTCTGGAAAGCCGTCCTCGACTCACTGAATACGGAACCGGAACCGGTCTCCGACAAACAAACAAAACCTCTGAAGGAAACCAACGAATAATGGAATATACAACTGGCCGACAATATCACGGATTCAAACTGCAGGAAGCCGGATATGTGGATGAGATTAAATCGATGCTGTACCTTTTTACGCACGTTAAAACAGGTACTCCTCTGATTGCCATAAAAAATGATGATACTAATAAAACTTTTACGGTTAGCTATCACACACTGCCTGCGGACTCGACGGGTGCGGCACACATCATCGAACACTCTGTTCTTTCGGGCTCAAAAAAATATCCGGTCAAAGATCTGTTCGATGAATTGATGAAAACGGGACTCGTAACCTTTCTCAATGCGATGACTTCTTCCGACAAAACCGTCTATCCTTTTGCCACCCGCAACGAGAAGGAATATTTCAACCTCATGGATATTTATCTCGATGTAACCCTGAACCCGCTGCTTGAAAAAAATACCTTTTTACAGGAGGGCTGGCACCATGAATTGCGAAAGGCGGAAGATGAATTAAAATATGTGGGTGTGGTTTACAATGAGATGAAAGGGGCCTATTCCGACCCTCTCAGGCTGATCTACAACTCCGTTTATAAGGCCCTGCTGCCGGGGACACCCTATGCCGTGGATTCAGGGGGCAACCCGGAAAATATTGTCGAGCTTACTTACGAAGAATTTCGGGCTTTTCACGAGAGATTTTATCATCCCGGGAATGCCGTAATTGGCGTTTACGGAGATGCCGATCTGGATGCGGAGCTCGCCAGAATTGATGGGAATTTCCTGTCAAAATTCGAGGCCGGGAGACAGCCTGCGGTCCTCATACCCGGTGACAGCATCGAAGGCCCCGTTGATGAACGCATCGGTTACGCCGTGAATAGGCATGACACGCTTGAGGGGAAAACCTATTTTGCCCTGTGTACAAAACTTTTCCCCTTTGCCGAATACAAAAAAAATCTGGCCTTCGCCATCATCGGCAACATATTGTATTATTCCGATGCCTCCCCCCTGAAAGCCGCCGTTTTGTCAGCCGGTTTGGGTAAAGACCTGGTGGGTTTTTTCACCGACAACATGCCCTGTACATCCATGTTTACGGTTTTAATTGGAGCCGACGAAAACGATAAAGAAAAATTCCGGACCCGCTATTTTGATTCGCTGCGTCAGATCTGTGATACAGGTCTCGATAAGGACCTGGTTCTGGCTGAACTGAATTCGGTGGAGTTTTCGGAGCGTGAGAAATCTCTGAAGTCACAGCGGGGACTGAACTACCTGCAGGCGGCAACTTCCGCCAGTTTTAATAATCTGGACCCTTTTGAAGTGCTCAAATTTGAAGAACTCTTCCGGGCCATCCGTGAGGAAGCACTGGAGGGCCGATATTTCGAGGACCTGATCCGTGAATATCTCATCGAGAATCAACAGTATGTCTTTTTGACGGCGTTCCCCGATCCCGGCAAAAGCGAACGAATTGCCGCTGCGACCCGGACAAAACTGGAAACCTTTCGCAAATCTCTTACACCCGACCAGGTTGGCCGGCTGGTGCAGACCACCGGGGATTTATTAAAATACCAGGAAACGCCCAATCCGCCGGAAAAACTGAAACTGCTCCCGTGCTTAAACCTCTCGGATATTCCCGAAAAAGTGGACATACGCACCGCACAGGTTCAGAAGATCAGGGATATCCCCTGCATAACGACCGAACTTTTTACCAATTCCATAACCTATCTGAATATCGGTCTCGATGTCTCAGCCCTCCCCACAGAGCTGCTGCCCTGGCTGAAACTCTTTGCTAATCTCGTCACCGAGATCGGTACTGCAGATCGTAATTATATGACCATCGCCAAAGAGCTTGCCAGATACACCGGTGACTTCAGCGCGGATTTTGCCAATCATATGCAGTTAAATAACCCCCTTGAGTTTCACCCAATCCAGTGGTTCAACGTCAAGGTCCTGCGGAGTTACCTGCCCCAGGCATTGGAGCTGGTTGCTGACATCTTTAAAAATGTTTCATTCCATGACCGTCAGCGAATCCGTCAGATTGTCGAACGGAATTATACCTGGACCGAACAAGCCATCAGAAAAGGCGGTACGGGCATTCCGCTCTCCCGGGTCAGCTCATATCTCTCGGAAAACGGTAAGTACCAGGAGGCCGTAAACGGAATAACCGCTTTTTTCAAACTGCGGGACCTTGTTCAGCACTACGATGAACAGGAAGAGCAGCTGCTGGCTACCCTGTCGCTGATGAAAGAGATACTGTTCAACCGGGATAATCTTACCCTTGCAATCACAGCCTCAGAGGAAGATATCAAAATTATTGACAAACATCTGCCCCGGCTGATTGACAGCTTCGGCAATAACACCCGGGAAGATGTACCGCGCAACTTTACAGGTCACCCCCTGAATGAGGCTTTCATTGTCCCTGCCGAGATAGTTTTTGCCGTTCAGGGCGGAAAACTCTTTGAAACTGGTTTGCCATATTCCGGCAGGCTCGAAGTTCTTAAATCCATTCTGAGCCATGATTATCTGCACAACGCCATCCGCGTAAAGGGCGGAGCCTACGGTACCTGGATCGAAAGCAATATCCTCACAGGCAATACCTTTTTCATCAGTTACCGGGACCCCAATGTTGCAGAAACATATAACACTTTTAATAAGATTCCTGCGGCCATTGCAGAACTGTCAGTCAGCCGGGAGGTTATGGAACACTGGATTATCCGCACTTTCGGGAAATTTGATCCTCTGCTCTCACCAGCCATGACGGGGCTACGCGCCAGGAACGATCTGCTCAGCGGTGTCACTCCCGAATACCGCCTTAACCTCATGCGTGAGATCAAGACCACCACAGTAAATGACTTGAAAGCCATGGCACCCCATTTTGTGCAACTTATGGAGAATCCCTATCGCTGTGTTATCGGCAATAAATCAAAAATTGAAGCCGCTGGACAGTTATTTGAAAAGCTGGTGGAGGTGTGAGGCCCGAGCAGGTTTTAATTCCGCCGGACTGATCCCGGCAGGCATTCTGCTCAACAGCAGGGTGAGGCAGTATCCGATCGAACCCGTATGACTTGTACTGATCTGTAATTCAGACAATCCACGCATACCTCAAAACTATCCTTACAATCTGATTGTAATACTTTCTGTTTACCAGATAAATTTGATGTCATTTTAACCTTGAAAACGGGAGGATTACCATGAAGAAGTTCACCTGCAGTCTGTTTATCATTTTTCTGGGCGGTATGCTCTTTTCCCAGGGAAGCATCCTGGAAAATACGAACATGTCCGGTAGTTTCGGCTCCGTGATCATCAATGGAAAAATTTACAACCAACTGGCCTTGCGGCCTGAGATCGTCATCGGCAAACTCGGTATCGGACTCGATATCTATCTCTATATCGATTCTGACGGAAATATTTATCAGAACAGTTGGGATTTCTCCGACGGCCCCGCCGTTGCCCGCACCATACTGGACAAAGTTTTCTATGTACGCTGGGCTCAGCCCGATGACCCCTTTTACTTCAGAGCCGGTGCGCTGCCCCTGGCCACCCTGGGTCATGGAATTCTCGTGAACCGCTATTCAAATATGATCGATTACCCCAGCTTCCGGCGCATAGGACTGGACTTAAAAGCCCGGTTTTCATCCCTGCAGCTGGAATATATCCAGAGTGATTTTAAGCACACTCCGGGAATGACCGGCCTGCGGCTGGCAACACCTTTCTTCGGAAAAGCCGCCATTGGAATCTCCTTCGTCACGGATATGGACCAGTATGCCGGGCTCATCGACAGTGACGGAGATGATGTCCCGGATGTTTTTGATGACCTGCCGGATAACCCGGATTATTACGATCAGTCTGTTGCCGACAAGTTCGGTACGTGGCTGGATGTCTATGCTGCCGACCATGCCGGTGATTCGACGGGTTTCTCCCAGTGGTTTAACAGTAACACGGGCATTCCCCGAAATACCTATTCAAAAGACCAATATTCAGGGGATTCGGTGAGCGGTATAGCCGTGGACATCTCTTATCAGGTCACGCCCAAAATTCAACTGTACTCGGAGTTCGGACAGCTTCTCGGGGAAACGGCAAAAGTCAATGGCAATTCCGGCAGCCTCGGCTATGGCCTGGTGCCCCTCGGTATCTATACTCATTTTGGCATTGCCCAATTTCGCGCCGAATACCGCACAGCTTCGGAAAACTTCCTTTTCAGTTACTGGGATCAGTCCTACGATGTGAACCGGGCACTCATCACTTACAGCGACGGTAACGACTCCATTTTTACCAAAGAGAGTCAGCTTTATCGCTATGGCAAAACCTCAGGCTTTTACTCTCATCTATCCCTGGCTTTGCTGAATATCGTCGATCTCGGTCTCGGCTACCAGGATATGAGCGGTCAGATCTGGAGTGACACAGAGGACGATTACATCGATGATTCCAATAAAACCTTTTTAGCCACTGTGGCGCTGAATACTTCGTTCATTCCCAAAGTCAAGAAAGCAGCGGCTTTTTATCAGCAGAGTAATATCCCGAACCCCTTTGACTTTAAGGCCAGCGCCACCACTGTTTTTGGCTACGATATAGGTTTGGAAGTCTCAGGCGGTGTCATGATAGTTTATAAGGCCCGCACCACTTATGTCATGGGGCCGGACGGCCGGTTGGAGCCGGTGCATTCGATGCAATTTGAAACTCAGGTGATCTTCTGATATGACCTCAAAAGAGATCCGCCGGCAGTTTCTGGATTTTTTTCTTGAGCGGGACCACCGCTTTGTACGCAGTTCTCCGGTTGTACCTCTGGGAGATCCGACGCTCCTGTTCATCAATGCCGGTATGAACCAGTTTAAACCGGTTTTTCTGGGTCAGACCAAACCCGTGGCACCCAGAGTTGTAAATACCCAGAAATGTATCCGCGTCAGCGGCAAACACAATGATCTCGAAGAAGTGGGCGTGGACGATTACCACCATACTTTTTTTGAGATGCTGGGGAATTGGTCCTTCGGTGACTACTACAAACAGGAGGCCATTCAATGGGCCTGGGAATTACTCACGGATGTCTGGAAAATCGACAAGCAGCGCCTGTGGGTAACAATTTATGAGGAAGATGACGAGGCCGGAGAGTTATGGGCCAAATTTACGGATATTCCCCGGGACCGCATCCTGAAATTCGGCAGCAAAGATAATTTCTGGGAAATGGGTGAAACGGGACCCTGCGGACCCTGCAGTGAAATTCACTATTATTCCGGGGATGACCCGTCACATCAGACTGCCTCCGGCGTCAACAGCGACCCTGCCTACCGTGAGATCTGGAATCTTGTTTTCATACAGTACAACCGCAATGCAGACGGGACACTTTCGGATCTGCCGAGATGTCACGTGGATACGGGAGCAGGTTTTGAACGGATCGTTGCCCTGCTGAACGGACATCAATCCAATTACGAAACCGATCTGTTCATTCCCATTCTCGAAAAGATCGTGACACTCACCGGGAAACCCCTTGATTTTCAGGCGGGAGTTCCTCACCGTGTGATTGCCGACCATCTGCGTATGCTTTCTTTCTCCATTGCCGATGGTGCCCTGCCGGGCAATGAAGGCCGGGGTTATGTTTTGAGACGTGTTTTGCGCAGGGCTGCCCGCTTCGGCCGTCTGCTGCAGATGCGCGAACCTTTCATTTTTGAACTCGTGGACCCGCTGATTGAAATCATGGGTGAAGCTTTCCCTGAGATCGTCGATAAAAAAGCCCACATCAGACGCGTGATTCGTGCCGAAGAGGTTTCATTCGGTGAGACATTGGACCGGGGTCTGGAAATCTTTGCCCGGATTTCCGGCAAGTTAAAACCGCAGGAGACCATCTCCGGTAAAGCTGCTTTCAAGTTATACGATACTTACGGCTTTCCTCTTGATTTGACACAATTACTTGCCCGTGAGAAAGGTTTTTCGGTGGATGTGGCCGGTTTTGATGTCTGCATGCAGCAGCAGCGTGACAGAGCCCGGGCCGCCGGCAAATTCAACCGAATTGATGATTCACGGGAATGGATTACCGTCTCCGACGGTCCTTCCGGCGGCTTCATCGGTTATGAGCAAACTGCCGTGAAAGCCACTATCCGTAAATATTTTCAGTCCGTTGATTACGTGGATATAATCCTGGACAAAACGCCTTTCTACCCTGAACAGGGCGGACAGGTAGGCGATACGGGGATTCTCAAAACCGACAATCTGCGAATCGTTGTAACTGACACATTTAAAACTGTCGATGAAATCGTCCATCGCGGAACGATAGAGTCGGGAACCCTGAACTCCGTCAAAAGTCTCAGGGCAGAAGTGGATAGCCTGCGCCGCAACCGTATTCGCCTGAACCACACTGCCACCCATCTGCTGCATAAGGCGCTGAAGATGGTGCTGGGTGAACATGTCAATCAGGCGGGCTCACTCGTAGCTCCGGACAGGCTGCGGTTTGACCTGACCCACTTCGAGCAGATATCCCGGGCCGATCTGAAAAAAATAGAGAATATCGTCAATACCGAAATCCGTAAAAACCTGGCGGTTACAACCTCGGTTACGGATTATAAATCCGCCATTGGAAGCGGTGCAACGGCCCTGTTCGGTGAAAAATACGGCTCGTCGGTGAGGGTGGTAGAAGTTCCGGGCTTCTCACGAGAGCTGTGCGGAGGAATTCATGCATACCGCACCGGGGATATCGGTATTTTCAAGATCATTGCGGAAAGCGCCCTGGCGGCAGGCGTACGCCGCCTGGAAGCCCTTACGGGTGAGGCCGCCCTGGAATTCATACAGACACAGGAAGTACTCATTGAAAAAGTCCGTGGGCAGTTGAAATGTTCCAGATCTGAAATCCCTGACCGGATCGATGCACTAATCGAGCAGCGACATGCCCTTGAAAAGGAACTTGAGAGCTTAAAAAAGTCGGGGCAGGCTGCCGTGATGGAAGGCCTGCTCAACCGCGGAGAAACCATCGGAAATGTACGTCTTGTGGTTACCAGGCTGGAAGATTTGGGTGATTTGAAGAAACTTGGAGATATTTTCCGGACCCAGGCGCGGCAGCGGGCAGTGGCTCTGGTGGGAACCGTCCAAAATTCCAGACCCATGGTCATGTGTGCCGTGACCGATGATCTTACCGGAACCGTGCAGGCCGGCGAGGTTGTCAGGTCTGTGGGTGCGCAGATGGGCGGCGGCGGCGGCGGCCGGCCACACCTGGCAACTGCCGGCGGAAAAGATACCAGTCTCCTTGATGCGGCCCTTGAAACCGGTGCAAAGCTGATCCGTGAAAAGTTACAAAAGGGAGCCGGTTGAGCTGGAAACCCTGCCTGAACAGAGGCAGACTCCGGCCTGTTGCCCGGGCAGAAAGAATTTTAGTTAATCTGAATTGACAGGTAATTTATGTTTGTAAAGACACCACTCATTTTTGACGAAAGCAGATCAGGCAGTCAGGGAACGCCCATCCCCCACTCAGATGTGCCCGGGCTGGAACTGACGGACATTATTGATAACTCGCTGTTGAGAACCGAACCTGCAGAACTGCCTCAGGTTACAGAACCTGAAGTCGTCCGCCATTTTGTTAATCTGTCAGTAAAAAACCATCACATTGACAAGGACTTCTATCCACTCGGGTCCTGTACTATGAAATACAACCCCAAGATCAATGATGCCCTCGCGGCCCTGCCGGAATTTGCCGGGCTGCATCCGTTGCAGTCGGACAATACGGTACAGGGAGCCTTGCAACTCATGTGGGAACTGGAACAGATGCTGCAGAAGATCACGGGGATGGACGGCGTCACACTGCAGCCGAGTGCCGGTGCACAGGGAGAATTTACCGGGGCTCTGGTGATACGCAAATATCACGATCAGACGGCCGGGCACCGCCGTCACTTCATTCTGATCCCGGAAACGGCACATGGGACCAATCCCGCTTCGGTTGTATCAGCCGGGTTCAAGCCCAAAGTGGTTAAAAGCAATGACCGGGGCAAAATCGATCTTGAAGATCTGAAAGCAAAGGCGGATGCTGAAACTGCCGGAATGATGCTGACCCAGCCGAATACTCTGGGGCTTTTTGAAAACGATATCGAAGCCATTGCATCCATTGTTCATTCGGCAGGCGGTTTGATGTACATGGACGGAGCAAATCTGAATGCGCTGGCAGGACTGACTCGTCCGTCGGATATGGGGTTTGATATCACGCATATCAATCTCCACAAAACCTTTTCCACACCTCACGGGGGTGGTGGTCCGGGAGCCGGACCCATCGGTGTGACAAAAAAACTCATTCCCTTCTTACCCATTCCGGTCATCCACCGAACCGAAGACGGGAAATTTATCCGGGACTACAACAAGCCTGACTCCATTGGGAATGTCCATAGCTTTTTTGGTAATTTCGGTGTGCTGGTGAGGGCCTGGGGTTATATCCGGATGCTGGGAGAAAGCGGAGTGCGGCACATGACCCGCTCTGCCATCATCAATGCAAACTATCTCAAGGCCAAACTAGCACCTGTTTACAACATCCCCTTTACAGAAGGAACCATGCACGAATTTGTAATCTCCGGGACGCGTCAAAAAGAGCGCGGTGTGAGGGTACTGGACATTGCCAAAGCCCTGCTGGATTATGGTTTTCACGCACCGACTATCTATTTTCCCATCAACGTCAGTGAGTCCATGATGATAGAACCTACTGAAACCGAATCCAGGCAGACTCTCGATAAATTTGCAGAGGCCATGCACGAGATCGACAAAATTATCGACAGCGATCCGGAGCGGATCCATTCCGCCCCTGTGAATACGCCGGTTAGGCGGCTGGATGAAACCCGGGCAAATCGCAACCCCAATTTGCGCTGGCGGCCATGAAATACATCAGAGACGACCATCAAATTTTCGTCAGTTTGCAACCCGGTGATGATGTCATCGCTTCCCTCACAGAAGTGGCTGAAAAAGAAACTCTCCGCTCCGGTCTGATCCTCGGCATCGGAGCCGTCAGAGATGTAGTTCTGGGATATTACGACCGCGAGAAACAGGATTATCACCGCCGCAGCTTCTCCGGCTCATTTGAACTGCTTGGCTTGACAGGCAATATTTCTTTTCCAGATGACCGCCTTTTCATCCACGTGCATGTTACTTTGAGCGGCAAAGATTTCAAGGTCATAGGCGGACATCTCTTCGAGGGAGTTATCTCTGCCATAGGTGAATTTATCATCCTGCCGGGCGGCCTCAAAATCTCAAGGAAACCAAATCCCGAAATCAAACTGGCCATGTGGCATTTTTAAGGAGTCAACATGCGAAAAATAATAAATACACCCCAAAGCCCTGCAGCCATAGGAACCTATTCCCAGGGGGTTATTGCAAACGGATTGGTTTTTACATCGGGCCAGATACCCTTGGACCCAAAGACGGGAAGTCCGGTTGAAGGCGATTTCACGCAGCAGGTCGAACAGGTGATCGGAAACATCAGTGCTGTTCTCGAAGCGGGTGGCAGCTCTCTCGGGCAAATTTTAAAACTGACGGTTTATCTGAAAGACCTTGGAAATTTCCCGCTGCTCAATGAAGTTTTCAAAAAATATTTCCAGGATGACCCGCCGGCGAGATCGACGGTACAGGTTTCCGAACTGCCTATGGGAGTGGATGTTGAGATTGATGCCGTCGGATTGGTGAGATGAAAAGAAGCTTCCCCATTATTATAGTCCTGTTCCTGCTGCTACAGCTTTCTTTTGCCCAGGAGAGTTATATCGACTCGACTAAAATAAAAAATCCCAAACTGGCCTGGAAATTGAGCATTCTGCCGGGACTGGGGCAAATCTATAACGGCAAATATGTCAAAGCAGCAATTCTGGCGCTGGGGCAGGCCTATGCCGTTTCTCAATTCCACAGCTACGAGAGATCCGGCAGCATCGGCAAGCGCAACACTTACGCCTGGTGGATTGCCGGCCTGATGATCTACAGCATGCTGGATGCCTATGTTGATGCACAGCTCTCCACCTTCCCCGCAAAAGCAAAAGATGGAACAGCCGAAGATATCCCCCCGCCTCCCAAAACCGGGGATACGCAGGAGGCCCAGGAGGGAAACACCAACGGGTCCGTGAACTGACATGTGCGGGATCATGGGAATTTACAATAATTCGGAAGCCTCCACACTGGCCTATATGGGGCTCTATGCCCAGCAGCACCGGGGACAGGAAGGCGCCGGGATCGTTTCAGCAAATGACGGTGCGTTGTTTCGCTATATGGGCGAAGGGCTCGTCTCAGACATTTTCAGCGAACCCCGTGTTTTTGAAGGGCTGCAGGGAGATTCCGCCATCGGACATGTGCGCTACTCCACTACCGGCGAAAGTGACCGGAAAAATGTGGGACCGCTCATGTTCGATGTAGATGACATTCCCATCTCCATTGCACACAACGGGAATCTGGTGAATGCAGTTGAAATGCGTCGCCGCCTGCAGAGAGAGGGCGCAATTTTTCAGACTTCCACGGATACGGAGATCATCATCCACCTGCTGGCCCGGGAGCAGGGTAAATCGGTCGCAGACCGCCTTGAACGTGCTCTGCAAAAGGTCGCCGGGGCTTATTCCCTGCTGGTCATCACGCCTGACGAACTAATCGCTGCCAGGGACCCCCATGGTATCCGCCCATTCTGCCTCGGCAGACTGAAAGATGCCCATATTCTCGCATCTGAAACCTGTGCCTTCGACCTGCTGGGTGCAGATTACATCCGGGACATCCGGCCCGGCGAAATGCTGGTAATCAATTCGGATGGCCTGCACACAAAACAGATCTTCCGGGAGACGCAGCCCCGCCACTGCATCTTTGAGCACATTTATTTTTCCAGACCCGATTCCCGGATCTTCAATGAAAATGTGGATAAACTCAGACGCAAATTCAGCAAAGTTCTGGCAGATGAGCAGCCTGCACCCACAGCTGACATCGTAATCTCCGTACCGGATTCCAGCAATACCAACGCCCTGGGTTACGCCCGGCGCGCAAACCTCAAATACGAGATTGGTCTGATACGGAATCACTATGTGGGCAGAACTTTCATCTTTCCTTCACAAAGGCTGCGGGATCTATCCGTTAAACTCAAATTTAACACGGTGAGCGGTGTACTAAAAGATCGTGAGGTGGTTGTAGTAGATGATTCGATCGTCAGGGGTACGACACTGAAAAAATTAACCCGGCTCCTGAGAGAATCGGGAGTAAAAAAAGTGCATGTGCGAATCGGCTCCCCACCTGTGCGCCACCCCTGTTTTTACGGGATGGACTTCCCTACCGCATCGGAGCTCATCGCCGCAGAGCATTCAGCGGCGGAAATGCAGACCATCATTGACGTCGATTCCCTGGGTTATTTATCCATTGACGGAATGCTGAAAGCCACGGGAGAAGAAAAAGAACATTTCTGCACGGCTTGTTTTTCAGGAAATTATCCTGTTACTTCGAAAGGAAATCATGATTAAAAAGTTTTTCCGGGATCATCCCGTACACAAAAAAATAGTACCGCTCTTCGACCGTTTATTTTTACTCCGGCCTACACTGTTTTTCCCCGTTTGGGTAATGCTCACCGTAGGCATGGCAGCTGCCAGAATGAATATTGACCGTTACCAGGTTTGGATTGTCAACTACGATTTCCCGACGATATTTCTGTTCATAGGTGTGACATTGATATCAGGCAGTACTTTCATCCTGAATCAGATCAAGGATGTAAAAAGTGACAGTCTGAATAAAAAATTATTCCTGGTAGGCAATATCATCTCGACGGAACAGGCTCGTAAACTAATGATTTGGTTTGGCACCATCGGCGTGGTTGTGCTGGTAATTCCGGGCTGGTCTGCCCTGTTGTTGGGGTTTTTGCTGTATTTCTTCTGGGGGGTTCTGTACAACCTGGAACCGTTTCATTTTAAGAAAAAGCCGGTCCTGGGCATGCTCACAAATTCACTGGCCGGCCTGATCATCTACTGCTCGGGCTGGGTACAGGTTTATCACTCCACAGGTGCCGGCCTCGCGGGAGCCGTCAGCTGGAAAATGCTGCTCGTTGCCGTCCCCTATCTGCTCTGTTTCACTGCAACCTCCATGCTGACTACAATCCCCGATCTGAAAGGTGATGTGGAAACCGGAGCCAAAACATTCCCCGTCCGCTTTGGTCAGCGGACTACGATCCTGATAGGAACTCTTTTTGTACTGGCAGCCTTTTTGTTGGGGTATAAACTTGCGGATCCGGTCAGTTCCACAGCAGCCCTGGTATCGCTGCCGTTCTATGCAGTTACACTCATTCGGAATCAAACCAAAGACGTGCTCCGGGCCATTCGCTATTCCATACTGATCCTGGCGGTTTTCGTGATGTCAATTTATCCGCTGCTGTTTCCGGCAGTCTTCGTTGTATTCTATCTGTCAAAATACTATTATTGGCATCGCTTTGACCTGCACTACCCGACTTTTGTGGTGGATAATGATTAGCATCAGAGAAAACAGGTGTGACTTCTGTGGAACCTGCGTGGCAGTCTGTCCCGTGGATTGTATTGAATTGAAAGAAGCCGCTATTTCAATTGATGCGAAAGTTTGTATCGACTGTGATCTCTGCGTTGAAATCTGTCCAATTGAAGTTCTGGAGTCGGATGATGAAAAATAGTTATGATGTCATCGTTGTAGGCGGCGGTCCCAGCGGTTCCATGGCGGCAAAGATGGCCGCGGTAAACGGTGCATCAGTCTGCCTTTTGGAAAAAGATCGGGACATCGGGTATCCCGTGCGCTGTGGTGAAGCCGTCGGGGAGCTGGGTTTAAAGCAGTTTGTCGAAATCAAAGATTCCTGGATCGCAGCTTCCATCACTCATTTTGGTCTGGTGGCGCCGGATGAGACCCGCATTAAAGCAAAATTTACGAACCAGAAAGGATACGTCCTGCACCGCCGGCTCTTCGATTACGACCTGGCGCAGGATGCTGCCAACGCCGGGGCGGAGATCTATACAAAATCCTATGTGAACGGGTTAATTATTGAAGATGGTGCTGTCAGGGGTGTCACCCTCGAGTATCTCGGGGAACCGCGCAGTATCAGGGCAAAAATAGTTATCGGGGCGGACGGTGTGGAATCCCGCGTCGGTCGCTGGGCCGGTATCCGGACACAGGTTAAAATGAAAGATATTGAGACCTGCGTCCAGTATTCCGTTGCAAATATTGATCTGGACATCAATAGAATTGTCTTTTATGTCGGCCGGCGCTATGCACCAGGAGGCTATCTTTGGGTTTTTCCCAAGGGTGAACGCAGTGCAAATATAGGTCTTGGGGTTGCCGGACATCTTGCAAAAGAAAAATCCCCAAAAAGATATCTGGATGAATTCCTGCAGCGTGAATATCCCGGGGCCTCTATTCTCACCACCATGTGCGGCGGAGTACCCTGCGCTAAACCGATGGAAAAACCCGTGGCTGACGGAATACTGCTGGTCGGGGATGCCGCCCACCATGTGAATGCCATGACCGGCGGCGGTATCATTTCAGGAATGAAAGCCGGCTGGATCGGGGGACAAGTAGCCGCCAGGGCTGTCAACACCGGTGACTGCTCCGTAAAATTCCTGCAGACCTATGTTCAAAAAATCCGTAAGGATTTCGGGGATACACATAACCGCTTTTACCGTATGAAAAACACGATCATCAATCTCACTGATGATGAGCTCAATAATATTGCGCACGAAGTAAGCCGGATACCTGAAAATGAACGTACACTTACTCGAATTTTCAAGGCCTGTGTATTCAAAAAACCTTCCCTGATCGTTGATGTCATCAAAGTATTTGCCGGGATTTGAACTTGAAAATCTCCGAACTACTGGACGCCCTGCAACTGAACCGCTTCATTGCCCTGGACCTCGAGACCACCGGTTTGACTCCTGGTAAAGATGCAATAACAGAAATATCCGCTTATCGCTTTGAGCAGGGTTTACCTGTTGAGGAGTTCACTACCCTCGTCAACCCTCAACAAAAGATCCCTACTGAAATTATCGAATTGACGGGAATCACGGATGAAATGGTGAAATCGTCTCCTACCATCGATGAAGTATTGCAGCCTCTGATGGATTTCATAGGTTCGTTGCCGCTTGTGGGGCACATGATCAAATTTGACCTTTCATTTCTGGAGCAGGATTTGGAAAATAATCAATTTACAAGTATCCAGAACGAAATCTACGATACGCTGATCCTGGCAAGAACTTTCCTGTTTTTTCATCACGAATTCAACCTTGGCGGTATTAGTGAGTATTTCGGTTATTCTTCTGCAGGCGCACACCGGGCTGGGGCAGATACGAAGAATACCGGATTGATCTTCGTGGATCTGATCCACGAGGCTGCCTCCTATCCGCTTCATATCATTCAAAAACTCTATGACGCCGTCAAGCATACACGCCTGCACGGGCTGGCCCTGCTAAAAGACATCATCAACCTGGCTGTACGGGCGAAGGAAGTCAACGGATTGGTTCCTTCAAATATCGAGAAAAAAATTAAAAATTTCTATTACCGTCATGAATCAGGTTCGGCCAATGTAAATGTTGAAAAATCCATAAACGAATGGTTTGGCGAAGGAGGTGTCATTCCGTCAAACTGGAAAGATTATGAATCCCGTAAAGCCCAGACCGAATTTGCCGTCGATGCATACAATACTTTCAATAACGGACAAATTCATCTTGCCGAAGCCGGAACGGGACTGGGGAAATCCCTGGCCTATCTTTCGGCCGGACTCCTGAATCGCAAACATACGGATATTCCTTTGGTCGTTTCGACTTACACAAAGAATCTGCAGGATCAATTATTCTATAAAGACCTGCCCGCCTTATCCACGGCTGTAGATATTGACACTTATGCCATTCTTTTGAAAGGGCGCCATAATTATCTATGTAAAACACGCCTGAACAGACTGCTTCAAAACAGCGCCAGGGTACTCTCTGAAAAGGACTGCGAGGACATCCTGCCAATCTTGGTTTGGGTGGAATTTACAAAATCCGGAGATGTGAGTGAATGCAATGGTTTTATGCTGCAACGTTCGGGCAGGTTATGGTCGAAAATTCGCAGTGAGTCGGGATATTGTACCAGTTCCCGCTGTGACCGGCAGGAGGGTTGTTTCCTGCGTAAAGTCAGGGATGCATTGGGGCAGGCCGATATCATAGTGGTAAACCACGCTTTGCTTATGAGTGATACAATACAGGGGAATATGACCCTCCCACCCACATTCTGCTATGTTATTGATGAAGGACATAATCTCGAAAGGGCGGCCCGTGATCAATTGATCAACCGGGTAGGCGAACGTTCTTTTGATGATATTTTCGCATTTTTTTCAGACCAGCAGGTCGTGATTGGAGATAAACTAACAGCACTGCTTTCAGAGAGCGAAAGATTGACTTCCCTGTAGAATGAATTGTCGGATAAAGTCACACAGCTGCAGACTGCCCTGCGATCCTTTTTTACTGCCTATAGCAAGCAAAAGAAGGGAGCAACCACTGTACAAAACCCAAGATACGAGGTGACCCATGTCATTGATGATCCTGGAAATGAATTTGCGGGAATTCAACCGCCTCCGGAAGAACTTTCAACAGCCCTGAAAGGTTTCAATACTTTGGTGGGCGAATTTATCAGTACAGCCCGGAATATCCCTGCAGGGAAAAAAAGTGAGTATGTGCAGGAACTGAAAATCCTTGCAAATTCACTACAGACCACACTTACCGTTTTTGACCGGGTACTGGCTGTTGACAGAGAAGATATAGTCTGGTCTTCCTTTACGACCTATGGGAATCGTACTTATGCAAACTTCAGCTGTGCGCCGCGGGACGTGAGCCAATTCATTGCCGAGGGTATTTTTTCCAGAGAGGCCGGCGGTCTTGTCTGCTCTGCCACTCTAACCGTTGATTACAGTTTTAAATATCTGTCCGACACTATCGGCTTGCATCACCTCCCCCCGGAACGGGAAATCAGTGAAGAAATCTATTATTCCCCCTTTCTCTATCAGGACCAGATGAAACTGTTTACTTTTTCTTCAGACCTGAATATCAACAGCCAGGACTATCTGAAAGCAGTGGCCGCGCAGATCGATCGTTTCACTCTCAAATTTCACAAACGGATGCTGGTTTTATGCACTTCCTATCAGCAAACCAGGGCTCTGAAGGATTTTCTGCAGGCATCCCTGCATATGAGTGAACGCCGGCTATTTGTTCAGGTCCCGGGGAGCAATCGTCTGGCATTAATCAGGGGTTATCTGGCCCATTCCAGAGCAATACTCATCGGCACAGCCAGCTTCTGGGAAGGCGTAGATCTGCCGGGCGATAAAGTTGAAGCATTGATGATCGTTAAAATTCCTTTCGCCAACCCCAGGGAACCTATGGTAATTGCAAAAATTCAAAATTTTCAGCGTGAGGGAAAGAATGCTTTCATGGATTATTCGGTGCCGGATGCAACCGTCAGGATGAAACAGGGTTTCGGACGGCTCATCCGCAGTATGGAGGATACGGGAGTCTGTATTTTTACTGATCCGCGGCTGCTTAATGCGCGCTACGGGTCGGTGATATTAGACTCGTTCCCGGTTGAACCCATTCCCTATCAACGCTTTGATAAAGTACTGCTGGAATCTGAAGAAATTTTCTGATTGATATTTCGTGATAACAATATATTTGAGGTAATTTAATGAAGCAAATCTATCGTTTGGAGTTTATATGGCTATCGTTTTAGACGGTTCAAAACTGACTCTTGATAAACTCGTCAGGATTGCCAGAGGGGGTGAACAGGTCTCTCTGGATGATGCGGCACTGGGACGTATTCAAAAGTGCAGGGAAATGCTGGAGCAGAAGATCCGAAACCGGGAGATCATGTACGGTGTCAACACCGGGATCGGAGAATTTTCAGAGATCGTCCTTACTGATGACCAGATAGAAGATTTTCAAAAATATCTGATCTATAACCACGCAGCAGGAATTGGTGACCCTGCTCCCATCGAGTATGTCCGGGGTGCCATGGCCGGCAGGATCAATGTCCACGCCCATGGAAATTCAGGCTGCAGGGCCATTATCACACAGACCCTTGTGGAGATGTTGAATAAGGGCGTGACGCCTTTTGTATGTCAAAAGGGTTCGGTAGGAGCCAGCGGTGATCTGGCACCCATGTCTCAGGTGGCGCTGCTGCTGCTCGGAGAGGGTAAAGCATATTACAAAGGAGAATTGCTCCCGGGGAAAGAAGCGATGGACAGAGCCGGCATTCCCATCCCCGGTTTGAAAGCCCGTGACGGCCTTGCAACCATCAACGGTTCGAATCTGCTCACTGCGATGAGTGCTATCTTACTGTATGATGCTGACCGCTTCTTTAAACAGGCTGAGATAGCTGCCGCCATGTCTCTGGAAGCCCTGAAAGCCAATCTGCTGCCCTATCGTTCCAGATTGCACGAAGTCCGAGGCTTTAAAGGAGCCATTCGTTCTGCAAATGCAATTCTCAAACTGGTAAAGGGAGGCGATTTATACGAGGGTAAACTAAAGTGCAAGGTACAGGATGCCTACTCAATGCGCTCGACACCGCAAGTAATCGGCGCAGCTCATGATGCTCTCAAATATGCCTCTTCCCAGGTTGAAATCGAATTGAACGGTGTGGGTGACAACCCGGTCTTTTTCCCGGATGATAATCTGCAGCTATCCGGTGCTAATTTTCAGGGATCGCCGGTTTCTCTGCCGCTGGATATGATGAGCGCCGCCATGACCATGGTCTGCGTAATTTCTGAACGCAGGATGAATCGTTTGAACAATCCCGCGCTGAATGTGGGACTGCCTGCTTTTCTGACGAAAGGCGCAGGAATGTTTTCAGGGATGATGTTGAGCCAGTACACAGCGGATATGCAAATTGTTGAACAGCGCATTCTGTCAGCGCCTGCTTCGGTCCAATCCATCCCGGCAGCAGCAGATCAGGAAGATTTTGTATCCATGGGCATGAATACCGCCATCAAGAATTTCCAGATTCTCGACAATGCCTATGGAATTTTGGGAATCGAACTCATGGCTGCCGCCCAGGCGCTGGACTTCAGGGACTTTAAATTCGGCAGAGGTGTGACCAAAGCAAAAGAAGTCATACGCAGACATGTGGACTTTCTCGATATTGATCGCCCGCTGTATGAAGATCACATAACGATGAAGGCCTTGGTCAAATCCGCCGAAATCTTACAAGAAGTTGAAAATACCGTAGGGAGTCTGGGATAAAATGAAAGAATATCTGACATTTGACGATGTCTTACTGTTACCGGCCTATTCGGAGATACTGCCCAACGAGGTCAATATTGAATCTAATCTGACAAATGCGATAAAGTTGAAAATACCACTACTTAGCGCTGCCATGGATACAGTTACCGAGAGCAGACTGGCGATTGCTCTGGCACGTGAAGGGGGTATGGGAATCATCCATAAGAATCTTTCTATCGAGCAACAAACCCATGAAGTCGATAAGGTTAAGCGGTCCGAAAGCGGCATGATCCTGGACCCGGTGACACTCCCGCCTGATAAGACCATCCGGGAAGCAGTGGAGATCATGAAATCCTATCATATTTCAGGTGTGCCTATTGTCAGCGAATCCCGGCTGGTTGGTATTCTCACAAATCGCGATATTCGTTTCGAGACAAATCTTGAAAGACCCATCTCGGATCGAATGACCAGTCAGAATCTGGTAACGGTGAAAGTTGGAACCACGCTGGAAGAAGCGAAGGAAGTCCTGCAGGAGAATCGCATTGAAAAATTACTTGTTGTTGATGATGCGGGTAAATTATGCGGACTGATAACCGTCAAAGATATTCTCAAAAAAGAGAATTATCCGAATGCTGCAACCGACCATCACGGCCGCCTGATGGTCGGAGCTGCTGTGGGCACCAGCGCAGATACTCTGGAACGGGCTGCTGCACTGGTTGAAGCCCAGGTGGATATACTCACCGTCGATACGGCACACGGGCACTCACGCGGTGTGCTGGAAATCGTGAAGAAGATAAAAACAAAGCTGAATGTCCAGGTAATTGCCGGAAATGTCGCCACCGGAAAAGGGGCAAAGGCCTTAATCGATGCCGGTGCGGACGCTGTAAAAATTGGCATTGGTGCGGGTTCCAGCTGCACCACCAGAATCGTTGCCGGTGTCGGCGTACCTCAACTCTCAGCCATCATCGAAGTTCATGAGACCGTTGGGAAGTCCGGTATTCCCATCATATCAGACGGCGGCATGCGATACTCCGGAGATGTGGCAAAATCCCTTGCCGCAGGGGCCGATACCGTCATGCTCGGCAGCATGTTTGCCGGGACAGATGAAAGTCCCGGTGAATTGATCTTATACGAAGGCCGCACGTTTAAGGCTTACCGGGGCATGGGGTCTATAGGCGCGATGAAGAGGGGCAGCAAAGACCGCTACTTCCAGAACGATACGGATACTACCAAACTTGTACCGGAAGGGATTGAGGGGATGGTTCCCTATAAAGGGCATCTCCGGGAGACAATCCACCAGTTGCTGGGGGGGCTGCGGGCCTCGATGGGTTACTGCGGTGCGGAAACGATAGCAGATTTTCAACAGAAGGGAAAATTCCTGAAAATTACAGGATCAGGAATTCGGGAAAGTCACCCGCATGATATTAATATTACAAAGGAATCTCCAAACTATCAAAAACCAACCTGACCGGCAGTTACCCGCACCGAATGACAGCTCTTGATGCAGTGTAGTGCCGGTAACAATAATTCAGATATAAAAATAAAAAGGGGCTGTTAAACAGCCCCTTTTACTAAATTCAACTGCAACGTTATTGCAATTTGTTCACGAAGTTCATCAACCTTGACTTTTGATTGCCGGCATTATTCTTATGGATAATTCCCTTGCGTGCAACCTGGTCAATGATGGAAACAGCTTCATTCAACACAGGTAATGCTTCTTCCCTGGTTGTGGAGGAAGTCACCTTTTTAATTGCTGTTTTCATTTTTGAACGGTAGTGCCGGTTCCGCAGATTTGATTTTGCAGCTTGCCGGATTCGTTTTTGAACTGATTTATTTACGCTCATTAATTCTATCTCTCAATTTTGAAGATTTACGCTAATTTTAGTCGCGAAAGTTAATCGCTTTACAGTATCTGTTCAAATCAATTTCAATCAGCCTGCTCAACTAATAAAAAAGCGGCTACAACAGAACCTTTCAGATCCCGCTGCAGCCATTAATTGTCAGAAATATGCTATCCTATTTCATTAAGACAAGTTTCCGGTTCTGCTCAAAATCACCGGACGTAAGTTGCACCATATACATGCCACTGGACTGATTGCGGGCATCCCAGTTCAGTTTGTAATGACCGGCGTCTTTCCACTGATTTTCGAGAATTTCCACAACACGTCCCTGCATATCATAGATCACAACTTTCACCATCCCGGGTTTTTCGATGGAATAATCAATCGTCGCTATCGGGTTAAACGGATTCGGATACACAGGATCCAAAGCATAGACAGCCGGTAAAAGGTCCGCATCCTCAAGCAGCGTATATTGACTTAATTCCAGGGCGTCATAAGCACTGCCGATACTGTTGTCTGCGATGAAATTTATCGATTCATGATATTCATAGATCTTATCTGCAGCAGTATCGACAAAGCGGAAGTTTATCTGTTCTCCTTCGGGAGCGTTACTGTAAACCAATAGCATGAAGACAACTTTGCCGGCCGGATCAAAATATGAACCATAGGTAAGTCCCCGACATTCATCTCCAACAAAGGCCGCTAACATATCTCCTTCCGCACCGGCTGATGCACCCTCGATGGTCACAGTTGCAACAACTGATGCGGAATATTCGAAAGCGTTGGGATCTACTTCCCAGCCCGTCAACTGTTTAGCAAGCGAGATATCCTGGGCCTTATGATTATGATTTGA
Source organism: Fidelibacterota bacterium (assembly GCA_024277615.1). Taxonomy (GTDB): domain Bacteria; phylum Fidelibacterota; class Marinisomatia; order SCGC-AAA003-L08; family JACNLC01; genus JAADGM01. Next base: position 7,411 of record JAJRUW010000068.1, on the reverse strand, counting down.
TACCAGTACGCTGCCTCCGTAATCAGGATAGAACAGTTCATCTGCCTGGTTCATATAGAGTTGGTATCCCTTTAAGGGTTCCATCATGAAGGCTGAAGCATCAAACCAGCCGGTTTCCGGATAGTAATCCATGAAACCTTCATACTGTGTTTTCAACTGTCCGCCATTGTCGTCCAAAGATGCCAGAGCTGTGGGTACATCCATGGCCACCTGAGGCAGATAGCCGATCCAGTTCCAACCCTGGGTAACCGGGAAGGGTTGAATCTCAACCGGATTACCGGTGAAATTGATCCCGTCTTCCAGGTCCATATTGATCATGTACATCTTGGTGGGGTCAATTTCCCAGTTGGGGAACCAGCCAAAGTCAGGATAGTACTGCGAAAAACTAAATTGATCCTTGATGAGGTTCGCACTCCCGGTGAGAGAGGAAAGCACATTATTCAGCGTCATATCATCGGATATAAGATTCAGGGAGAACCAGGTCCAGCCCTCCAGCACCGGTACATCCACTTCAAATTCACAACAGGTTATGCCGTCATAGCCATCACAGGCCATTGTAGCATCCGGATCATAATTCAAAGCATCGGCTTCCATGCAGCCCCAGCAACTGTCATCACAACTGCCATCGTCAAGAGTCGCATCCGGATCATAATTACAATAATTTTCACTGATGCAACCATAACAATAATCAGGTTCATTCCCCGTCAGACCTCCAACACATCCGCATTCATTCTCAAAGGCCTCACCAAAACAGTCACCGTTACAATCCATGTCAGCGTCACCTCCGAGGCAGACACCGCAGTCATCAATTTCTCCGGCAAGGCAACAGCCTCCAAAGTCATCTGTGATATGGGATCCGAAGCATTCTCCGAGACAATCCATATCAGCGTTGCCCCCCAGACAAACACCGCAGTCATCAATCTCTTCAGCATAGCAGCATCCGCCAAATTCATCATTGATTTGGGTACCACCGCATTCACCTGCACAATCATTGCTCAGACAGCTTCCATCATCGTCGGTGGCAAGCGGATCATAATTACAAGCCTGTGAATCTGTACAACCAAAGATGGTCCAGGTATAACAGTCACCATACATCACGGAGATTTCGCCCTGACCGGGAGGCGCTGAGACTACAGCTTCACTAAGACAAGACAGATTGTCGGTAAAAGTATCGAAAGTCAGGATTGTAAGCAGTTCATTGCCCTGCGGTATATAGTCAGTTCCAAAAATGAAACCCAGAACGCCGCCAACAGGGGTTGTCGTAACATTAAACCCGTACTGTTCGGCAGTTCCGCCATAAGCCCCTGTAAGTGTCAGTCCACTGACATTAAACTGGAACCCGGCAACTACATAATCACTGGTATTGTCCATCCAGACTTCAATGGTTCCGGCTTCTGTATCTCCGGCTCCAAAGTACAGGTTGATATTGGAGAAGACACAGCAGCTGTTATCTCCATAACAAGTCATTGTAGCATCCGGATCATAGTTTTCAGCATATTCGTTGGTACAGCCCCAGCAGCTGTCATCACAGCTGCCATCATCCACCGTGGCTTCCGGATCATAGTTACAGTAGAGGTCGTCAGTGCAGCCAAAACAGAAGTCTACATCAAGACCCGTTTCACCACCCACACAGCCACATTCGTTCTCAATGGCAGAACCGAAGCAGTCACCATTGCAATCCATATCGGCATTATTCCCGTTGCATACACCACAATCATCCATGGCATAATTTTCAGACAAACCGGTATTCCCTTCGACACAATTTCCACAGTCATCTACAAAGGCAGTACCGTCACAATCGCCGTTACAATCCATGGCATAATCAGGATCAAGGTCCGTCAGACCGCCGGCGCAGTTACCGCAATCATCAATGAAAGCTTCCCCAAAGCAGTCGCCGTTACAATCCTGGTCGCTGTTTGCCTCATGCTCTGAATTACCGCCTGAGCAGATACCGCAATCATCAACAAGGGCTTCGCCGAAGCAGTCACCATTACAGTCCATGGCGCTATTTTCGCCGAAACAGACACCGCAATCATCCAGATCCGCTTCAAAACAACAGTTACCCTGACCGTCATCCACATGGCTCCCGCCACATTCTCCTGCACAGTCGTTATACAGACATGATCCGTCATTATGTGTGGCTTCGGGATCGAAATTACAAGCTGTATCATCCGTACAGCCGTCGATTACCGGTATGAGTTCCGAGATGGCAATATATATATCACCGAAAATACCGGAACCGGCGCCATAGGTTGCCGTGGTCTCATATTCAGCATGAACGGAGGGTCTATATATCCGTATGATCAGAGGATTGCCTTCAACATATCCCGGCAGCTGATATCCGCCATAAGCACACATGTCAACAGAGCCAACTGCGATGAGATTCAACTGACTGCCGGACCACTGACCCGCAGCAACGAGCAATTCGCCAAATTCACTGTCACAATTTCCATCACTGAGCAGCCCGCTGCCATCGTAAACGGCAATATAGTCACCTTCATAAAGTCCCGTAATCGAATCCTGGAACACAATCAATTGTGTGATCCCGGTTTCACCGATCTGGACATCGTAGAAGATACAGCTTCCGTCATCAATAGTATAAACGGGGTCATAATTCGTGGCCGTTTCATCGGTGCATCCAAAGCAGAAATCAGGTTCGAGTCCTGTATCACCGCCCACACAGCCACAGTCATTTTCTACAGCCGAACCGCCACACACACCATTGCAGTCCATAGCGGCATTGAAATCTTCCGGCAGCACACAGTCACCGCAATCATCGGTCACGGAATCGCCAAAACAAACACCGGCGCAGTCCATATCTGCATTTTCACCGAAACAGACGCCGCAATCATCAATGTCGCTGTCGGCAGGATGCCCTGTATTCCCTTCCGAACATACATCACAATTATCAATAAAGGCCGTACCATCGCAATCACCGTTACAGTCCATGGCAGCATTAAAATCAGCCGGCAGGACACAGTCTTCACAATCATCCACTACAGATTCACCGAAGCAGACGCCGGCACAATCCAGATCGCTATTGGCTTCATGTCCCGTATTGCCATCCGAACAGACTTCGCAATCATCGATAAAGGCCGTACCAAAACAGTCACCATTGCAATCCAGATCGCTATTGGCTTCGTGTCCTGTATTCCCTTCCGAACAGACATCACACTCATCAATGAAGGCCGTACCATCGCAATCGCCATTACAGTCCATTGCAGCATTAAAATCAGCCGGCAGGACGCAGTCTTCACAATCATCCACTACAGATTCACCGAAGCAGACACCGGCGCAATCCATGGCCCAATTCTCTTCCATGCCGGTATTCCCGCCTACACATTCGCCGCAATCATCGATAAATGCGATACCGTAATAGTCTCCATTACAGTCTATGGATTCAGCCTCGGGGATAATCCCGCAGGGACCCACAGTTACTTCGGGTTCATGCCCCGTATCACCGGCAATGATGACATTATTCAGACAGATCAGTGTTTCCGGCCCGGCATGCTGGAAGGTCAGGGTTGCAAATGTTCCATCCCCGGACGGATACGTACCGCCACTTACGGAAAAGGCAATAACTTGTCCATTTTCAGCATTAAAACTTACCGTAAAATCCGGATTGTCCGTAGCTGCATCCAATAGCGTAACACCTGTAAATACAAACTGGTATCCTCTGATCGGGAGATCACTGCCGGAATAATCAATCTCAACAGTCCCCACACCAGTTTGATTGTCAAGTTCCAAAAGGCCGATGCTTACCGTAAGGTCACCGTCAGGTGTCGGATCATCACAGCTGTCAACGTAACCTTCGGGAATATCTTCAGGACAAAAAGCCTCACCTTCACCGGCTCCAACTCCGTCACCGTCATAATCGGGGCAGTAGATCAAAGGAGCCGGCTCAAAACAGCCGCAGCCCAGATCATCGGCATTGCCACCGAAACAAACCCCGCAGTCATCAAATTCTTCGGGGAGACAGCAGCTGCCATTCAGATCTTCGACACTAGTACCGAAACATTCGCCGGCACAGTCCTGATCACTGTTCCATTCATGGCCGCTGTTACCGCCTGAACAGACACCGCAGTCGTCCAGTTGGGCGATTCCGTAATAGTCATTATTACAATCCATTGGTCCTTCGGGAATATCAAGGCAATTGTCGTTATAGACAACAGGGGCATGACCGGACCCACCAGCTACCATTAAATCTTCCAAACAAACAGTTACAGCCGGTCCGGCGTGTTGAAAGGTCAAAGTTGCCAGCGTGCCATCTCCGGCAGGATAGGAACCGCCGGACATCGAAAAGGCCAGGACCTGTCCGTTATCGGCATTGAAACTGATACTGAAATCGGGATTATCCGTAACAGCATCAAGTAAAGTTACTCCGGTAAAGACGAACTGATATCCGTTAATTGGCAGGTCGCTGTTATTATAAAGGATGTCAACCGTACCGATTCCGGTCTCATCGATCACAGGATCCCCGAGGTAAATAGTGACTTCACCATCGGGTGATTCATCCGAACAATCCAGTACATAGCCATCAGGAACTTCATTGGCGCAGAAGGGCGTTTCGGAGCCCGGATTTCCTAAACCGTCGCCATCGTAGTCAAAACAATAGTCCAGCGGGGCAGGTTCAAAACAGCCGCATCCCAGGTCATCGGCATTGGCTTCGTGACCGGAATTACCGCCGGAGCAGACACCGCAGTCATCGATGAAGGCCGTGCCGTCACAATCACCGTTACAGTCCATGGCGGCATTGAAGTCGGCAGGCAGTACACAGTCACCGCAGTCGTCCGTAACCGATTCACCGAAACAGACACCGGCGCAGTCCATGTCGCTGTTGGCCCCATGACCCGTGTCACCTTCCGAGCAGACATCACAATCATCGATATAAGCCGTACCGAAGCAGACGCCGGCGCAGTCCATATCGCTGTTGGCGGAATGACCGGAATTACCCTCGGAGCACACACCGCAGTCATCCGGATAGGCCGTACCGAAACAATCCCCGTTACAATCCATATCGGCATTATCGCCAAAGCAGACGCCGCAGTCGTCCATGTCACTGTTGGCCGCATGACCGGTGTCACCTTCCGAACAGATGTCACAGTCGTCGATATAAGCACTGCCGTCGCAGACACCGTTACAGTCCATGGCGGCGTTGAAGTCGGCAGGCAGTACACAGTCTTCACAATCATCAATTACCGACTCGCCAAAGCAGACACCGTTACAGTCCATGGCCCAATTTTCTTCCATGCCGGTATTTCCGCCGACACATTCGTTGCAATCATCTAAAAAGGCGGTACCGTAATAGTCTCCACTACAATCTACGGATTCAGTCTCCGGTATAATCCCGCAGGGACCCACTGTTACTGTGGGTTCGTGGCCTGATTCACCGGCTACAATGACTTCATCCAGGCAGACCAGAGTTTCAGGTCCGGCATGCTGGAAGGTCAGGGAAACAAAGATACCGTCACCCGCCGGATACTCACCTCCGCTCATGGAAAATGCGATTACCTGACCATTTTCTGCATTAAAACTCACCGTGAAATCAGGATTGTCAGTAGTTGCATCCAGTAGCGTAACACCGGTAAACAAAAACTGATATCCCTTCAAAGGAAGATCACTATCGGAATAATTGATATCGACAGTTCCTACTCCGGTTACGCTATCCAGATCCATGAGACCGATACTTACCGTAAGGTCTCCGTCAGGTGTCGGGTCGTCACAGCTGTCCACATAACCTTCGGGAACATCCTCAGGACAAAAGGCCTCTCCCTCTCCAAATCCAATTCCGTCTCCGTCATAATCGGTACAATATAATAAAGGAGCCGGTTCAAAACAGCCACAGCCCAGGTCATCTGCATTGCCTCCGAAACAAACTCCACAGTCATCGAAATCTTCGGGAAGACAGCAGCTGCCATTCAAATCTTCAATGTTGGCACCAAAACATTCACCGGTACAATCCTGGTCACTGTTCCAATCATGACCGCTGTTACCACCCGAACAAATGCCGCAGTCATCGATTTCAGCTGTTCCAAAGCAGTCGCCGTTACAGTCCATGTCTGCATTATCGCCGAAGCAAACGCCGCAATCATCTATATCGCTGTTTGCAACATGCCCTGTATTACCTTCGGAACAGACATCACAGTCGTCATAATAAGCTGTGCCGCCACAATCCCCGTTGCAGTCCATGGCATTATTAAATTCATCGGGTAACACACAATCACCGCAGTCATCTACTACAGATTCACCGTCACAAACGCCGGCACAGTCCATAGCATAATTGGCCTCCAACCCCGTATCTCCGCCAACGCAGTATCCACAGTCATCGAAAAAAGCATCGCCGCCGGATATTCCGTTACAGTCAAAGGTTGTGGCGCAATCTTCATTTGAGAATTCCGATTCATACATTCCGTCGAAAGAGGTTACCTGGTAGCAATGGTATTCAACATAATCCAACCCGGAATCGGTATAAGAGTTTGTAGGAATTCCGTCTGCAAGCAGCACTCCGTCACGATAGACGTTATAGGTAATATCCGCAGGAAGTCCACAGTCTCCGTAACACATGGACTCCCCAAAATCAACTGCCAGAGATGCCCCGCCCGGGCCAGAAAAGATACCGTTGGTCAAATTGATATAGGCATCTGTTCCCGTATGTGTCCAGGAAATATTGGTAAGAACGCTTTCGCCTGCGGGAATAAAACTCCCCGTCAGCGAAAAACCAAGGACGAGTCCATCGGCATTTGTCGAAACCATAAACCCGCCGGTAGCAGCCGAACCACCGGAAGCGGCACCGAAAGCGGCTCCCAGAGCATCATCGGCAACCAGGTTGAACTGGAAGCCGTAAACGTCTGCGGAGTTGTTCATGGTTATTTCTATATTCGTGTCAGTTATATTTGAGATCCATACTGTAGCGTCTGCACGTGAACCACTCTGACGGATGGCATCCCAAGTTAGAACAATTTCTAGGTCACCGGCAGTGGCTACAAGATTTGCCGGAGGATTGGGTAGAAAATAACAACTGCCGTCATCGATGGTTGCCTCGGGATCGAAATTATCGGCTTCAGGATCCGTACAACCATAACAGTAATCTTCGGCCAAACCGGTTCCGCCGCCCACACATCCACATTCGTTATCGAAGGCCGTACCGAAACATTCATCATTACAGTCCATATCGCTGTTGGCGGGATGACCGGAATTACCCTCGGAGCACACACCGCAGTCATCCAGATAGGCCGTGCCGAAACAATCTCCGTTACAATCCATATCGGCATTATCCCCAAAGCAGACGCCGCAGTCGTCCATGTCACTGTTGGCCGCATGACCGGTGTCACCTTCCGAACAGATGTCACAGTCGTCGATATATGCAGTGCCGTCGCAGACACCGTTACAGTCCATGGCGGCGTTGAAGTCG